>CAXHMP010000001.1:0-74461 GCA_964017835.1 uncultured Alphaproteobacteria bacterium
AAACGTTGGTTTTTTGGAAAAAAAAATGAAAAAATTTTTTATCAATATTATCTGTGCCTTTATTCCTAATGATGAATGCCGTCGCCGGGTGCGTCGTCGTCTGCGGGGCGGACTGGTGGTTGAATGCGAATTGCCGGAAACGGATTTTATAATGCAGGGGGGGCTTATCGGTACAAATGAAAGTCCGTGGTGTCCGGCGGAAAATATCCATTTATTGTTCCGTAACATCGTTATGCCTGGAACGCGGTTTGGACGCTATTCATATATTGGCGAATATACCAAGGTTGATTACCAGGTAACCATTGGGCGTTATTGTTCCATTGCTAACAATGTTTTGATTGGGGCGACCATTCATCCGACAAATTGGTTGTCGTCGTCACCGTTTCAATACGACGGATGGCTGGATGCGGGATGCCCCAAATTACCATGGACAATTGCCAGGCCAACGGTTGTCGGCAACGACGTATGGATTGGGGCCAATGCGGTTATTCAAAGCGGTGTGCGCGTTGGTGACGGGGCGATTGTCGGCAGTGGGGCTGTCGTTACCCGGGATGTGCCGCCGTATGCGATTGTGGGCGGTGTCCCGGCGCGTATTATTCGGTATCGTTTTGACCGGGCGACCATTGAAAAATTATTGCGTTTGAAATGGTGGAATTTGCCGCATGAACAGATTGTAAAAATGCCCTTTGACGATGTACAAAAAATAATCAAAGGTTTATAAGATGACCCTGTTTACAAGAAAACGCCGGGATGCCGTCACGGCCCCATGTCCCCAGCCCGCCCCATGTCCCACACCGGGAATTTTACCGCATGAAATGTCGCGCATCTTGTCGCGATATGCCTTGGCCCGGCATTATAATTCGCACGCGTTCGGACCATACAAAGGTGCATTTGTCGGACGTGACGTCGTGTTATTGGCCGCCGGCCCCAGTGTCAATGATTTTATCCCGATTCCCGATGCGGTTTATATCGGGATGAACCGCAGTTTTATGTGCGATAAAGTCAAATTGGATTTCTTGTTCGCCATTGATATGCTGGGGATTGAAAGTTTTTTGGATGGTTTTGCCGAATATCGGGGAAATAACTGTGTCAAATTCATCGGTGACCAAAACGAAGGGCGCGGCCGTGACATTCCGGAATCTTATTTCTTGAAATTGGAAAATGCGCGCAAGTATAAAACCGACATTTTCATTGATACCGGCGGCAAGATACCGGTCGATATTGATGTCTTGCCAGTGTGGAATTCAAACAGTATCGCCCACCAGGCGATGCAGTTTGCCTTGTTTGGCAATCCGCGCCGCATTTATCTGGTCGGATGTGATTGCAGTGGCATCCACAGCGGACATTTTGTCACGGGGGCTGCCGATAACGCCATGGTGGGGGCGTTTTCAAACGAATTCTGGGATGCCAGCAAAAATGCTTTGATTGATGGATGGCGGCGATTGGGGGAATTTGCGTCAATTTATTATCCGGAAACGGAAATTATATCCGTCAACCCGATGGGGCTGCGCGGTCTGTTTAAAGATTTGGAACAAAAAAGGTTAAACGATGACTGACTTGAAAATTATTATCCCATTAAAAACAAATTCTGAACGTGTGCCAAATAAAAACCTGCGGCCGTTTGTTGATGGGCAGAGTTTGTTTGATATCAAGGCGCAGCAGTTGTTAAAAACATTTAATCCAACAGATATCTATGTGTCGTCGGAAAACCCGGATGTGCAACGCCATACGGATAAATACGGGTTTAAGTTTCATTTGCGTGATGCTGCACTGACCAGCCGTAATACACGGGAAAATCAATTGGTCAAAAGTATCGTTGATACAATCCCTGGCCGTCCCGATATCATGTGGTGCCAGGTGACCCAGCCGCTGTTTGATGAATTCCCGCAATTAATGGATGCGTATCGAAATTTGGACGAACGACATGATTCAATTTGCGTTGTAAAAAAGCATCGCCATCATTTGTTGGATGAACGGGGAAATCCGGTGAACTTTAATTTCGGTTATTGGCATAAAATCAGCCAGGATTTGCCAAAGTTGTACGAAGTGACATGGGCGGCCTTTATCATGAAACGTGACATGCTGGAACAGGCCTGGTATCAAATTGGACGCAATCCATATTTGTTTGAAACGACATGTCCGTTGGTTGATATTGACGAAGTGTCCGACTTTGAAATCGCATCGTTGTTATATCGGCATTATAAAATGCGCTAGTCTTTGGGGGGGCGTGTCCCGTTTTATTTTAATCGCAAAACAAACCCATTGACACGGGATGCGGGGCGTCTATAATGCCCATGTGAAATAAATGGATATCAAATGAAATACCAGGATTTAACGCCCCAGCAGCAGGAACGTGTGGAACAATTACGGCGCATGACGCCCCAGGAATGGGATGCGATTTGTAAAAAATGCGGTGTGTGCTGTTTAATCAAATTCTCGATTGTATCTAATCGGGTTTTCTATATAAATCGGTGTTGTCAATGCCTGAATCTAAAAAATCATCAATGCAATATTTATAATTCGCGTTTACAGGAACGTCAGGGATTATGCAGCAAGGTTAATGTTGATGACGTTATCGATGGTAAACTGGTCCCGGCATCGTGCGGCTATTCAGAATATATTTTCGGCCCGGCCAAGAATCCAGTGACAGTTGATTGGTCCTCTGTTCGGCCGATTTCAGACGATGTTTTTAATTCAATGTCGGGTATGGCCAAATTCCTGATGATTATCCCCAATTCATGGAAATGGAACATGCGCTAGGCAGGATGCGGCGCCGTATGAAAAAGTATATCGATGCCCATTGTCATTTGAATTCGTGCGGGGCCCCCATCGGGATTGTCAATGCCGCGCGGATGGCCGACTGGGATGACGTTGTGGCGTTATTGCCGCGACCCGTCGCCATTGGGATTCATCCGTGGTATATTGATGATTTGCCCGGCGATTGGGTGCAACGCTTGGAACACATGTTGGCGGATAACCCGGATTTAATGGTTGGGGAAATCGGATTGGACAGATTGCATCCGGACTTTGCGGCCCAGCAAGAAATCTGTGCCATTCAAATGGAAATTGCGGCCCGTTATGGTCGCGTCGCGCATGTACATGTTGTGCGGGCGTGGGATGTGATGCTGAATATCCTGGGGAAAATGCGGTTGTTGCCGCCGATGATTGTTATGCACGCATTTGGCGCAAATTTTGAAATTGCCCGCAATTTAATGCGATATGACAATATTTATTATTCTTTTTCGCATGCCGGGCCGACCGCGGGTGTTGTATCAAACAATCGAATTTTGATTGAAACCGACGGCGCGGCGGACGTTGATTTACAGCGCGTCGTTCATGACATTGCCAATATTCGTGGAATGAATCCCGCACAGATGGCGGAAATTATTTATAACAATACAATGCGGATTATAAATCATGGACAGATTAAATCGGATTAGGTTATTGCTGGGTGCGTCGGCGGTCGACAAATTGCATGATGCCACCGTGATGGTTGTCGGATGCGGCGCTGTCGGGTCGTTCGCAATCGAAGCCTTGGCGCGCAGCGGCGTCGGTCGTTTTGTTTTAATCGACAATGACATGGTCGAAGAATCAAATATTAATCGCCAGTTATTTGCGTTGACGTCGACCATTGGCATCCCAAAGGTGGATGTGGCATCGGCGCGTATCCGTGATATTAATCCAGATGCGTGTGTGGATGAGCGTTGCATGTTTTGGGATGCGTCATCGGATTTGGATGTGGCGCCCGATATCGTAGTTGATGCGATTGATACGATTGATTCCAAGATTGCACTTTACGCATGGTGCGCGGCGCGCAATATTCCCTGTGTGACCAGTATGGGGGCCGCGCGCAAGCGGGATATATCGTCCATCCATGTCTCAACGATTTCCAAGACATCTGTTTGTCCGTTGGCGTCGAAAATTCGACGTCGTGTGCGGGATGACAAATTGCCGGATTTTATGGCGGTTTATTCCACGGAACCGGCCGCCCCAGGTACGGAAGATGGTCGCGTGTTTGGGTCAATTGTAACGGTGACGGGCGCCTTTGGATTGCATTTGGCAAATTTGGTTATTGATTATCTGGTGAAATAGTCGGGCTGTGCCATCATTACCATGGATGCCAGGCGGCATCATTGGGCGTGCCGTCGCCCGCCAATTACATGTCAGGCCCCCGACCATTACGCGCCTGGTGGCGACATGGTAAATAAGACATAATGCGACCCCAGATGCATAATTTGATTGATTTATGAGTCAAATTTTGATATAATAGAAACAAGTTTTTTAAATAGTAAAATTCCATTTTTATAATAAAAAATGTGTTGTCATCCATTGATGATAATCGCAGGACCAAGGTCCATCCGCATCAGCGGGATAAAATTTTTATCTGTATCCCCACCGATGTGGGCGAATTTTGCCTTATGGAAAATCTTTTCGCCACCGCGCGGTGGGAAAAATTCCACTTTTTTAATCAAAGGTTTTTCTTATGGCAAAACAAGTCAGAATCAGGCGGGGTACCGCTGACCAGCATACATCCTTTGTCGGGGCTGAAGGCGAAGTGACAATGGACACAACGAACAAGACGCTGCGGGTGCATGACGGGGCCCAGGCAGGTGGTATCCCATTAGCACGTCGCAATGAAATATCCCAGGCATCGATGCCCAGTGGTAATTTCGTTAATATGACATTGGACCCCAGTATTGCGAATTTAATTGCGCCGGCCAATGGATATTATATGTTGGCGGTTTTTTCAGGTGGGTCAGAATATTGCAACATGACCAATGAATCAAACGGTCTGGGGATGTTTACATCAACCAATTTGTCGGGCCAGTTGACGGCGTTCTGGGTTCCGGCGTGCAAAGGTGACCGGATAACAATTAATTATAATTACAGTGGGACAATTGTTTATTTTCGCTTTATCTATGCCAAGGGAGAAATTTAATGTATTATGAATTATTGCCAGATGGGACCATCGGACGTTTTACTCCATGTGCGGATGTGGCCCAGAAATTGGGATTAGACCTGAAAACAAATCGGGAAATAGCCTATGGTTTTGATGGACGGTGTTATTTTGCCGACGAATTGCCGGCGGCCCCGGCCGAACCGTATCATAAAAGCCGTGCACGCGAATACCCATCGGTGGGTGATCAATTAGATATGATTTATCATGATCAATGCGATGGGACAAGCATTTGGCGCGATACCATCACCGATATAAAAACAAAATATCCAAAAGAATAAACTATCCCGCCCATTGGGGCGGGATAGTTATTTTTTATTTTCAAATTCATCCGGGGACTGGCGTGACCAATTGACGCCGCTGCGCACGATGCGTGCAGGATTGCCGGCGACGACAATGTTTGATTCATCGAACCGTTTGGTTAACACGGATTCACCTGCCAATACAGAATTGTCGGCCAGGCTCGCGCCCTTGAACATTTTTGCGCCGAATCCAACCCAACAATGGTCTCCTATTGTTACACAGTCCTGGGGGCGGTTCAATAACTGGTTGGATGCCGTGTCATACAGCGCGTGTCCGTCTGAAGTCCAGATGACGATGTTGTTTGAAAACATACAGTCGGTGCCAATATGCAGACTGGAATTATTATGAATGTTTATGATGGCGCCGCCCGCGAAACTGGTGTACCGGTCAATGTAACATTTTTGATTGTTTCCGTTATAAATGGAAAAAAAGCAGTCTTGCAAATAAATATGGTTTTCAAAACGCACATGCGCCCCTGAACATTTTTCAATCCGTATGGTGCAATTTTTATACAACCCAATCGGGGTCAGGATTTCGATAATGTTATCGTGACCATCAATATGAAAGTGCAGTCCGGGGATATCATGATTAATTTGGGTTCGGATCCCCGTTGTCGAATCAATCAGATAAATATAATTGCCGTCTTGTTTGTTTGTTTGTTTGTTTGTGCGGCTAAATATTTTTTTGAACATGTACTAGGCTTTTTGTTTAATCATGATAATCGTGTATAACCTTCATCAAGGGGATAAGGTTAAACAATTTATAACGCGTAATGTTGTACATGCGTTGCCGCGACCACAGCGGGATAAAACCCATTAACATAATTTTCTGGGTGTCGGCCGATGTAATAATCTTGATTATTTCCACGGCGTTAAACAACCGGATTGATTTTACATTAAAACCACGCGGACGGGCAAACAATTCACGGGCCCATGGTGACTTTTTCGCATATTTCCACCACACCCGGTAAAAGTGGCGCACGGACGAATTAATCCAAGGCTTGTTCCCACCGGCATAGTGATAAATCACCGGATGACGAAATGCGCGGCGAATTTGGGCGCGTGTATATGTCGGCGCATTGTATTTGCGTGAATAATCGATGTCGCAAAAGACATTATATTCCGGCGGCAAGAACAGGATTTCGTCGGGATATTTTTGGCCAATGATGGCGTTCAGGGTATCTTGGTCAGCGTATGGGGGATTGGGGTGTGCCCGCAGGAATTCAAATGCCGCATCAAATAATTTTAATTCTTTGGCACGACGGATATTAATCAGCAAAAATCCAGCGTTAAAGTATGGAACGCGATTTTCAGCCAATGGTTTGAATTCATCCCATTCCAATAAATGCCCCAAGGTGGTATCACGGTTTGTCATGGCCAAGATTTCCACAACGACACTGGCCAAAATATTATCGGTATTTTGTTCATAAATTTTTGACAAATCCCCGCCGCAAATCATATCGCCGTCGATATAAAAACATTTATCAACGTCATCGGGCAAAATCTTCATCATCAGCAACCGGTAATACGTCGCCAGCGAGATATACCCCAACCGGAACGTTGATACATCAATGGCCGAAAACAGGTGCAAGTATTGCGTCATATCGTAATAGATAATGTCACAATCATATTTATCGTGCAGCTTGTTTAACTGAGTCCTGGCTGCGTCATCAAAGTCAGAAACGAACAAAAAGAAACGGGCGCGGTAGTCCGGGTTCAGGTTTTCCATCACCGACACCATCAGCACCCCCAGCGGATAAACATAATTGGCGTCGCCTGTTAATACGATATTCATTGTCTTTTTCATCATTACTTGCCTTTGATTGAAAACAGCGGGATAAATTTGAACAGCATAAACAGCCGTTTGCGCGGTGTCTGTTTAATTTGATACAATGGGATACCCAAGATATATAATTGTTGACCGTTATATTTGGATTTGAATAACGGGATGCATCCCAATAATGTTAAAACAAATCGATCTGGGCGCATGACAATCTTTAGCAACGGCAAAAATCCAAACAGTTTATATTTATATACCGATGTGCTGCGTCGTGTGCCGAATGTCCCAGGGGTGGCAAACCACGGCTTGCAAATTGGGACGTAAGTATCATGATTGGAATCGTATCCGTGTTTGATTAATGAAATCTGGGGACGGTCGGATTCAGATGCAATCAAACAGAAATTGTTTATCCATTCTGTGACATCGCGGGCCGATATATTGACCGTAATATCGCCAAAGAATTCACGCATTAACGTCGCAAACATAATTGCGCCGTCGGATACGAACCGGTACGCTTCGGACCGGGATTTTTCCATTAACGATTGTTTTTTGTATATCGGTGTGCCGTCCGGGGTAATGTCTTGAATCGGGGATTCGGGGGATGTAATCAAGAATTCACAGAAATCCCAATCGACAAATTCCCAATTGGCCGATTGTTGGAATGTTCGATAATCTTTGCCGGTATAATCAACCTTGGGCGATTTGGGAACCGCAAAGTAATAACCGCAAATCGATGAATCGCATTCGGCACAGAATTTTTCAAGTAAACACTGGCTGGACATATGGATACTTAACGTATCGACCATACCCACGCGGCGGCCCGAAACCAGGGGTCGGATATACGCGGTATAATCTTCACGGCGACGCGCGGCCAACTGGCGATAGATATCAATATGTTTATTAACAAAATTCAGGCCGGTTTCGCAATCTGGTATTTCATCGGGTGTTTGGGCGGCCAAAGTGTCATCCATCGAACGGTAATAATTAATAATCTTGCGCAGGGTGGCGATTCCCTCTAGCGGGTCAACACGAACCTTTTGTTCATAATTCAAATTAAACAAGACGTCAAAAACGCGTGATGCATAAACATAACTGGTGTTAAAGTCTTGGCCTGCGGTGATAATATCAAAGACTTTTTTCAAGGTATATCCATCACGTGCAACAAACAGAACGTCACGAATATCATCGGCCGTCAGTTGGTTTTTCAACCATGTTGTATACGCATAGATAAGCGGGCCGGCATACTTGAACCCAAACATGCGCCAATAATTGTCACACCCCGTCGCATAGATATATGACATCACCCCCAGCATGATGGAAATCCCCAGGCTGGATTTATGGGCCTGGTAAAATGCATCGACGCGTGGGTCGTTGTGGAAAAACATTTCAATGTTTTTATAGAAAAAGCATGCGTCCATTCCATATGAAAATGGAATCGCATAATCGGATTCATAATTGTCACCCATATGAAACACATCGGCCGGTGCACAATCCAAATCATCCAAAACAATCGGGAACAGATTTCCCGTCATTTTCATTTTTTTATATTCAGATGAAACATAGATTTTTGAAATGCCATCATATCCCTTGGCTTTCAGGGTGTCGGCCAAAAATTCGCGATCCAGATACATATCTGAAATCACGATAATCTTTTTTCCGGCGGCACGGGCGTAATCAAACACAGGCTTTAACCGTGGATTCGGGATTAAAACCTGGTGTTCAAAATCTTTTTCATGTTGTTTGAAATCGTGATAGGCCGGCACGATTTCGTCATAAATTTCATCCAGCGTAATTTCTTCGACATTACGGTGGTGGGCACGGGCTGCTTTTTCTGCCTGGATACGTGCCGTGGCAAATCCCGGCGCAGAAAAATGTTGTTCCATGTGTTGGAATAAATCAATCGGTCGGACATATGGTCGAACCAGCAATGTATCGAATATATCAAAAGAAACTACTTTTGCCCGGTCAATCCGCGCTTTTACATCGTCCAAGAAACTCATCTTTTGTACCCTTCAGTAAAATTTCTTTTTAAAAAATGTAAAAATGGTACGGCGGAAGACAGTTGCAAATGTGTCAAATATACTAACCACCAAAAACCTATGGACGCGGATTATGTAACAGTCTGACGACCGTTATTTTGTTCTTAAAATTGAACAAACTGGCTACCCTTTCTTTGTCCTATTTTTACCTTGGCCACAGTAAAGGAAAATTCCCCATATGTCAACCACTTTTGTTGTAACAAAATAACGGTCGTCAGACTGTTTCATGCATTTTGATGTTGCTGTTTTGGAATCGCGACCCGAGTCAATTAAATTGGCGCCTGCGTTCTTACGGCTTGTTTGAACCGTTCCCCGAAGAAGCCATGCGTCAGATGATGTCACACATCACAGATTTACATTTTGCCCCCCACGCAACTGGCTTACGATTCACTGTTCAAAGAAGATATTCATGCCGATAAAATATCCCAGCCAGGAAATACGATGGATGCGTTGTTGCTGATAACGCCTTGTTCAATCCAGCCGGATTTGTATTTGTCTTGACATATTTTTTCCTTTGATTATTGCGTCATTGTCCGCGGCTGATAATAAAAAATCCCGCGACAGGTGTCGGGGGAATCTTCACCTTTGACATTGATAAATGTTTTTTAGTATCCTGAGAACCGTGGGGGTGGAGATGAAATATTTGGCACAGTTTTGCATTATAATGATATTTGTCTTTTTGGGCGAAGTACTGGAACATGTTGTTCCGTTGCCCATCGCAGGCAGTATCTGGGGCTTGGTTCTGTTGTTCATGGCATTGGTTACGGGCGCGGTCAAAGTGGCATGGGTGTCGGATGTGGCGGATTGGCTGCATTCCATTATGGGGTTGTTCTTTGTGGCGCCGGCGGTTGCAATTATTGATATTTGGGCCGATATTGCCAATATCTGGGTATGGTTGGTTATTTTGCTGGTGGCGGCGTATCTGGTGACAATGGTAACAACGGGATTGACGGCGGATGCCTTGATACGGGACGATGCGCCGCGGGCGCGTCATC
The DNA here is from genome assembly GCA_964017835.1 of uncultured Alphaproteobacteria bacterium. GTDB lineage: Bacteria > Pseudomonadota > Alphaproteobacteria > Rs-D84 > Rs-D84 > Enterousia. Next base: position 10,074 of record CAXHMP010000001.1, read on the forward strand.
GCGGTCAAAAGTCAGGGGGTAAAAAATGATGGAATTTTTGGGGATGTCCCCGTATTTTGGTGTTGTGCTGACGATTTCAATGTTTTTATTGGCGGTGATGATTAACCGGCGTTGGCCGGGGGCATTGACGACGCCGCTGTTTCTGGCGACGGTGTTGGTGGTGGTGACGCTGGTGGCCATGGATGTGCCGTATGCGGCATATAACCACAGCGCACAATATTTGACATATTTGCTGGTGCCGGTGACGGTATGCTTTGCCGTGCCGATGTATCGTCAATTGCCTTTGTTGCGGCGGCATGCAGGACCAATCGTCTTGTCAATTTTTATCGGGGTGTGCGCGTCTGTGTTCACGGTTGGATTGTTGTGTATTTTGTTTGGGCTGGGGGATATTGTGGCAAAATCCTTGGTGTCGATATCGGTGACGACCGCGATTGCGATTGGTATTACTGAAAAACTGGGTGGTGTGGTGGCACTGACGGTGTCATCGGTTATTGTGACGGGTATCCTGGGGGCATCGGTCAGTGATGTTGTTTGTCGGCGCCTGGGGATAAAAAGTCCCATTGCGCGCGGCATCGCCATTGGAAATGCCGCCCACGCGGCCGGCACCACCAAGGCCATGCAGATGGGGGCCGTCGAAGGCGCCATGAGCAGCCTGGCCATCGTTGTGTCGGGATTATTGACCGCGGTAATGGCGCCACTGGCCATCTATGTTTTGTTTGGATAAATTCGATTAATTGTTGCGTCAATTTGTTCCGGTAATATGAAAGAAATCCCAGGAAAACCGCGACCAAGAACGTATTCCTAAGTGCGGTATTCGGATTGAAAGTCATAAAAAAAACAGTTATAATATATGCGTCTGAATGGACAAATTAAACTTACAACAGGAGATAAAAGATGAGAGAATTGACTCGCTATATTTTGAAACCGTTGACCTTTATCGGTGCTTTGAACTGGGGGCTGATTGGCTTGTTCGGTTTTGACTTGGTTGCGTTCTTGTTTGGACCGGCAACCGTTGCCAGCCGTATTGTGTACTGCATCATCGGTATTGCGGCGTTGATTTGGCTGATTTGGGCCTTTATTGACCGCCCGGTTGTTCGTACAACACGCTAATACTGGCGTTCAGATTTGTATAAACTGCCGCGTCCCCGTTTGGGGACGCGTTTTTACATTGATGAAATTTTACTGACCATAATGACAGTTGTCAGAATATCTGAACTTACCAATATCGTCAGTTAGAATTGCGGTCGTCGGAATATAACAATTTGTAATGCTGTCACCTGGATGCATTGTTTGAATATTTGCATTCGGATACGATGGACATTTTAAACAGTCTTCGGCGGTGATTACCCATGATGTGGTGTTGGGGTCTTTGTAATAACCACCACCACAACTATTACAAGACATGTAATATGAATCTGGGGCAAATGGTGATGCGCAACTTGCCACAATACAGCGTGTTGCGTTTTGGGCCTCTATGCCATATCCATTTTCACAACATTGCGATGCCATCACAGAACTGATGACGTTTGTATCGGTGTTGCATCCCCCTTGGGGCCTTTGATAAAGGCAGAAAATTTGACCGTCTATTACCCATTGTGCGGTATAGCATGGATTTGTGACTTTGTTACATTTTCTGCATGTGATGGTTGTATCACCACCGGATGCACATGAACCATTTAAGTATATGCCATCAGGTGCGGTCATAATATTATCTGATATGGGACCATTATTCGGACATCCGGTGCATTTACACATGTTATTTGATACAGAAAAACCCGTGCAATTTGATGATGAAAACAGTCGCGCACAATCACTAACAGTCAATGCATGGCTTGATGTTGTAAAACATGCCGCAGACAACCCGACGGTTGGATTAGGCATAAAATCAGAGGGAAAAAGATGCGGAAATCTGGGATTTTTATTTTGGGATTATTGTCGTATGCAACCGTCCCTTTGGATTAGGCATAGTTTTATGTCCCTTAACCCCAGGAATTATAACGCATTGCGCGTTTTTTTGCAAGGGGGATTTTGACCATTAATTGAGAAAATTTTTGTAATTTTTACACCGAATAACACCAAAGTCGAACTGGTCCAGTTCAAATCTGGGTGGCATACGCAAAAATAAAAACCACCATGCGGTGGTTTTAATTTTTGGTAGGGCCATCTATGCAATTCACGAGCTGATTTTATACATGACATGTTGTTGTTTGGAAAAGATATAAAAACATTTTTGCAGATTTTGTGATATAATTATTCTTGAACGATAAAATGGAAAACTATGAAACTTAGAAAAATAAACGAAGTGTCTTTAACAGCAACAGATATCAATATTGGTGATACTATTAAAGTTGGTTCAACAGCCAATTTGACAATTGATAAAATTCCAGAAAAATTACAAAAGGCATTTGAAAATATGCGTGAAATTGTGAATCGGCAGGCTAATAATCCGGATAATGCAAAGTTATTGAAACAACAAAATATCACAATGTCACAGCTTTTGTTTACACATTTGTTTGTGTTTGCTAAGGTTATTGCTGAAACTTTCCCTAATTTAGGTTGCAAGGATAATAAACGCCAATCTTTTTATGCTAAGAATCCAACTGCCAAACTGTCTGAATTGTTTGACAAGGATTTGTTCCAATGTGCAGAATATGCAACTGTTGCCCAGTTGTATTTACAAAGTGTCGGTGTTGATTCCGAATATGTTGGTGGTGAATACATCGGTAATAAAAATTGGGAATTTGGCGAACAACATTCGTTTGTTATTATTCACGAAAACGATATTGACTATGTTTTTGATCCAGCGAACAATAATGCCGGCGCAAAACCAAATATTTCTATTATAGAATTAAGTCCCGAACAAAAAGTGAAAATACAAGCGCGTCTTTTAACAAATAAGAGAAAGTGCGCATTCTTTGAGACACGTGACATCATGACAAACAGAAAAACATTTTATGGTTATGGTGATGGTGCTAATATTTTGGAAGATATGGTATTTGAGAAAGAACAGACCACGCCGAATATTTTTGTAAAAGATTTATCAAGAAATTAATTGATAACACAAATATGTTACAAACTACACAATAAATACGAACTAAGGGAAAAGGTTAGATTTCTAGCCTTTTCTTTTTAAAAGTTTGTAAATATGTAAAACGTTGCCTATTTTCGACGTCCAACTTACGAACTCATGAAAGTATTGGAAAACCAATGAAAAACCGTGCCAAAGCACGGTTTTCTTTTTCCTGGCAGCCCCAACCAGATTCCCTCGTTCGTCGCATCTTGTCGATGCGCCGCGGCTGCGGGGCAGTCGTGACGTTTCGGACATCGTGCATATGCACTCGTCCTTAACTACTCCTTGTCGAACTGGTTCAATTCAAATCTGGGTGGCATACACAAAAATAAAAACCACCATGCGGTGGTTTTAATTTTTGGCAGCCCCAACCAGATTCGAACTGGTGTTCTCGCCTTGAAAGGGCGGTGTCCTAGGCCTCTAGACGATGGGGCCGAAACTGCCAACAAAATCAAATATTTTTTGAATTTGCTGGCTGATTATAATCTGTCCTGTGACAAATGTCAAGGCCAAATGTTTTTTTATTCGTTCACCGTTTCGGGAATCACGTCAATTTGTTCAAAGACGATTTCCTGGCCGTCGGCGTTTTGCAAAATCAATTTGTTGTCATCGATTTCGTATGTCTGGGCGCCTTGCATGAACTGGAAATATCCGCGTTCAACATCCATCGCCTTTTGCGGCCCCATCATCATGGTTGTGGCCATGTCGCCGAATTTGATTTTATTGCCATCGACAATATACGGCGCGTTGTACAGGTTCACAATCTGGCCGTGGACGGTCATGTCCGTCGGGTCAAACGCCAACGCGATGTTCACCCCATCCTGGGTCGCCATGTAATTGTTCCCTTTTAACATTTCGGGATTCTGGGGCGTGTTCGCCCGGTCACAGGCCGTCAATGCCGCCACAGCGCCAATCATGGCAAAGTATTTCAAGTTCATTATTTCCCCCTTTGGTTTAGACATCAGTATATCATGATGTTTTAAAAATGAAATCTGTATTTTTGCCCATTTTGATTTTTTTGAAATAAAAAAACCGGGTTGCCCCGGTTGTTTATTTCTGCACAAAATGCACACTGTATTGCGGTTTTTTGTCCGCCCCCAGCGCCGCACGTACAACACGGTTCGACGCCACCTGGACCGCGCGAATCAGATTTTCGCGGTCTTTGCGTTCCGTCTTGGTCAGATTGTCAATCGCGCGTGTGATTTCAATTTGAATCTGGCGCTTCATAAATCCGGTGTCATCGGTTTCAAAGATACCGGCACTGGATACTTCGGGAACGCCCTTGAGGAATCCGCGCTTGTCCACCGGCAGGGTGACAAACACCGCCCCGTTGGTCGCAATTTTCTTGCGGTTTTTATAAACCTGGTCGTTGGCGGACCGTTCGGTTTCGCCCTCCATCACGATAAAGCCGGTCTGGACCGTTTCCGTGACGTACGGCTGCGCCCCATCGGCCAGCGCAATCATTTCACCGTTATGGACGACCATCATAAATTTCGCACCGCCGCGTTCCATCGCCATTTTGCCGTTCAGCATTTCGTTGATGTAATCGCCGTGCATGGGGACCGCCACCTGGGGGTGGACCATGTCGTAAAAGCGTTCAAATTCCGGCCGGCCGGCATGTCCGCTGGCGTGGACATTGTTGGTGTCAAAAATCGTGTGCGTACGGATACCCATGCGCGCCAATTTGTTATACAGATACGACACGTCTTGTTCGCGGCCCGGAATAATAATGGCGCTGAAAATCACTGTGTCGGTCGGTTGTAATTTCATTTCCTTGACATGTCCCCGGCACAAACGCGTCAGCATGGCAAACTGTTCCCCTTGGGACCCGGTCAAGAATATGGCCTGTTTTTCAGCCGGCAGGTCTTTGATTTCGCTGTGCAGATAGACCTCGTCTTTGTCCAGGTATCCAAAATCAATTCCCATTTCCCGGAATTCCGGCAGGCCAACATACGGCACCGGGTTGGGATTACTGCGTTCCTTGATTGCGGCAACGCGGCCCGATGCGCGCGCGGCGGCGGCAAACATTTTCAAACGGGCAATCGACCGGGAATATCCCGTGACAATCACGCGGCCCGGCGCGTTTTTCATAATTTCGGTCAGGGAATCGCGTACCTCGGTTTCAGTCGTTTGTTTGGTTTGACGCGATACAGACGTTGAATCCGACATCACCGCCAGCAATTTCGGGTCGGACCCAATTTCACCCAGACGGGCGAAATCTGTCGGCGCTTCGACCGGGTTGTCGTCGTTAAAGGTCCAGTCACCCGTATGCAGTATTTTACCCGCCGGCGTTTTGATGATAATCATCTGGGCTTCGGGTACAGAATGGGTGACGTGGAACGTTTCGATTTCAAACGGGTCCAATTTAAAGGACGCGCCGTTGTGGTCAAAGATGACGATATCTTTGTTCGGATTGAAATCGATTTCGCAACCCGCAAACGTGCGGCGGATGATTTCACCCGGGAAACGCGTGCAGTAAATCGGTTTGCGGAATTTGGGCCAAATGTATTTCAAAGCACCAATATGGTCTTCGTGGCCATGGGTGATGACAAAGCCGACCACATCCTTTTTATGCTTTTCCAACCAGGTTGTGTCACAGTATTGAACATCGCCGGCACCGATTTCTTCTTCTAAAAATCCCATACCACAGTCCACGACCAGGTATTTTCCCTTGTACTTGTACACGTACATGTTTTGGCCGACATGTTCCAGACCGCCCAGCGCGACGAAATAGATTTTATCATCGTTTTTGTCGTTTTCATGTTTGGGCATCGGCGCAATTTTGGCCGGTGTTTTGGACTTAGTCTTGTTTTTTTGTTGCGGTTGTGCCGGCGTCGCTTTGGGCGCCGGGGCTGATTTTTCACGTACTTTGACCATATAAAATAATCCTTTGTTTATGGTTCATGTTTTCGCGCCACCGCACAATCCATTGCTAATAAAGTAATTGCTTTATCGGTAGTGAATCTGCGGTGTCGCGGGTTCGGTTTCTTTCCCCGGTGACGGTTAACGATGATAAGATATCAGATGCCGATGGGGAAAGTCATTCGCGTCGATTGTGACGCCAAAATATTCAAATTCACCCACATGATACACAATTTTATACGCATGGCAAGCATTTTCGTATCCATGCCACAGTGGTATCATTTCACAATTTCCCGGAATATTTGGGCCGGTATTGTCCCACCGGTAATCTTGGACCCCATGGGTGTAAAGTCATCGTTGCCCATCCAAACGCCAATAATCATATTGCGTGTGGCCCCGATAAACCATGCGTCGCGGTTACCGTTGCTGGTGCCGGTCTTGCCGCCCAAGACGTTTGGTGTCGCTGCGCGGTGGCCGGTCCCGCCCGGTTTGACCACATCGCCCAACAGTTGGGTCATGTATTCCACGGTTGCCGGCCGCAGGACATGTATCGGGTCGGATGGGTTGCGTTCATACAGCACAGCGCCGGCCGGGGTGGTAATCTTGGTTATGGAATAGGGGCGAACCGATTCCCCGTCGTTCCAAATCACGGCGTAAATCGTTGTCAAATCCAACAATGTCATTTCCGACGCCCCCAGCACGGTCGAATATTCCCGCCGCAGGCGCGTCCCCACCCCCAGCCGACCCGCCATATCCAGAACCGTGTCCAGACCATATTGCTGGGTCAGTTTCAAGGGGACCGAATTAACGCTTTTGGCGAATGCGGTCGCCAGGGTAATGTCGCCATAGTATTTTTCGTTATAGTTTTTCGGGTTATAATCCCCGATGGCAAAGGGTGAATCATTGACATATGATTCCGGGGTTAAACCGTTTTCCAATGCCACCAGATAAACGACGGGTTTAAAACTGCTGCCGGGTTGACGGCGGGCCAGGGCGCGGTTATATTGGCTGGCCTGGTAATCGGCGCCGCCCGACATCGCGCGGATGGCCCCATCACGCGTCATGGCGACAACGGCACCCTGGTACTGGTCAACGTGGGCTGTAATTGTGTCGGCAATGCGTTCCTGTAAATCCCGGTCCATTGTGGTATAGACGAACAAATCGGATTCAAATCCGCCCACCCGCGACCGCACTTCGTCTAGGACAAAATCCGTCCAATACCGATACAAGTTTGTGTCCGGAATCGGTTTGGCCGGCCCCAGTTGCCGTGCCGCGGTGCGTGCCGCCGCCAAAGTAATGTATCCCTGGCGCACCATTTCTTGTAAAATAACACGGGCGCGGGCGATGTTTTTTTCCGGGTTTTTCAGCGGACTGTATGTTGTCGGCGCCTTTAGCATGGCGGCAATCTGGGCGCTTTGCGCAATGGTCAGGTTTTGCGCCGGCGTTTGAAACAGCGCGCGCGCCGCCGCATCAATTCCCCGCATGCCCCCCACCAATGACACCCGGTTCATGTACAAGTCCAGAATTTGATTCTTGGTAAACCGGTTTTCCAGCCAATAGGATAAAATCAGTTCCTGGATTTTTCGCGATAATGTTTTGTGCCGCGACAGAAAGATGTTTTTGGCAGTTTGCTGGGTAATACTGGACCCGCCGGCGGAAATGCGCCCGCGCATCATGTTGGACACAACCGCGCGCATGATGCCGCGCATGTCAATGGGGCCGTGCAGGAAAAAGCGTTTGTCTTCGATGGCGACAATGGATTGCCACACGTGCGGCGGCAACGTTTCCACCGACACAGGCGCGCCCATTATGCGGTTTGCACTGCGGATTTCATTTCCGTTTTTATCCAGGAATGTCACCGCCGCCGGCCGCGTTTCATGCAATATCGCGTCCAGTGACGGCATTTGTAAAAACACAATCAGGGTATAAATTGCCGCCGCTGCCAATGCTGCCATGCCCAGGTTAAATCCCCACAGCAACAATCGCCCCCGCATTGACGTTTTTTTGACTTGTTCCGGTTCTTTTGCACGTGCGAACACCTGATGACCCCCATGTATCCATTAAATTTTAACGCCGTATTTTCCGCGATTGATGGGGCGATATGACAAAGCCTCGGCCAGGTCGCCCATTTCAATATTTTCGCCCCCGCGCAGGTCGGCAATCGTGCGTGCGATACGCTTAATCCGATTATATCCCCGGGCCGACATGCCCATCTTTTCCGCGGCGGTATTTAAAAACTGGGTCAATTCGGGTGTCAACGGTGCGGCCGCATCCAAGGCCGCCCCATCCAGGTGGGCGTTGACGCATCCCTGGCGCGATATCTGGCGTTCGCGTGCGGCGGTGACGCGTGCGCGGACGGTTGCACTGGATTCCGCCGGCGTGTCGTCTGCATTGTTCATTTCCCATGGATTGACCGCGTCGACATCGACGTGCAGGTCAATGCGGTCCAACAAAGGACCCGAAATTTTATTCTGGTACGCCTCGGCACAGCGGGGGGCGCGTGAACACGACATGGCGGCGTTGCCCAAATGGCCGCAGGGACATGGATTCATGGCCGCGATTAATTGAAAGCGTGCGGGGTATGTCGCATTGCGCCGCGCGCGTGAAATCATGATTTTACCCGATTCCATCGGCTGGCGCAGGATTTCCAGTGTCGACCGGTTGAATTCGGGCAATTCGTCCAAAAACAACACCCCATTATGCGCCAGGGATATTTCCCCCGGCCGTGCGTTTGCCCCGCCGCCCGCCAGGGAGACTGCACTGGACGTGTGATGAACACTGCGGAACGGGCGGGTTGAAACCAGCGACCGGCCGTTTAATTGTCCCGCGATGGAATAAATAATTGACGATTCCAAAATTTCATCCGCCGTCATATCCGGCATAATGGTCGGTAAACGTGATGCCAACATGGTCTTGCCCGACCCCGGTGGCCCAATCATCAGCATTGCGTGTCCGCCCGCCGCCGCGATTTCCAGCGCCCGTTTGGCCGCAGATTGGCCCCGAACCTCGGCCAAGTCGCCGGGGGTGTCAATTGATTGGTTGGGAACCACAGCATCTGGGGTGGGTAAAATTTGCGTTCCCTTGAAATGGTTGATTAAATCCAATACGTGACCCGGCGCCAATATGTCAGTGTGGCCGGACATGCGTGCCTCGGCTCCTTGGGCGGCGGGACAGATAATCCCCAGATTATTTTGGTTGGCCCACACGGCCGCCGGTAAAACACCGCCCGTTGGCACGATGGCGCCGTTCAGGCCCACTTCGCCCATAATGACATATTTTGATATTTGGACTTCGTCCAGGGCGCCCATCGCGCATAATATTCCGCATAAAATCGGCAGGTCAAAGTGCGACCCCGACTTTTCCACGTCCGCCGGTGACAAATTCACAGTCAAACGTTTTGGGGGCATCGACAGGTTTAACGCCGCCAACACATTACGGATGCGTTCGGCCGATTCCTTGACCGCGCGGTCCGCCAATCCGATGATATTAAATTCAGGCTTTGATAATCCCGCGGATAATTGTACCTGGACATCAATACGGGTTGCGTCCATGCCGTTGAACATAATGGAATTTAATGAAATCATGCCTGTATATTATAACTTGCGCAAAGTCATTTCAAGTTATAATATGTCGGTCAAACAAAAGGATTTAAAATATGCCGGCAAAAAACAGAAACACTGCGCGCGAATGGTTTAATACATTATTTTACGGGGCCTTGATTGCGATTGCGTTTCGCAGTTTTTTGCTGGAACCGTTCAATATTCCGTCCGGGTCAATGATTCCGACACTGCACGTCGGGGACCATATCTTTGTTGAAAAGTGGTCGTATGGGTATTCGCGTTATTCATTTCCGTTTGGGTCGTGGCGTTTGTGGAATGGGCGCTTTTTTGCGTCTGAACCCGATGTCGGCGATGTTATCGTTTTCCGTAATCCGATTGATGAACGGCTGGATTATGTCAAGCGTCTGATTGCCCGGCCCGGTGACACCGTCCAGGTGATGGGCGGGCGCCTGTATATCAATGGTAAAATAGTGGAACGCACCAATCCGCGTCCGTACATTGTGGCAAATTTGCCGCGGTCGCTGCGTGGGGTGGGGTATTATCGCGACGGTATTTCGGTCCGGGGCAACAAAATCTGGAAAGACAACGCGCCATTTGAATACAATTACACCATTGAATACAAATCGGATAAATTCTGTAACATGTATCCAAGCGAATGCGGTGTGTTCCAGGTGACCGAGTACACCGAAACATTACCCAACGGCGTATCGCACAGCATTATTGAATACGCCGACGATGCCATGTATGACAATACGCCGGCCTTGACGGTACCCGACGGCCACTATTTCTTTATGGGTGACAATCGCGACAACAGTGCCGACAGCCGCAGTCCCATGGGATTTGTCCCACGCGACAATTTGTTGGGCCGGGTATGGTTTGTCTGGTATTCACATAATTATCATTCATCGATGCTGGCGGTGTGGAATTGGGGGGATAAAATGCGCTGGTCACGATTTGGCATGGGGATTAAATAATTGAAAAATCTGGGGTATGATTTCACAGACGCGTCATTGTTGGAATTGGCATTGACGCAAAGCGGGGCCGATGCCGCGCATAACAACGAACGGTTGGAATTTATTGGCGACCGGGTGTTGGGATTGACGGTGGCAACGATGCTGTATCGGATGTTCCCGACCGAAACCGAGGGGGAATTGGCCCGGCGCCACGCGATGTTGGTGTCGACCGAAACGCTGGCGGGGGTTGCGCTGGAATTGGGACTGGATGCGGATTTGCGCCACGGGCATATGACCGGCGGCCGGGTGCGTCATATTTTGGCCAACGCGATGGAGGCGGTCCTGGGGGCCATCTATCTGGATGGCGGATTTGGTGCGGCGGCGGGTGTTATTGAAAAATTGTGGGCGGATTTGGCGTCGCGTGATGCCGTCGCGCCCAAGGATGCAAAAACCGCGTTACAGGAACTGGTGCAAAAGCGGGCATGCGGCGCATTGCCGACATACGAATATTTGGAACCGACGGGCGCATCGCACAGTCCGGTCTTTCGCGTGCGGGTATCGGCCCTGGGGCATGATGCAACGGGAACCGGCACGTCGAAAAAGGCTGCGAGTCTGGCGGCGGCGGATGCATTGCTGAAAATCCTTGCAATTTAAGGGGCCGGGCGGTAAAATCGGGCCATAATGTAATCAAAAGGTACAATCAATGTTTTCAATTTTGTTGGTTTTGTTAATCATTGTTTCGGTTTTTATGACGGGGCTGATTTTATTACAAAAATCCGAAGGCAGCGGTATGTCCGGTTCATCCGCGGCGTCTATGTTTGGCGGGGCGCTGACGGGGGCGGCGGCGGGAAATTTCCTGACGCGGTTGACGGCATGGCTGGCGACAATCTTTTTTGTGTTGTGCGCGGCGTTGGCGTTGGTGGCATCGAAAACCGATATGGGCCGTCGTCACAGTGACCTGCGCCAGGAAATTATTGCCCAGGAATCGGCCGAAGTTGCCGCCCCGGCCACGCCGGCGGTTCCGGAAAATTAATGTGGGTTGACCATTAAAAATCCCGCCATGCCCAACCCGCGCAAACCATAATTGTGTGGGACCCGGATGGCGGGATTTTTTTATTTGGATTTTGTACCGAAATTGCGTTCGATTGTTCGGTTTATCTTTTGGGTTTTATGATGCTGGACCGCACTTAAATTGCATCGGTCGATGATATCCGCGGCCAGGGCCACACGGGCCAGGGCGGTTTTTTTAATTATTTCGTCCATATTGTTTTTGCCGCGGTTGATGTTTTTAATCAATTCTTTTTGCCAATCCAACAGGGCAATCATTTTCTGGGCATCGTTTTGGAACATTTGTTGGGATTTCTGGGTGTGGATGACAATGTCATGCACCGGGTGCCAGATATCGTATCCCACGATAATATGATTCATGGTGATAATGACATCAGCGGTTTCCGACGCCAAATTTTCAAACGAATTATCCAACAATAATTCCGTCATCAGTTCGGTGATTTCTTCCATGCAAATGGTTGCCTGGTACGCAAAGCCGTTTTTGTTGATTAATCGGCGGCTTAGGTTATTTAATTCATCGGATTCAAACAGGTAATCGATATTATATTGTCTGTTGATGGGATTGGGCATTTCGTAATAATTCACGCCGGATTCACGAAACATGGTCTTGGAAATATTGATGGCGTTATCCCATCCCGGGGTGTTCTGGGACCGACTGGCGGGGGCGGCCATGGCGATGACCTCTTTGATTCCGGTTTGAATAATGGAACGTGCGCAATCGGGACATGACGGCAATGTGACGTACATGACGCACCCGTCCAATGATGCCCGGTACAGTGTCGCGTTAAAAATGGCATTGCGTTCGGCGTGTTCGACAAAGGCATATTTGATATCACGCTGGGCATAGCGTTCAGGATTATCATCCACACCGCGCGGAAAACCGTTGTAACCCGTTGACCGAATTTCCTTTTGGGGGCCGACGATGACGCATCCGACCTGGGTGCTGGGGTCTTTGGACCATGTGGCAACATGTTTTGCCAGTGCCATAAAGCGTTGATTCCATTTTTGGGGGAATGTCAATTGTGGGTCGGTGGTCATGCGCATGCCTTTTGACTGTACTTAATACATTCCCACTCCGGTTGGGATTTTACAATACAATTTTGGGTTTGCAAGATTTTTGTTCACTTTTATATTTGCTGTGCTATCGTCTGGGGTATGGAAAACACATATTCTGGCTTTGTGGCCATTATCGGCCCGACAAACGCGGGCAAAAGCACATTATTAAATCAAATCATGGGACGCAAGGTGTCCATCGTTTCGCACAAGGTGCAAACCACGCGGACACGCCTGCGGGCCATTAAAATGGTGGGCAACCGGCAATTAATCTTTGTTGATACGCCCGGCGTTTTTAAACCCAAGCGTCGCCTGGACCGCGCGATGGTGGGCGCCGCCATGGATGCGGTGGGGGACGCGGATGCGATTTTGCTGATTATGGACGCATCTAAGGGGATAACGGAAACCATCCGCGGATTGGTTGAAAAAATCAAGAACCGGCCCAATTTGTTCGTCGCCCTGAACAAGGTGGACGCCGTGCCAAAGCCCACACTGTTGCCGATGGTGGCTGAATTGTCATCGATGGCCGACTGGGTTGACATCTTTATGATTTCGGCATTGAAAAATGATGGGGTGGCGGGGATGCTGGATGCACTTGCGGCCGTGATGCCGTCGGGTCCCTATCTGTTTAATGATGCGGACGCGGTGGACGTGCCGGATGAATTATATCTGGCGGAATTGACCCGTGAAAAGGTGTACAAGTATATTCACCAGGAATTGCCGTATCATATCAATGTCGTGACGGAACAGGTGGACGTGGATGCGGACGGGGTCCTGGACATTTATCAAAAAATCGTGGTCCAAAATGACGCCCATAAAAAGATTGTTATCGGCCGCGGCGGGGAACAATTAAAGCAAATCGGCACCGCCGCCCGTCATGATATCCAGAACCAGTGGGGGGTGAACGCGCGCCTGCATTTATTTGTACGCGTCGAACCCGATTGGGAAAACAAAGCCGAAAACTACACGGACCAAGGTTTGGAGTTTAAAAAATGATAGGTGATGAAAAAAATTTACATTCAATAAAGAACCCGCATCGGATAAACCCTCAAACCTATCGCGGGATTGCGGTAATTTGCCTGTTGATGGGCTTGGTTATTTTGGTGGATTTCCTGGGGCGTCAGGTGACGCCGGACATGCCGAAAAAAGAAGTGCAAAAGTCGACCGAGGCCGCCGCCCATATGAATTCTTTGCGTCAGAAAATCGCCCATCGTGACAGTGTTATCCGTGCAATGCAAATGCAAAAGGTAAAATAAGATGGGATTGAAACACAAAGAATTGGATGACGTTAGCGTGCGTTATGATGCCGCGACCCAGGTTGTCACATTAACCCGCGGGGAACGGTCGTTGGATATTATGCTGTTTGATGAAGGGCGAATTCGGCAATTATGGGCCGCCGCCGCCCAGATTTATGCCCAAAACACGCGTCAGAAAAAAGCAAAACAAAAATAATGTCTGGGATATCCAAGTTAAATGAAAACATCGGATTTTGATTTTGAATTGCCGCCTGAATTGATTGCGTCGCATCCCTTGGAATGCCGCGATGCCTCCCGCATGCTGGTGGTGGATGGACAATCGTTGGCCGATAAACATATTCGGGATTTTTTGGATTATATTCGGCCGGGCGATGTTGTGGTCTTTAATAATTCACGCGTGATTCCGGCGCGCTTTATGGCCTCGAACCATGAAATCACATTGCACACCGCTGTGAATGATGGTTCATGGTGGGGGCTGTGTAAAAAGTTCAATAAAATTCCTGTGGGGGCGGAACTGACCCTGGACGACGGGACGACGGCGACGGTTTTGGCGCATGATGATGACAGCGGCCTGAAACTGAAATTTAACTGTGATAACCTGATGGACGTTCTGGACCGGGTGGGGAAAATGCCGCTGCCCCCGTATATGAAGCGTGACGCCGAGGTCGCCGACCGTGACCGGTATCAAACGGTCTATGCCGGGCCACTGGGGTCCATGGCGGCCCCGACGGCCGGATTGCATTTTACGCCCGAACTGTTGGATGCCATTCGGGCGCGTGGCGCGCAAATTGTGAATGTGACTTTGCACGTGGGGGCCGGCACCTGGATGCCGGTCAAGACCGAAGATTTATCCCAGCACAAGATGCACAGCGAATGGTGCCAAATCACCCCGGACCAGGCGGTCATTATCAACGCCGCGCCGCGTGTTATTGCCGTCGGGACAACGTCCATGCGGACACTGGAAAGTGCGGCAATTCGCGCCCGCGTGTCCGGCGCAAATGCCCGTGTGGTGCCGTTTTGCGGGACAACAGATATCTTTATCACACCGGGCTATACATTCGGGGCGGTGGATGTATTGCTGACCAATTTTCATTTGCCGAAATCGACGTTGTTTATGTTGGTGTCGGCGTTTGCCGGTGTGGATGAAATGCGCGGCGCATACGCGCATGCGGTGGCGGAAAAATACCGGTTCTTTTCATATGGCGATTGCTGTTTATTATTCCAAGGGAATGCGTCATGAATTATAATCCGACGTTGCATAAATTATCCAATGGTGTGACGGTTATCCTGGACCCGATGGATGCCGCCACGGCGCATGTTATCGTGGGCTTTCAAACCGGCAGTCGTAATGAAAGCCCGGCCGAGGCTGGACTGACACACTTTTGTGAACATATGTTATGCAAAGGAACAAAACGTTTTCCGACGGCCAAATCTATCACGGATTATGTCGAAGATAATGCCGGATGCAGCAACGCCCATACGGCCAGCAACAGAATTTATTTTGATGGGACTATATTATCGGAAAATACGGAATTATTATTGGATGTTTTCGCCGACCAATTGCAAAATTCCGTGTTTGATGCGGATGTTTTGGAACGTGAACGGGCAATTATTGCCGACGAATTACGGCGTAAATTGGATAACCAAGAGAATCAATCGGTCGAATTTTTGGTGCGCCATGTCTTAAAAGGAAATTTTTCTATATTCCGGACACTGGGGACATTTGAAAATATTGCAACCTTTACCCGCAAACAGATGAAAATGTTTATGTCGCGTCGATTTAGTGGTAAAAATTGTGTCATTTGTGTTTCCGGGAAAATCGATAACCCAGAAAAATTATTGGCATCAATTAAACAAAAATTTTCATGGCTGTTGGCCCTGGATGTACCACAAAATATGGTGCCGACATCCTATATCCCGGCGGTCGCGCACATGCCATTGCCGGATAAACAGAATGTTGAAATTTGTATCTTTGTGCCGGAATTATACAAATTAAATGCCGAAAATAATTTTAAACGCATGTGCGCCAATCGGTTCCAGGATTATTTAACCCAAGAATTATTTCGGGTTCTGCGAACGGAAAACGGTTTGGTGTACGGGGTGCAACCCGAAGCATTCCAGGCCGATGGCATGGGATTGACCGGTTTTACGGTTAAAACCGCGCCGGAAAATGTGAAACGTCTAATGGAACTGATGACCCAAACGGCGCGTGATGCGTTGACGACCAATCCCATCACGGATGAATACCTAAAACGCTTCTATAACAGATTACGTTTGGGGGATGCGCTGTTTCTGGAATCGCCGGAACGGCGTTGTTCCCGCCTGTGGACCAGATATAACGATTGTGGTGATTTGTTGGATTATCATGCCACCCTGCGTATGGCATCTGAAATCACGGCGGCAGATGTAATGAGGTACGCCCGCGGGTTCTTTGATGCGCCCGTATCCATTATTACCAGTGGTGCCAATTTTAATGCAGATTTGGCGGCGATTTGGAAAGAAAACTTTGGTCCTGTGGCCGGGCCCCAGAATATGATGATAAAGGATGAAAAATGTCGTTGAAATTTGATTTGATTGCAACCGATGGCGCGGCGCGGCGCGGCCGGGTGCATACCGCGCATGGGGATTTTGAAACACCGGCATTTATGGCGGTCGGTACCGCCGCGACGGTCAAGGCGTTGACCATGCCCCAGGTTGCCGACACCGGCACCCAGGTCATTTTGGGAAACACGTATCACCTGATGATGCGCCCCGGGGGTGATTTGGTGGAAAAAATGGGTGGGCTGCACAAATTCGGCGGATGGACCGGACCCATTTTAACCGATTCCGGCGGGTTCCAGGTGATGAGTTTATCCAACTTGGTCAAAATGCGGGAAGAGGGCGTCGAATTCACATCCCACATTGACGGCGGGATTCGGCATTTTATGCGCCCCGAAGATTCCGTTCATATCCAGCATCAGTTGGATTCGAATATTACCATGGTCTTGGATGAATGTCTGCATTTGCCGGCGCCGCGGGACCGGGTTGAAAAAAATGTTGATATGGTGACCCGATGGGCGCGGCGTTCGCGCGACGCCTTTGTCGACCGGCCGGGATACGGGATTTTTGGCATTGTCCAGGGGGCGGACCAACCGGATTTGCGTGAAAAGTCGGCGCGGGAATTGGTCGATATCGGTTTTGACGGGTATGCGATTGGGGGCCTGGCGGTGGGTGAACCCCAAGATGTCATGTTCAATATTATTGCGGCCACAACCCCGCATCTGCCGACGGACAAACCACGGTATCTGATGGGGGTTGGAACGCCGCTGGATATCCTGGGGGCGGTGGAACGCGGGGTTGATATGTTTGATTGCGTGATGCCGACACGCGCCGGCCGCACGGCCCAGGCATTCACACGCCATGGCACAATGAATATGCGCAACGCCCGGTTTCGCGACGACGCGTCGCCCATTGATGACAAATGCGGATGCCCGGCGTGCAAATTGTCACGTGCCTATATCCACCATTTGATTAAGTGTAATGAAATGTTGGGCGCGACATTGTTGACCCAGCATAATCTGTGGTTTTACCAGGATTTAATGCGTGATATCCGCGACGCAATTGAAAACGGCCGCTTTGCCGAATTTAAGCAAGAATTTATTAAAAATTATACAGGGGATAAAAATGACAGCACAGAAAAATGACGCCAATATTCCTACGCCGGACATGACGTTGAATATGATGGATAGTGTATATCTGGCCATTGTGTGGGCGGGTGCGCAGGGAAAACCGGCGCCCTTGGCGTTGACGCATATTTATATGTTGGTATGTCCACGCGTAAATGAAACGCAGTTTGCATTAAACCCGGAAACACGTGTCGCAACATTTGCCAATGTTCGGGATGCCGAAATTTATTATAAAACGATTTTGGCCGCGCAACAGTTTCAGCAAAAACTGCAGGGGGCAAAAATGATTTCAGAAATATTTGAAAATGATATCGAAAAATTCAAACAGCGTGTTCGGTAAAACTTTGGCTTGAATCGCGTTGGTTTTTTTACTACACTGGGTATAGAAAGGAGAATTAAAATGGCACCGAAAAAGAAATCATCATCGGCCCCGAAAAAGAAGAAAGAAATCGCAGTCATCGACCGCGGTGGGGCCAAAACTGTCAAGAAAAAGACGGCATTCGTCACATGGGTTAAACGCATTTTTGCAGTCATATCCATTGTCTGGATTGCGGGCGTGGTTTGGGTGCCGATGCATGTGAAAAATACATACAGCGAACCGATTAAAAAATCGATTGTTGTATCGATGTTCTTTGACCTGCAACGCAGCATTGTTGAACAATATGAAAAATTGCTGGATGGCATCAAAGAATCCATCAATTTGGAAAAGCCGGTGGCCTTTGCCATTGACCAGGTAAAAAATGTCGGCGGCGCCGTAGACAAGGTGACCGACACCACCGCCCGGGTCAAAGACGCGACCGCAGACGCGAAAAAACGTAATGACGATGCGAAAAAGTTAACCGGTTTTGTTGGTAAATTCGGGGTTAAAACCGATGGTGTGGACAAAGCCTTGGACAAAATGGATAAAAATATTGCCAAGACGAATCAAGCCGTCGCCAAGGTGGACGATGTTACCGCCAAGGTTAACGCCCAATTGGATAAAATCGAAGGTAATTTGACCAAGACGTTGCAGACCCAGTTTGATAAAATGATTGACGATGCGATTAAAGCCCAATTGGACAAAAATTCTGGTGGGTTGGGGTCGACATTGCTGACCAATTACGGGATTAAACATGTTTATCCGTGGCAACCCTCGTCATGGCCGGTGGCAACAAAAATCTATAACGATTTGGAAAAATCCAATGTTGGTGTCGTGCAAATCATTACAGGTACAGTGAATAAATATTTCGGCTATGCGGCGTGGGGGTTGGTCGTGCTGGTGTGGCTGATTGGAGGACTGGTCTGGTTTATGGTGTTTAAAAAGGTCAAGGCCATGACCAAGCCCTTTATCGTTTGCCCGCGGTGTGGCAACGCCTTTGTCGACAAACGCACAGCGTATGGATTATTGAAAATATTTCAACCGTGGAAATGGCTGTAAAATATAGTGCAAGATATGAAAAATATGGAACAGAACAATTGGATGAATGAATTAATTGACGCCAAAATTGCGCGCGGTCGTTATTGGTTATGGGCGCTGGCGGTGGGTGGGGCGTTGGCCTATTGCATTCAACTGGGGCATGATTTGACCGCCAGTTTAGATGCATGGGCGCACGTACGTGGGGCGCATGCGGCGTCGCCCGCACCGACACCTATTGATACAATTGGCTATCACCAGGCGCAGCGTGGTCGTTAACTGTAAAATCGCCCCAATGGGGCGATTTTTGTTTTTTATAAAAAATACTTGCATTTGTAAAAAAGATATGTCAAAATACACCACGCAGTGCGAGCGTAGCTCAGTTGGCTAGAGCGCAACCTTGCCAAGGTTGAGGTCGAGGGTTCGAGCCCCTTTGCTCGCACCAAGGATTCCGCGGGATTTCGTCAGAATTCCCGCGATTTTTTATTTCATTTTGTTTCATAAAATTTCATGGATTTATATTGTTTTTCAATAAGTTTCACAAAATTTTAGCACAAAATATAGCACAAAAATTCAATCGAATGTTGCGCGCGCGATTTTTATCTTATCTTCGGTCAAGAATTTGGCATATCTCTGGGTCATTTTAGGGGATTTGTGGCCTAAATGAACCTGGGCGGCATACAGTGAATTTGTTGCCCGCACGACCGCAGTTCCCGAACCGTGCCGGACATCGTGGAAAGTATATTTATGTGGGGGAAATCCTGCGCGGCGACATGCCGCCGACCATGCGGTTTTAATGTCTTTGATTGGCTTGTCCTTATACATGATGACATATTCCCCTGTGCGCGGCAACGACTGCAATAGCTCCACCAAATGGCGCGGCATGGCGACGGTATGCAGGCGACCGCCCTCAAGTGTCTTGTCTTTCACGCGTTTTAAAATAAGACCATGTTCAAAATCAATCTCGTCCCAGCGCAGAGATAGCACGTTTTCACGGCGAAAACCTGTATAATACGCGATATCCATTGCCAGGCGCAGATGTGGCGCGGCCGCGTTCATTATCGCCAGGCGGTCATTGTTATCGACCAAGCCGATGCGTCCGTCCGGCTCGCGTTCGCGGAATTCCAGTGGACGAACATCGGGGGCGCGGTATCGCCATTTTTTGAGACAGGTGGTAATCACAGACGACAGGACGACCAGATGCCGGTTGATTGTGCCAGCGGCACGGCCGTCACGTTTCATGGCATAAATATAATCGTTGATGTCGGCGGCGGTTATTTTGGAAAAGATTTTGTCTGCGCCAAAAAAATCTGACATTTGGCGCAAAACATAAAAGACATTGCGGGGGACGGTGTATTTTTGTGCCTCGCGGGTGTAAAATTCGCCAAAAGCGGCGTTGACGGTAATGTCGTCATTATTGGCCGGGGCCAGCAAATCGGCCTCGGCCTGACGCGCGACAGCTATGGCTTTATCGCGTCCAGATTCGTGGGTTGAAATGCGGATAATTTGCGCCCGGCCGTTGACTTTGACCGATATGCGCGCCTGGTAATACGGCGTCCCTTTTCTTTTATACAGTTTATAAGGCATTGGCTTTTTACGTCCTGAGTTATGTCATCGATGTAAAAGCGCATGCGTCCGCCGTCCATGAAAAACGGAACTTGTCCCATGTTGACTTTCCGGCGAAAGCAGTTATAGGATTTTCCAGCGATGCGCGCGGCCTCTACAATTCCGACGTGTTTCCTTGTCATGTTTTCCCCTTTCCTTGGTATAAGTTATCAGTATGATTTATATCCTTTTCCATTTGCTTTTTGCACCGCAACAAGGGCAGATAATGCGAAAATAGCGACCATGCGTATTTTCTTTTATTTCCTGCACAATCCCCTTAGATGATTCATATGGACAATTGGAACAAACACTATCATACGGTTTCAGACTGCCATTCATTCGTTATCCTGTTTTGTTATAGATGTGATTTCGGACAATATCTCTTGGGGATGGCAGTATTCATCAAGCGAGCCTATAAACTCTTCCGCAACGGTCAACGCCAACGAAATTTTACCCAACTCGTCTTGTGCTTTCTTGCCGTCTATAAGGGCTTGCACTATCTCAATAAACAAATGCTCTTTCCATAGAATACATTTACTATTAGAACAGGAATATTCTATAAAATCTGTTTCATATAATTCCGCCCCACAGAAAGGGTATTTAAGTTTATCTGCCATAGTTTCAGTATCCTGTCAATTGCGCCATTCGGAAAAAACCAGATATGACGCACGTTTGCAATATTGATAACATCGGTGTCGGCTGGAAAGAATTCAACACCAGTAGATTCGCCGAGTCCAATATCACGTTTAATTTCCATAATTTCATCCCATGTTATACCGTCTGCATATCTACGCGTGGAGGGATTCCATTCATTGCGCTGGATGGATATTTTTGTGTCGGCCGGAACATTCCAGACCATTACTGTAAATTTTTTTGACCGCCATACCTCGCGCAAATCCATTGCATGCGAGGTATAAGGCAAAGACTTGTCCCCGTCTAGCACCATTGTCAATTTTTCGGGATAAGAGGCAATCAGTGCGCGCTTATGCTTGGCTAGTGCGCGTCGTTGCTCGCGATTCAATTCACGGTCGTCAAAATAATCACGCCGGTCCATTTGTTGCATTTTTTTTGTCCTCCTTAAAATTCCAGTATGTGAACATGGCCGGCGATGTTGTCACTGGACCGGACGGCGATGACCGTCGCCAGGCCCGCAATCACAACCGCGGCGATGGCGATATTGCGCGCATGCTGTGCCGCGTGCCGGGCATGGTGGTCTGGGGCTGTATGAACGACGGTTTGTTTAATGATGCATGCCCCGCCACGGGTGCACCAGGTTTGTGCCTGGGCCTCCGTGCTTGATAACAAGGTCGCGATTATCAGCAATCTTTTCATTTTTTTATCCTTATTTTTTTATTGCGCCGATTTTGCGAACCGTGCCGCCGATTTGACGAGCATAGTCCGCGGCATCTTGTTCAAGGCAAAACGTTGCCACTACGCCCCCCCCCCGCAGACACTTCATGCACGTAATGCGAAAATTGTGGCGGGAGGACAGTTGTTTTCTTTCGTTTCATTTTTACTTTTCCTTTCTTTTTTTGAGGGGCGCACTGCTAAGCTATGTCATTTAAGCCGCCCGGCGTTTAAAGGGCGGCCCCCACGGGGAGGGTTAAAACGGAATATCGTCACCGACCAGGGCTGATGTCGTTGCTACGGTTGCCGGTGCGGCCGCGGGCTGTGTAGCAGGTTGCGCATATCCGTTATCCTGACGCTGTATTTCAAACGGCACCGGCTGGAAAACAACCCGTTGTAGCTGTTGCAGGATTATAGCCATTGACGCCAATTCGTTCGGGAACAGATTTATTTTTGATTCCACCCATTCGCCGGTTTGGTCTTTGCTGGCCCGTGCCAAGGTAACGGAAAAATAGCCCTGTTTTCCCTGTTCTTTGGGTTCGTTCCAAAAAGCCGCCCCCTTTACAGTGCCGATATTTACGCGATAGTTTTTGTTTGACATTTTTTTACTCCTTTACTTTCTTTTTGGTTATACGCAGAGACCCTGCGACTTTGGTTTCTTTGGAATAACGTTCAACGACACCAGGCAAGTCGCGCTTTATTGCCGCCGTGTCAATCGTCATCCGCGTTGACGGCGCGGTCATTGCCGCAACGTATTCGCCAAATTCTGCGCGCGTTATGCCGTCGTCGGCCATTTTCTGCTTTAAGGCGGTCTTGAATTCGTCCACCATTGCAGTCAGACGGTCAATCAGTGCCAGAGCTTTGTTGACCCGGGCGACCGGGGATTCGCCCATAAGGGCCACGGCGTCACATACGGTGTTGCCCAAGATGTCCTCGATAGTTTCGCCGGCGGCCAGGCGCGCGCGGCCGTCAATGACATCGCGGCAGAACTGCGCCACGGCCGGCACGATTTGGTTATTGAAATAATCCGGGTCAGCATCAACCCAAAATCCCTCGGTTTCGCCAATTTGGTCGCCGTTGCGCAGGCCAAACACAATGCGCGCGCGTTTCAGCCCCCGTGCCGCCAGGTAAAACTGCACCTGAGCCCGGTAATATTCCGGCAGCACACCATTAAACGGCGTTGATGATGTTTTGCATTCAATCAGAATCTTTTCGCCGTCCGGCATGCAGCCGATACCGTCAAAATGACAGATGACAGGAAATGCAAACGACACCGGGCCGAATGACGGATTTTCCATCACCAGGGAATCGTCAGTCAGTTCATAACCGGCGGTCAGTGCGTCAAAATCAATCAGGGGGCGTTCTTTGGCATGGCCGAACCGTGTGGCGGCCGTGGAAAAATTGCGCCGTTCCTGGGTTATTTTTTCACGCAATAATCCACTGCGTGTTTTCCAAGGGGATATCCCCATAATGGCAGCGATGTCAGAGCCGCCGATGTATTGTGTGCGGTCGCCAAGTTCGTTATTCATCGATGATACCCCCCGTCATTTGCAGCTGTTCCACAATTTCTTGCTTGCGCGTAGTGCCGGCGGCCGACAGCAGTTCAATCGGACATGACTGCGCATATTTTTTTAATGTTTCGCCGATTTCGGTTATGGTTTTACAAGCCCTGATTTCATTTTGCACCGTGACGGGCAACTGTTCCGGCGTGGGCGGCGCGGATACGACCTCTGCCTCTATTGCGGTCAGGGCGTCAATGGGTTCAGATTCAACGCGAACTGGTTCGGTGGTGGGCACGCTCTTTTTGCGCGGTGTGGGTGCGTCGTCAAAACTGGCGACCTCCTCGGCGCAATACAGGCCGGATAAAACCTCTGGCGCCAATGCGCGGATGGCCTCGACCTGGGCGCGAGCACGCAACATTGCGGCGGGATATTTTTCCCAGCCACTGCCGCCGCGAACCAGGCCAATTTTGCGTGCGCGCTCAATCGTCCATTCAACATCAATACAGCAACCGTCAATTTCGGCGTGACATTTTGCAACCGTGTCGGATGTTTCGAGCCACTGCAATTTACCGCCGGCCTTGCGAAAACGTCCAAAAACGGCAGATGATTTTAATGCTGGGCGACCCTTTACGATGTCATATTCCTGCATCGCGGCCATTGGATGCTTGCCCTCGGCCTGGGCCATAAGTAACAATGTCGCGACCTGTGGTTCGTTATAACCGCCGAATAAACCAGATGCGGCGCAGTATTTCGCCATTGCGCCGATTGTCTGTCCGGCCGGCAATTCAACAATTTGATTTCCCATTTTCTTTTGCTCCTTTTTTAATTTGAAATCTTGTCCAGGTAAGCCCAGGCCTCGGCCTTGATATCAAATGACTTGTTGTTGATAGGGCGGCCCCGCATGCGCGGATTTATCCAACGACAGTGCGAATAGACAATTTGGTATTTACCGGTCTGGCTGTTAAATATGACGTTCATTGGCGCACCCCCGCGCATACGTGCGCACAATAATCCGGGGCGTCCGAGTTGATGATGTTGCAATCGGCCAGGCAGGCCGCGCCGTGACATTCCCAATAAGCATAATCAGAGATGTCGGCCAGTGGCGCGCACGTGTCACCGCGCGTAGTTGCCATGGCGGCATCGGCCCATGAAAACCAGCCCCAGCATAGAAAAATAGTGATGATGATCGTCCAGATGACGCGGACGATATTAAATTGAGTTTTTTTATTTTGTAAATCTTGCATGTATTGACCTCTTGTCTGTTTACGATGTGATTCTAACATTATGTGAGTGCAATAGTCAAGATAAAAAACTAACAAAATGTGAAATTATTTGAAATATTATGAAATTTAAATAAGTTGACAAAAAGTTTAAGAAAACAGGAAAAAAGTTTAAAATAATAGTTTCAAAAGTTTAAAAAAATAAAAACTGTATAAAAACATTTTGCAAAGAAAGCTGTTATTTTTTCTTTGGACGGCCGCGTGGACGCGTGGCGGCGTCAGAGCGCACGAAATCGACCAGCTGGGGATAGTCGGCGCAAAAAACAATAGACCCCCGCGATTTCCGCTTTATGGCGGTATTCAGACTGATTTTTTTCTTTTTTGCGTATGCAGATAAACTGCCGCGTAAATCTGACGGAGGTGTTTTCATCATTTAACGACCGGGGTAAAGGTTGCGCATATGTGCGGATTTTTTGGGTCAATCGAAAATGTATAATGCAATTCCGCAATTTGTTTCTGGCCGTCATTTTCCAAAATCCCCGCGCGTTGCATTGCGTCAAAAATAATTTTGGTCGCGCCGGCGGCAATGTTGTCCGGGTCGCGGCGGGCGTTTTTAGAGCAAAAGTGAATGTCAACCGCAACAGGCGTTGACAACGGCGTGCGCGGCAAATATGGAACGACGGTGTTCATTGCCTGGCGTTTTAATTTTGCACCAACAAAGCGATTGCAGCGGTCAGCGTCAATAATTTGATTCAATGACGGCAATTCGCCCGGAATCATAACGCACAAGGAAAACACCGTCCGTGATTGCAAGTTGTTCCATTTTTGCGCCAACGCGTCCAGGTTGGCGTCATGCGCGACATAATCGCAACCGTTCGGACATTCCGGATTTTGGCATCGGACGGCAAACGGATTTATGTCGTCAAAATACGGATACGCGCCACATTTGGCGCATGGTTTAATTTGCGTTTGCATGAGAGTTCCCTTTGATATTGCGTAACCACGGCATCAATACCCAATTCGGCCGAAATGCGGCGGTCATTGACGTATATGCGCGGTGTGCGTCGCGAAAATCCGGATAAAATTGTCGAATTTTCGGGTGGTGTTTGTTGATAATCACGCCCCCAATCATAGATTGCCTCCTTGTTTTTCAATCCAGCCGCGGGTAACCGCGACGGTGCGTATTATTTGCATCGCCTGAGTCCAGTTTCGGGATTCGTGATATTCGGAATATGCGTTCGGGTTTGGTGGCCGGCGCATATCACCGTATTTTTTCATGACCGCCAAATGCGTATCGGTCAGGCGGCCCGCCAGATACAGTTTTGTTATCAGTGTTTCGACATCGATAAGTTCACACGCGCGGCGAAAGGATGTGCTTGTGCCGTGCGATAATCCGCGGGTTACGCCGCGGGCATACAGAAACCAAAACCACAGCTGTTCAGCTGATTGAAATTTTTCTCTCTGCATGGTCGTCCTCCTGTTATTTGTGGTCGATTGTTAGCGGTTGATAAGTTCAGCGTATTCATCGGGCGGGGTTAAAATTTCATATTCGCCACCGGATTCGGCGGCCATGGTTGCCTGAATCTGGTCCAGGAATCGACCAAAGTCGGCGGCGGATAATTTACGGGTAGAAACAATGCCCAGGCGATTTTTCCAGTATTTTTTCTGGGTTTCAGTATCCATTGCCCAGGCGGCGCAGTCCGGTGGTAAATACCCTGTGTCGTGATAAAAGCGAACAACATTCGCACAAATGGCCATTAGAAAACGATTTTGGGCCCCAGTGCGCGATTTTTGGTGTGGGACTATAGAGATGTCCCAGCCGAGGCGTGCGACGTTTCTGGTGGCGTTTATTTGTGTTTGTGCCCATTGCAGGATTTTGTAGGTTTCTGTATTTTGTGGAAAATGCATTATCTGACCTTTTCTGATGTGATGATGCGACGCAATTCGGATAATTCGCGGCGCAGTGTTGCGACCAAGGCCGCTGCGTCCGGGTTTGTGGTGCTGTCCCATTGGATTATTTGTCGCGACAGGTAATGTATAATCTCGCTGTCGATTTGGGCGCAAGTGACGGTAAAGTTTTCCCATGCCGGCGACCACATTTTACCGTTATGGTAAAAACGGCGCAGCGCCGCGTTGCGCCACAGCGAAACGTCCCAACGACGCAGAGTCGTCAGCCGTTTTTTCATGCTTTCTGCGTATTGATATTGCAGATACGGGTCGCCGGGGGCCGGTGTTTCGTCCGGTTCAAAAAACTGGGCTAGGCGGGCCTCTAAATCTTCCAGGGTGGGCGGTGTTGTTTTATTCTTGTCAAAAAGAGCATAGTTCGCGATGGCGTTTTTTATCGTCTTTTCCGTATAGTTGTTCAAAGACGCATCCCATTCATCGCGTATGCGTTCCAGGGCGGCGGTGTCCGGTGTGGCGTTTTCGTCAGCCGTCATGGCGTCCAGTTCCGGGATTCCGTATCGACCCCATTTGGACTTTATTCGGGTCAATGCCAGCGCGGCCTTGCCCTGTGATTTTGTTGTTGATATTTTTTGCATTATGTTCCCCTGGTTGGTGTGTCAAGAATGGCGAAAGGATTATTTGCTGGCGACGCGGCGGCCACTCGGCCGGGTGGAATTTTGTGGCTGAATCCGGTGCGTTCCCAGGTTCGCACAGCCGCGTGCCAGTCTGTCATTTGTCGGGTCGAACCCTTTGGTATCCAGTTGCGCGTGGCGTAATGGTCCACAAAATGCTGTGGGTCAATGCCGTTTTTGCGTGCGGCGCAGTATTCCGCGACCATTTCCACCGTCGGTGGCGTAAATTTTGATTTTTTTGATTGATTTGATTGTTTTTGCGGCGCGTCGGCCGTTCTGGAAAACAAATCGGCGGCCAGCGTTTTTTCTGAATCCGAATTTTTCCTCGCGCGCGTAGTGGATGTATTTATATTATTTTTATTATTTATAATATTACAGTTATTGTTTATTGGATGAAGTAAAGGGGGTGTGGGGGAAATGGAATTTGTGTCGGAAATGTCATTTTTTTGGCTTTGTGTATACGTTTGGTCCTGGGTTTCTGCGGTGTTTGAGGTGGTATGAAAATCAAAATCACTTTTTGATTTTTTTGAATTATTTTGATTTTTTTTGATTTTTGGACGACCTGCACCAGGACGACGACCGCCGCGGTTATCTTTGGCGGATAAGCGGTCTTTTATCATCTCAAAAGCGAGCGATAAAGCCGGTGGCATTTCTTGGGTGGTTGTGCCGGTAAAAAAATATTCCAGGGCGGCGATGCCAATTTGTGCACGTTCCGCGTCGGATAAACGTTGAATCAGCGCAGAAATGCCGACGTGACCCTCCATAATTCCCTTCCTTTTTTGCAAAGGTATTTGACAAAAGTTATTGACTTGACAAAAAACCTTGATACAATATTCCTTTCAACGACAATCCTAACAACTTGTGAGGTTTTATGCAAGTAAAAAAACTAACAAAATGATAAATGCTGTTTCTAACGTATGTTTGTATAATGTGAGTATGACATTTGCAGATAAAATAAAATTTTTGAGAAACCGTGACGGTTTGACCCAGAGTGCCCTTGCGTCCAAGCTAAATGTTTCTGCGGGGATTATAGGAATGGTGGAATCTGGTGCACGCGTGCCGTCAAAAGAAATGTCTATAAGATTGGCAAATTTGTTTAGTGTTCCAGTTGAGGTGTTCTTGGTTGAAAACGTCGATATTCCTGAGGGTGCAACCGTCGCGAGAATCCCGGTCGACCCCGAGTTGCTGATTGACATCATGGACGCAATTACAGAATTTTTGACCGAAAATAATTTGGAAATGACGCGCGGACAGCGCAAAGAACTGGTGAAGCATTTTTGCGAGAGAGGATTGAAAGAACCCCTGCGTATCAAAGATGTCTTGTCCGGCATGCTGGCCGTCGGTTCGGATATTTTCACAAAAAAGGCTAGATAAATGTCATCCAAGTTTGCCCGGATTTATGTGGGTTTGCGCCAGTTGCAGGGGGCAATGTCTTGACTTTTTATAAAAAATTATATATAATTTTTAATGAACACAAGGTTCATTTTATGCAATCGGGCCGGTAGAATCTTGCATTTTCAAGTTCTGTTTACAGCCGGCCCGACCCCTTTTGTTTTTTTTGTGCGATAAAACCCCGTAGCCCACAGGTCACGCATAAACCTGTGGGATTTTTTTGCAAGGTGGGGTTTGGTTTGCGTTATATACAGATACAGACAATGTTTTCTCGCCCCGATTTAACACAATCGGGGTTTTCCTTTTTTACCCACCTTGCACCAAGTAGTAAAAAAATCATGACGACAATCAGCAATCTTAAACCGGCGCGAACCAAGGCCGAAGCAAGGGAACGTGGCGCAAATGGCGGAAAAAAATCCGGCCAGGCGCGGCGCGAAAAAAAACTTATGCGCGAGGCCCTGGAAAAACGTATCGGCGCATCGCTGGACGCGGTTACTCAGGCACTGATTGATAAGGCCGCAACTGGTGACGTTCGTGCATATGAGGTCATCCGCGACACGTTGGGCGAAAAGCCGACTGACAAAGTTCAGATTGCAGGGCTGATTGAGCGCAGCGAGGCCGAGGAACTTGAAAATGAAATCTTATTCCCAGGCGGAAAGACGCAAGGCCGCACTTAGCTTTATTTTCGGCCGTCCGGTGGAATTGTTGCACCGTCTGGGACTGCCCGATACGACAGAAATGCATGGCCAGTGGCTGGTGGATTACCTGCGCAATTCCGACGAATTGACAATCATGGCCCACCGCGAGGCGTTTAAGACGTCAATCCTATGTGTTGGCCTGGCCTTGAAACTGATTTTGTTTCCGCGTCGCAATCTGGGATTTTTCCGCAAGACCGACGATAAGGTGCGCGAGATTATACGTGGGACACAACGGCATTTACGCACGCCGTTGCTGATAACCCTGTCGGATATGATTTGGGGATTTCCTATTGAGATGACCCGGGCAACGGATAATGAAATAGACACCAATTACTATGTGCCGACAAAGGGCGAGGTTGCGCTTTATGGGTGTGGAATAAACGGCAGTATAACCAGCCGTCACTTTAACGATGTCACAACTGATGATATCGTGGACCAGGACGACCGATATTACGATGCCGAGCGTGTAAAGACGCATCGTTTCCTGGACGAACTGGAAAATACGCAAAATCGTGGCGGGGTGCGTGCGAATTTTTGCACACCGTGGCACCGGAACGACGCGACAACGCGATTCCGGAATATCAAAAAGTTTCCAGCTAGCATGACGGGCTTGTTTACGTCGGCCCAGTTGCAACAAAAGCAACGCGCAATGGCCCCGGAGCTGTATGCGATAAATTACGAACTGGACCTGTCAGCGGCGAATGAATCTTTGTTCGCAAAACTGACGCGCAAAGACGAGTGGAATCCGAACCGTGAGGTATTTGCATATCTTGACCCGTCACACAAGGGCGGCGACTACACCGCGCTGTGTATTGGCGCAATGTGCTTTGAACGTTTGCAAATTACCGGGTTTGTTTGGAAAAAGCCTTATTATGAAATCTTTGATAATGGGGACTTGGAAAAATATTGCATGTATCTGGGAGTCCAGGACCTGACGATAGAGACGAACGGGGTCGGCGATATGCCGGTGCGCCTGGCGCGAAAAATCAGTCGCGAGCGCATGGGGGGGCTGATGGCGGTGCACGGTATAAACCATACGGACAATAAAATGGCTCGAATCCAGACGGCGGCCGCATTTTGCGATTCCATAGACATCGTCACTTTTGACGACGTTGCGGAAAGTCGCGAGTTCGCGGCCCAGGTATGTGATTTTGATGCGTCGGCCAAACATGACGACGCCCCAGATTCTGTGGCGGGCGTTATGGAGGCCATGAGATTGATAAGGATAAAAAAATAATGGCAAGTTTTTCCGAAAAAATCACTGCAGGATTCAGTCGATTGTGTGGCCGTGCGGATGCTGAGGCATCCATATCGGACGTTCCGTATCCTTTTGTTGTGGAAATGGATGCAGAAACCTTTATGAAACTGAAGATTGAGGGGCTGTATTCGCGTATTTTGCGCGATTGTATAAAGCGGTCGGTCTGGACTCATAAGGACAAGGACGCCATCGAACGCAGTTTTTACGACTGTTTTGAAAATAGCGAGAATAATTGCGGCTTGGTGGGCTTTATAGCCAAAGCAATGTATGCACGAAAATCTAAAACATTGGTTTGGGTTGACGGAGTTTTGCGCGAGGCAACCCGTGACGAGGCAAAAACAATCAAAGAAGATTATGTAAACATTGCCAAATCTGATAAAGGCGTCATTATCAATTTTAAAGACTATGAACTGACTCAAAAATTGCGGCTTTATTTTCGACAAATGTATGAGGTCAATATGGCCCGAAGCACTGCTGTAAATGTCGCCGCAGCGCTGAAAATCCAGATTGATAAACTGCGGGAAATGGTCGCAAATTCTGATGCGGACCAGGCGATAAAGCAAGCGCGACAAATTGCAGAGGCCCTGAAGAAAGGACGGGCGGTGGTGGTTGACGGCATGGACAAGATTGAGGGCTTGTCGTCTATAAATACAGAACCATTGATTGTGGCGCGCGATGAAATATATTCCGAAATTGCGCAGGATACAGGATTGCCAACATCATATATATCTGGTGTGGCGACAACCGGGGCATCGGTCATCGGTGATGCTGATATCAACCGTGAGGCAGAGGGCATAGAGCCATACTGGCTGTCAATCTGGAAACCAATCGTCACAAATTTGTATGGAATTCAATCTATGGGATACCGGACTGACAAATGGCGGGCATTGGAGTCAAAAGTTCGCAGTGTTTCTATGATTGAAACATTGGACACCCTGACAGAAGAAGAAAAGCGGGAATTTGCCGCTAAAACCTTGGAATTAGATAATGCCCCGCAGGATGAAAAACAAAAAGTTTAAGACCGTCGGCCGGTTTATGCCGGATGAATTTTTGGACGAGGTATTGCCGCCAAAAGTTTGGAAAAAGAACTTTCTGTCTGGCAATTTGAATGACTTGGGCGTCCAAAAACGCATCGTTAAAACGTTGGTGGCAGGTTCTGCAATATCGCAAAAAGACCTGTCAATGACGATTGACAATGTGCTGGTTGGCTATAAACGTCGCGGCAAGATGTTATCTGCCGCCGGTGTCAAAGCCTATAAGGCCGCCGCAATCAATGATGAAACGTTGCTTAAACAGCGCGTCCGTGATGCGGTTGTGTCTGCCCAGGTTAAATCCGAGATAAAACAGCATCGCGGCGGATATTATCGCTGGTTGCCGAGTTCGGCAGAAAATCCAGACCCAGAGCACCAGGTGCTTTACGGCCATGTCTTTCGTGTCGGCGAGGGCGACAAAGACGGCAATATGCCGGGCGAACGCTGGGGATGTCAATGCGGCATTGAGTGGCTGGTTGAGGACAAGTAAAACGCAAAAAAGGAGTATTTTCATGGCGTTAGAACAGGAGGATCTGGATAAAATTCAGGAAATGGTAAAAACAACCGTCTCGGCGATTGTTGGCACGTCGGAAAAAGCCGGCGGCAACGATGACGATGACCCGGACGATGTTCAAAAGCAAGCTGCCAAAGCCGCCGCGGCCGAGGCCGCAATGAAAGCGCGCGAGGCTGAAATCGCTGATAGCGTAAAATTCAACAGTATAATCAATGGGTTTGTCAAAGAAAATATCGACGCTTTTGGTGGGGCGACTGGCGAAAAGCTGCTGGAATTGTTGCAGGAAAACACGAAAAACGAAAATGTCGTTGACCGTGCAAATATGTTTCGCAAGTCTTTTATTGACCAGTTCATTGCAAAACAGGCCAATATTGATATTTTGCCGTCCGGGGCTCGTGATGTTATTGAAAAGTATCGCGGCCTGACAGATGCAGACAAACGCGCACAGTCAGCAAAAATATGGACTGTTATTGAATCTGGCCTGGAAATAGAACGACAAGTAAAAAAGGCAAAACAGTTAGCGATTGCCCGTGCCACCGGTTCGGATTCAGTCAATGAGATTCCAAAGCATATTTTGGTGCCGAAATCCAAAAATGCGTAAGAATAAATTTTCAACAAAAAAGAAAGGATAAATACATGGCTATTGTATTGGGTAGCCCTTACACTCGC
The DNA here is from genome assembly GCA_964017835.1 of uncultured Alphaproteobacteria bacterium. GTDB lineage: Bacteria > Pseudomonadota > Alphaproteobacteria > Rs-D84 > Rs-D84 > Enterousia. The sequence continues at coordinate 42,766 of CAXHMP010000001.1, forward strand.
GGTAAAAGCGATGTTGTTGGGTCTTATAAATTGGTGGGTGCTGATAATGGCGCAGCAACACAGATTGAAGAGGGGCTGATTGTTGGGTTGTCGGGCGATTCCGAACATGTGGCAATCGGTGGGCATCTGGGGGTCGTAGGTCGTGGAAACGGGAAAGAGTCCGTCGCGGTTGTAGAATCCGGAAAAAATGTTTGGGCTCAGGCAGATGCCTCAATCGGAACTCCGGCAATCGGTGCAACCGTTTTCGTAACGCCAGCTGGCAAAGTGTCGGATACCGATGACTCCAACGCGAACGAGGCAACAGCGGCGACATTTGCCAGTGTAGAGGTCCGTGATGACGGCGTTACTACTAACATTAAAGGCAAAGAAGCATATAACCGCAAGTGTGTATGTATCAACATGCTGGGCGGTATGTAATCAAAAAAGGTGCGCCTATGAGCAAGCAAACAAAGCCGGGCGATGATGCGCCGGCTTTAATAAATAAAAACCAGTCCGCATCAATTATAAACCAGCGGCCGGAACAGAATAACCCCGCGCCGGAACGGCCGCCAATCGTATTGCCCAAAGCAACCGCGCGAGCATTAAAAAAACAAATTTTCTATAAAAGGTAAAAAAAGATGTCAGATAAAAGAGATGTTGAGTTGACAGTTGAAGAATATCGTGAGCTGATTGTTCCGTCTTATCAATCGGTTACGGCGAAAATTATGGCGCACTATCAAAATCAGATTCGCGTTCATTCGTTCAACACAAAGAAAGTTATTTCCAAAAAAGATTTACTGGACACAAAAAGCATTGTGCCGACGGTTTTCAATGTCGAGGCGTCAGAAGTAAATCATGCGAAATTTTTCCCGGTAGGCGATACCTTTACGGCGGTCGGAATGTATCAGGGATTCCGTGTATCCCAAATGCAGGAGGGTAGCAGCCGCCAGTCAAATCACAATGCTATCATGCGTGAATTGACTATTGCGTGGGATAGCGCGAATCTTGTTGGCAATTTTGGCAATAAAGGCTTGTTAAAACATTATCCGGACGACCCGTTGCGTGTAAAAATTGATGATGCGACATTGCCAAAACGCGATGCTGCGTTTGAGGTGCGTGCAAAGGCCGCAAAGGACCTGGGTAGCAAAATGAAAAGTAAAATCGATGCTACATCTGCCTCTGAGGACTTGATGTTGTTGGTATATGGCGAAAAGTTACAGGAATACATGACCGACACAAATTCCGCAACCGATGTAGCGACACTGTATGGTTATTTGTTGAAAGGTTTCGGAACAAAAAGAGTTGAAATTGTTGAAGTTCCGGCGCTGGCGCTGCGCAATACAGACCTGGCTAACGAATGTGGCTTTACGTTGATTTCCAATGGCACTCAGGAAATGGATACCACAGGGTATCCGGATTTGGATAAGGTCGGAACGTCAGAATCTGAAAATGGCGATTATGACTGGTCGCGCTTTAAGGTCGGGTCGGTGCAGACGCAAACCAATACAGAGGGCGGAATTATCAACCAGAAAGTAAAATTTGCCTCGTAAGCAAAAAAGGGGGTGTTGACATGCCAAATAATCAAAATATCGAGCGTGACGAAATTGATATCGTCCTGGCGCGCATTGGGGAATCATTTCTGACAGATGCCGAATGGGCAAATATCCGTCCTTATCATTGGCGACAGGATTTGCAAGATGTCTTGCGCGCGCGCGGCGTTGTTGGCAACCCCCTAGCAGACTGGCAGAGAGAAATTGATGCCGCGGCAGAGCCCAAAAGAAAATCCGAAGTATTCATTGGGGCCGCGTTATGAAAATCAAGCATATTGACCCGCTGTTCACACAGGATGACTTAAAGTGTGCGCGTGCCGAGGTCGGTATTTTGGATGGCGATGCATCCGAGGCGCTGGCAAAGCGCGGATTAAAAACTTTTTGGGGAGGCCAGGCCATGAAAGTCGGCGGCACGGCGCATATTACAATCGCTGAGGTCGCCGGATTTAATGACAAAAAATACGACTGGTTTGATTATACCATTGAAAACGACGACCGGGCATTGATTGATGTTACGGCGGCAATGGCTGAACAAATTGCGTCCAATAACGCCCAAAGTCAGCGGCGATATTTAAATGCTCTGTCGGCCTGGTTGCGCAATCCAATAACACTGCGCAAATTCGGCAATAATGAGCCTAGATACGTTCGCTGGAAAGGGTTTGACTGGGTTATGGTTCGGACCGGGCGTATGTTTAACAGTGTAAAAGCAAGGCTGACAGATGTATAAAAAAGCACTGACAAAAAAAATCAAGGGCATTTTCGGCTTTACACAGGTCATATATGGGACACCGGTTGGAACAAAAACCCAAAATTGTGCCTGGGTCATTCCTGATTCGCCGACAGAAAGCATAATCGGCGACAAAAGAACGTTTTTCGTCACTGGCGAGATTGTGGTTATCAATCCTATGGAGTCTATGCCCGTGGGGCGCTTATATGAAAAATACCAACTATCAAAAGATAAAAGTCCGGGCGTATTTCGTATAACCAGTCGTATATCGGAGGGGTTTGACCGCGGGGCGAACCAACTGACGGCACACAAATTTGATTTCATGTTTGAAATTACAGAACAATATAATCCACCAAAAAAATTAAAAGGTTTGCGGTGGATTTACAACATTATAGGAAAAAAGAAAAATGTCTGACAGATTATTGGATTATTTTTTCAAGGTCACGTTGTCAGTTGCGCCCGCATTGGCTAACAAAGGATATTTACACAATGCCTTGATTATCGTAAAGGCCAACAGTGTGACTGCAACGGGGGAACAGGTATTTGTTGAAAATGCCGCCCAACTTGCAGAATATACTGACGATAAAGCGCCTGCAGAATATTTATCCGCCAGTTCTCAGGGGGCGTATATTTTGCCCGTGGCTGATTTGTCTGAGGCCGAGGCTGTCGTTTCGGAGTGGGCAGACGGATTTACGGTCTTGTTTGGCAGTGATTACACTGATACAGAATTAAACACTTTTGACAAGGGCGAGTTTAAGGGTGTTCTGGGCGCAAATTTTTCCGTCCAGGCAAATGCAAAAATATTCGGCGCAAAAAAGAATCATGTCGGATGGAACGGCGATATTCGAAATATGTTTTTTACATTTGGCAGTTTGCTGGGCGGCGCAGAATGGCGAAATCAGCAGGCCCTGCAATTACCTTATTCAGACACTGTGATGACGGCCGGGCTGGCAGAAAGTAAATTTAACGACCGAGTGTCGTTCGGCATGACATCCGACCAGTATGGCACGCGCCTGGGATTATTCTGTGCCGGCGGCGAGGCGATAACCGCCCCGTATGTGATTGAAGAAATCAAAATCATGATGCAGTCCGAATGGTTGCGGTATGCCGCGGTCAATAATCCGGAATATACAATAACAGGGGTCAAATTGGCCCAGCAAAATTTACAAACGCGAGTTTTAGACAAATATATCCAAAAAGGTTTGATTCCCAGTGGAACGATTACAATGGATTTGGCGGATGATGATTTTGTTGCCAATGCTGATATCAAGTTCCCGCGCCCGCGTGCATGGTGGCGGATATTTGCAACAGTTCAAGCAGAATAAAAAAGGTGTATAACAAATGTATGATTTTCCTTTACATGATTGCGATTTAAGCATGAACGCTGACGGGGTTGTGACTGGCATCCCTGGACTGCACGATATCCCCGAGGCAACTGACCCACGCGGCCACCATTTGACCCGCGGCAATGGCACAACCGAGGATGATGAGGGCATTATTTACGTTGAGGGCAACGGGCAACCGATTGAACAAACGTATCTATTCAAGTCGACCAAAGCCATGGGGGATTATTTGCGTCGATTATATAAAGAAAAGAAGCGCGTAGATTTTTCATTGGTGAACAGAATTACCGGGGCAACGCGCCAGTGGCCGAACGCTATTTTTTCGGCCGAACCCCGCCAGGGGCCGATATCAGAGGGCGCAGACAGTTCGATTATCAGCCTGAAAATTGAATGTTTTCGCATTATTGACACAGGCACAGAAAAAACAGAGTAAATTCAATGAAGATGTTGGAGTTGCGTGGATTAAAAGCCGTCCGTATTTATCAGTTATATCAGCAGATATTGATTGCTTATGCCGTCGTGCCGACGACAAGAGCAAAAAGCATTAAAGACTTTTTGTGCGGTTTTGAAAATAAAAACGTGGACGAAAAGCGCGATATATTACGGTGCGCGGCCATGTTTTATGATTTTTCTGACGATGACCTTAAAAATATTTTGGATTTTGCGGTTGTAGAGCCGACCAATATTGAAGCCTCGCAACAAGTTCATCTTATGGCCCCGAACGATATAATCACGACAGTCGCCGATGTGTTATTGAAATGCAGTGAGATAAAAACTTTTTTCTGGACGGGGAACGAGCAGACAGAATCCCCGACTTTTCAATCAAATTGACCGACACAGCGTTGCGTATGCTCGACGCAACGCTGGAAAACATTATCAATGTTGCGATAATAGAGGCGTTAAACAATGGCGAACGAGAAAAAAAAGGTTATTAAAATTGACCCTCAGTTGGATTCCGCCGGCGCGCGTAAATTGCAAAGCGACGTCAAAAAAACCTTTAAAGCCGGCTCGTCGCAGTTGGAGTCAGGGCTTACAAAAAGTATTGCAAAAATAGGCACGGCTTTTTTAGGGGCGTTTGCATTTGAAAAAATTATCTCTGGGTTTCAAGATGTTGCAGCCAGTGCGTCGGAAACGACAAAGTCCGTCACAAAGTGGGCCGACGACTTATCGACAAATGCAAAATTATTTGAAACAACGCCCCAGCAACTGGCGCGACTGTTGACAACCGGTGGCGGCGCAGGTTTAAATGACGACCAGGTTTATAATGCTATAAATAGGGTCAACGATTATCTGGCAACCCAGCGCGACCTTGATAATCCATATGCCAAGCAGTATTCCAATAATCCAGTAGAGGCATTTATTCAATATGTCAATGCTATAAAAAATGAAAAAGACGTATCAAAGCGAAATGCGAGCATAAATGAGGTGTTTGGTAAACGCCAGGCCTTGACTTACGCTGATTTTTTGCTGTCGGATTGGGGAGCGCTTAGTAATATAAAATTTACAAGCAATTTCAACGACGAACTGGAACGTGTGGCCTCGTTGAACGATATGTCGGACCGTATGCGTTCGGACGCTAGGTATACGGACATCTGGCGCAATATGGGAATTACCGATGAAAATAAGATGATAGAGTTGCAAAGACTTTACCAGCAGGAATTGGACCATGCGTTTCAAAAAAATCGCGCCGCCGCGAATGGCGGATTTACAGCGTCGCGTTTTATGACCGAATTGGGTCATCAGTTAAATCCGGCCGTAGCCTGGCAGGGGCTTAAAGATGCCGAAAAACGAGGCGTGAAAAATATTTTAAGTGTCTATCCAGACGGTCGGCCGATACCCGTGACACTTGTGAACAATAAAGGCAAATCATACACCGATGCAAAAAATGCGCGTCAAAATTCAAAGGGGGTAAACGAATAATGTTATTTCAAGATGCTGAACCTCTTTTGATTTTTAGATTTAAGAAAGCAGAACTGCCATTTACTGGTGGGTTTGACGTTGCGGGGTGGATAAATGAAAAATTGCCGTCATGGATGCAAATTGGCATGCCGATACCGTTTGTTTTTAGTAAAGAGGTTGGCTGGGTTGACGACGGCGATACAAATTCCTTTACAATTCGGACTGAGGTCATAGATGATAAGGTTATACAACGCGGGTTAAATCAAGAGGTGCAGGCACATTTTCGTCTGGAAAAATCAAACGCCGCGGTCCAGGTGTTGATTCCGTTGTTGGAAAAATGCTTTCAATACTTAAACAGTAATAGATATTCCTATGATGTTACGTACTTGAACGGCGAGACGCTGATTTTTAATGGGCGCATCAGCGATTTTTCCACCACTCCTAACGCAGACAATAACAGCCTGATTGACGTCAATTTTGCCATTACCACCGAGCCACTGGCAACTGGAAATGGCAAATCGGCCAAAACAGAAACAAAAGATAACGGAACGTTGAATCTGGGCCCTGGTAGCAAATATACCACATAGGTAAAAAAAGATGAAATATAATACCTTTTTTTTAGACTCTATCCTCCCTCCTGAAGATTGCCCGGATATTACGCGTAGATGCAACTTGGGCGGTCTGGAAAAAGATTTGCGCGTCATTAAAACGCCGGCGGTTTATGGGGTTGTCGTTGACGGTATATATCTGTCTTTGGCAGCTGGGAACAACACTTTTGCACGGAGCGATTTTATTTTGATTCGCGATGCTGACGGCAGATATAGGATTGGGGTCAATGAGGATTTATATAACTAACGGTTATTACAGGTTTTTTCCGGATGGCCCTATGGATATATCTCTTGCCAGGGAAAAGGGGCTGGATTTACTGCCCTATAATGGATTTTATACCTTTCCGGCCTTGATTTCTGCACCGACATATTCATTAGTTGGAAGAGAGTCAGCGGTTGCACAGTATGCTGGCGACCCTGTTGACGTCATGGGGGTAAACAAATGGGTTTATTCATTGTCGGCTAAAAAAATAGTGCCGGCCGGAAGCGTTGGGGCGCAAGCAGACATATCATCTGACGGGACGCGGATAATTAGCATAGGTATCCCTCAGGCGGGTGCAATGATTGGCAAGTCCGGTCGATTAAAATCATGCGTCATTTCATGGAAACCAGAAAACGGTATTTGTGTCATTCAGGGGGTGGAGTTGTGGACATAATAAAAGCAAAAGCGCAATCGGGGAATGTTCAGTCAGATGACGGTTTTGTCATTACCGCATATGTTGCCGGAGCAGGCAAAGGCGAATCTGACGGTGTGGCGATATTGGATAAAGACAAATGCGTCTACTTTCCATTAAATGCCTGGCAAGACTTGCTAAGTGTTATAAATGGCCTGGTGGGGTTATGTGACAGCCTTGCTGAAAATATTGAAAATGCAATCGTCGGGGCTGTGACAAATGGCTCACAAACAACGCAAACGGTCACGTCGGCAGGCCCTGGATTGGCGACGTTTAAAAACGCGGTTACAAAAATTAAAAACGATATGGATAAATTGAAAAAGGAACTTAAATGATTGATATCAAGTCCCTGGGGCCAGACGTAAAAAAAGACAATGACGGCGACAAATACAAGGCAATAAATTTATTGTCTGTTCAACTGCAAGATAAAAACTATGCGCCAGATTTTGGCGTTGACTTGGATTTTTTTATCAACAGCGATTATCAAATAAGTCCGGTGACGTTCGTTACACACCTTATGAAAAGACTGACCGACCATTCAATATCAGTTAAACAGGTCCAAAATCAAATTGATGATTTTATCGCGGATGTCGCAATCAATATAGAGGATAAATAAAAATGCCATACAATTCCAAAACCGGGTATGTCCCACATACATTTGACGAATGGATGTTTAATCAATTTATGCCACAAATCAATAAAAGATATAAAACGTCATATACCGCAGAAACGTTTGTCGGCACGCAGTGGTATGATATTTTATATCCGTTGGTCCAGGGGCTGATGGAGGGTGACGCTGAATTCGCAGATGTGTGGGTAAAATTGACTGAGTTTTTCGACCAGGTAAATGCACGCATGAATAACCCCGCCAGTGTCCCCGACGGGATAATCGAACAATTTGAACGCATGGGTATAGTTGCATCATTGCGACCGGTCTCGGCGGAAACAGCGGGAAAAATAGGGGTTTGCGTGTTTGCTGACACGTCAAGCCAGGCAATGCAGGCAAAAATAACCCAGGTCCTGACGGATTGTGTTGTCGGTGGCGTTTGGCCGGACGGCGATAAAAGCGCGACCGCAATTTTAAATAATGGACAACAAATTACCTGGCGGTGGTATGAGCCGACAGATAAGACATTAGATTTGCGTCTACGCGTTTATTACGTAAACAGTCACGGCAAATCATTGCCAACAGCGGACGATATTACCCAGGATTTGCGAAAAAAAATAGGTCAGCGTTATCGTTATGGCATGCCCTTTGTGCCCGAGCAAATGTATCAGACGGCTGTCGATGCGTCGTATGCTGTTAAATTAAAATTAGAATGGTCGGAAGACGGCGGCACGACATGGTCTGGCGAAATTTTATCGGCCACATTTAATCAAAAGCTGATTTTTTCAAATATAAATGTTTTGTTCGAGGCGGTATAAATGGTCCAAATTCTAAATAATAAAGACGGGGCGGTAGGTAAAGAGTTTTGGGATGTCCATAAGCCTATTTTTCAAAGCCGAGCCGCCGCATTGGCGACATTTAAAAATGCCCCGCATCGTATTCAAAATTTTTTAGAAATAGCCCAGCAGTATTCCGATATCGGCGGATACCTGAGCAAAGACCAGTGGTTTCGGGTGGCAGAATATATATTTGGCAATGGCCGCCGCATAGGCACGTTAAATTTTTATATCGATATATTTAAACTGATTTTTGGAAATAACGCCGACATCGAGTTTAATATATCAACACCGTCGCCAGGGATGCTGGAAATAACGATTACTTATGCCGGCGGCGGGTTATATAAGCGCGTCGTTGATACGCGTGAGCCGCGCGTTGTTGATTCCGGGGATGAGCGTGTCGTTTCAATAATCGATAACATCATAACCGTTGAGAATATTCGGGGCTTGCTTTCAAAAATAGTTCCCAGCGGCATATTTGCCAAAGTATCAATAAAAGCAGTTTCAGGAGTTCAGAAATGAGTAAAAAAATTAGTGAATTGCAATCGCTTGAACAAGGGCAGATTGAGGGGGCAATGGAGTTTGAGATTGAACAAGAAGGGGTATCCTATAAAGTTTCTCTCGCTTTGTTGATTGCTTTTTTGGGAACGTATTTTATGGCGGCAAAAAAAGAATCTGCCCTGATGCCCAAAAGTGGCGGCGAGTTTGTTGGTCCTGTGATACACAAAGACGAAAATCCTACGGAATTGTTTGCTGGGCGTAACATTAAAGCAATCCCCGCGGCCAATGACCCTGGAACAGGGGCGCCGTTGGCCACCGGTCGTGTTTTGCTGACTTATGAAGAATAAAAAGGGACATTATGAGCATCTATCTGGGAAACGACGATGGTAAGAGCCGAAAGGTCAAATCTGCTTATTATGGCGTGAATAACGTCGCAAAGCGTATAAAACATGGTTACATCGGAGTTGATGGCGTTGCCCGATTGTTTTATAGCGGTGACCCGGTTCTGATTTTTGAACAGTCAACCCCCGGAATATATACCCAGTCATGGGGGCCAGGACTGTATTTAATAACGGAAATTGGCGGCGGTGCGTCGGGTATGGTTATGGCTTCGTCTGGTAAGGGATTTCGGTTTCAGGGTGGCTGTGCGGGAACATTGCAGGCAATCGTCCGCGTAAGCCAATCGTGCACAGTAAAATTGACTGTTGGGGCTGGTGGAGCAAAAGCGTCTGCCGGCACGATGACGGCGGGTGGTGATTCACGAATTGACGGAATATCTGACGCGGTGCTGATTGCCGGCGGGGGAAAAACGGACATAGATGCGGCTGCCGTGGTTGGCGGCAGTGTTGGCGATAACCAGGTCAGTGGAACAGCCATTCAAAGTGTGGCAATCAACAATCCGACCACCATTAGAGGTGGGGCACAGTCCTATACAATCAAGCCTGGTGGTTCGATTCCAGCATGGCGCGACACATACGAAAAAAAGAATACAAACTGGCCCGAAGACCCGTTACGCGGTAAAGGCGGCGGTCCAAATGCGGATGGCGAAAGTGGCTTTATCAGAGTGTTAAAAATATAGCGAGGTGGTGACAAATGTCCCAAAAAACAAATCAAGTAAAAATTATTCGTCAGAATAAATGGTTTCGTTTGTGGATTGACCCTCGCAATTTTAATCCAAACGACCCACTGTCTTTTGAACACGGATTCGACATCTCGTTGTCCGTTGATTTTGACAATGACACATTGGCAAAAAATAACTATAACCGTTATGAAATAGCCCCACAGGCGTTTTCTATAAAAGAAAACATCGTCAAGTTCAAGACCGGTCAAACAATGCCGTTTAAAGCATTTTGGTCTGAGTGTCTGAATAAAATCAACGGTCTCATTTCCAGCGTTGGCATAAATTCAGGCGAAATAATGGCCGAACAGGCCCGCGCGACTGATGCAGAAAAAGTCTTACGGGCGGGGATTGCCGCACTGGAAAAGGCGATAATCAGTAAAATAACATTGCCCAGCGCCATTTATTCGGTAGAACTGGAAAACCGACCCGAGGTTGTAAATATCAAAGTCAAATCCCGTGAAACAGATAAAGGCCAGGATACAACTGTTATTTTTCCGTTTCCAGTCGCGAATGGCGAACATATCGGTTTGATGAATCCGGAAACGTTTCGCACTGTCACAGAACACGAAAAGCGCCTGGCGGCAATAGAGGGTCGCGCCGAACGCTGGCCGGTTAGACTGCCGGCGATGGACGTTTCACAGGCGCAATATCAGGCGGCCTATGAACAGGCGGCTAGGGTGTCTGCCGGCACGATTCCGCCAGACGGAACAATGTTAGATAATCTGACGAATAACCACCTGATAAAATATTATAGCAATGCGCCAGCTGGCAGTTCGGAACATTGGATTGACCGCGGGGAGGATACCGTCGGTCAGGCATCAAACGATACAGCCGGGATTGTAAAAGGCGACGCGATTACACCGGGAAAGATATTTGTTGAGAGCGACGGCTCAATGTCCGTCAATGGGTGGGATTCAGCCATTGCTGAGGTAAGAGCCGCGGCGGAAAACGCTGCTGAGCATGCGACTTTTGCAAAAAAAGATGCTGATGCCGCGGCGGCCAGTTCGGTCGCCGCAGAAGAAAACGCCGCGCGTGCGATAAACGCGGCCGATGTCGCCGCCTCCGCAGACATTGCGGCCCGCGTCGCGGCGGAAAATGCCGCAGAAAGCGAGGGCGTCGCCAAACAAGCATCAGATACGGCTTGCGATTGGGCGACAAAAATGAACGGTCCTGTCGCTGATGATGAATACAGCGCGAAACATTATGCGACCAATGCGGCCGCGTCAGAGTCTGGGGCAAAGAGTTCAGAAAAAAATGCGTTTGATAGTGCAACCTCGGCGCACAATGAGGCACAGGCCGCCAGCGATTCCGCGACCAGCGCCGCCGCCAGTGCGGCCGCCGCGGAAGAATCTGCACAGAATACTCAGCAAAACGAACAGCTGTTACAAGGGCATGTTGAACAGGCTGCGGCGTCAGCCAAAACGGCGCAATCATCGGCGGCCAGCGCAACCAGTTCGGCAACGACCGCCACAAACAGCGCAAATGCGGCGACCGCGTCAGCCAATGACGCCGCCGGCTCTGCAAGCAACGCCAGAAAATCAGAATTGGCGGCCGGAGCTAGTGCATCTGCAGCTGATGCGTCATTGACGGCGGCAAATAAAAGTCAAGTAGCGGCGGCAAATTCTGCTGATAATGCCGCCAGTTCAGCGGCCAGCGCGTCTGATTCTGCCGATTTAGCGGCGGGGGCAGCGACCAGCGCGGAGCAATCAGCAATAAATGCTGCCGGCTCTGCCGCCAGTGCCGAAACCAGTGCCACAGCTGCCGATGCGGCAAAAGCCGCGGCCCAGGTCAGCCAACAGGCGGCGGCTGGCAGTGCCGCGTCAGCGGAACAAAACGCACATGCCCTGGATGTCGCGGTTGTAAATGCGGCGGCGTCTGCGCAGACGGCGGAAAGGTCTGCGGCCAGCGCGGCCGGTTCGGCCGTCGCTGTCGATGCGGTCAAGCAAGAGATGATTGATTTTGTAGAACAACAAAAATCTGAATTCGCCACAAAGGGCGACCTGGAAGAACTTTACCGGAAAGCCTTCGGGCCTCAAGACTATGGGTCAATTCAAGACCCTGTTTTAGAAGCGGTGGATTTCGGGTCAATGGAGGTAAAATAAATATGGCACAACAAATTCAGTTGCGACGCGGAACAACAGACGAGCATGCAAATTTTACGGGCGCGCAAGGCGAGGTAACCGTTGACACGTTATTGAAATCATTGGTTGTCCACGACGGCGAAACACTTGGCGGATTTGTAACAGTAAATCTTGATATGCTCATTCGGCTGTTAAATGCTTTATGCTCGATGCAGGGGTGGAAGTGTCAGGACGGGGGTTTGGTGCTAGATTTTGGAGAAATGTCATGATTATCGAAACCATAATTACGGCGGTTGTCGCGCCAACATTGCTGTTTGTATTCCAATCTATAAAAGAAAATCGTCATGGCATAAAAAAAGATATTCGAGAAATTCGAATTTCGAATTTGCGACTTGAACTGCTAAATGCGATACAGCATAACCCGGACGACGAGATAACGATTTTGGCCTTATATGATAAATACGTCAGCTTGGGCGGCAATTCGTATATCAAAGCATATGTTGCCCGCTGGAAAGAGGAACGGAGGTCAAAAAATGCTTAAATTTATTAAAGGATTGTTCTTGGATGACGTCCAAGAACCCTGCGTCGGTCGAATGGCTCTTTTTGTCGGTTTAATATTGACAGCATATACGGCAACTGCACATCTTGAAACCGCTGGGGCTGTAAGTAAGGCTGAGGCCGTGGTGCGCTGTGCGCCCGGGATTATCGGTCTGCTGGCTTATTGTTTTTCGCGTTTAATGGAATGTAAAGAATTTGTCGCAGAGGTTGCGACAAAAATTGCCGGCCGACGCAAGATAAAAAAATAAAGGCGGAGTATGAGATATGGTATTCTTTTTGCGGTTCTGTGTGGTTTGTGCGGGTATTTTATCGGACAGACGTATTATTCGCGCGGCAGGGCGGATTGTGAACATGAGCATATTATCACAAATCAGGAATCGGTGGCGGCGGTTCAGCATGTCCAAGCAACGGTTGCGCGAGATGTTCTTATTACTGGGGTCGCTGACATTCGTCAGCGGTTGCGCGAAAAATACACCATTGCTGATTGAGCCGCCGTGTGCCCCCATATACGGCCATGTGTCTGATTGGGATGTCGTCAGTGACGACTTGGCCCGCAATATATACCGGCATAATCTTTTATGCGAACAATTAAAAAAGGAAACTATATGAGATTTACATTAAAAGAATGTCTAAACAAGTCTGAAGTTGAACCTGGTGAAATAACGCCAGAAATCGCCCGCAATATGCGCGATTTGATTAAAAGGGTAAATTCCTTAGGATGTTCGTTTCCTCGTGCCTGCACGTCGTTTTTACGCGGAAAAGCCAAACAAGAGGCAATATACCGAAATCGCGCATGTTTGAAAATGCCACCGTTTACCGACGGCAATTTTGATATGTCGCAAGTTCCCATGTCATCAAGACATATGACCGGCCAGGCGATAGACGTTTGGGACGCGGACGGAAAATTGAAAGCCTGGATAAAGGATAATCCCGGCGCGTTGGAACATGCGGGGTTATGGTGTGAACATTTTGACAACACACCGGACTGGGTTCATTTTCAATCAGTTCCACCCCGGTCAGGCAAACGATTTTTTCATCCGTAAAGAAACCCGCCAGGTGGCGGGTCTTTTTTTATGCGGCCAATGCGCGTCGCACGGCGGAATCAATAAAGCCAGAACGATTGCTTGTGATATTGTCTATTTTACACAAGATGTCCTCAGACAAAATGATGTTGATTCTTTTGTTTTTGGCTTTCAATGGCAATAAATCAACAATGCCAGCGGTAAATTCATAGTTCTCTTTCCACTCTTGCCAATCCGGCCATTCGGCTTTGATTTGTTCCAGTGTGCGGGGTTTTGGCATATTTTTCTCGCCGTCGGCATACAATGATAAGGCCTCATGCGCATTGCGCACGGCGTCATCAAAGTTGTCGCCGGCACTGGTCAGGCCCGGCAGGTCCGGAAACACAACGCCGACCGAATTTTCACCAAATTCAAATAAAGCAACGTATTTTTTCATAACGAACTCCTTTTTTTGTGGCGGGGCTTATTTCAGCCCCGCTTGTTTTAATATTGCCGTCGCCGTTCCTTTTGGCAGGTCTTTGCGCGGGTGCGGTATTATGACCTGTCCAGGCTTTGACGGGTGTTTGTATTTGTGGTGACTGCCAGTCGTATTGACTAATTCCCACCCGTCTTTTTCTATCGCCTTTATCAAGTCTTTACTGCTGTAATTCATTTTTTACCTTTTTATTACAGACATATTATACACACGATTGTACACACAGTCAAGTAAAAAAACATAAAAAAATTAAAAAATGTGGCACAAAATATAGCACAAAAATTTTGTGCGCAATTTTTTATTAAAAAATAACTCTTGACTTTTGGCGGAAATACGGGCATTATCTCAAAAAGATGTGTGCGTAAAGGTGTAGCAATCCGCAACCTTGCCAAGGTTGAGGTCGAGGGTTCGAGCCCCTTTGCTCGCACCAAAGTTTAAAATCCCGTCGAAAGGCGGGATTTTTTTTACTGAGCAAGCGAGTAGAGCGTAGTTCAGTTGGCCAGCCGCGAACCTTGCCAAGGGGGAGCGCGAGGGTGCGCCGCCCCTTTGCGGCGGCCCAGAGTTTAAAATCCCGTCGAAAGGCGGGATTTTTTTTACTGAGCAAGCGAGTAGAGCGTAGTTCAGTTGGCCAGCCGCGACCTTGCCAAGGGGGAGCGCGAGGGTGCGCCGCCCCTTTGCGGCGGCCCAGAGTTTAAAATCCCGTCGAAAGGAGGAATTTTTTTATATATGATGTTTTAAAATTCGAATTAACGGCACTGGGATTGATACGGATTAAACACCATCAGATTATGGCGGATGATTTCGTCATTATGCTTTTCATGTTTGCACCCCGCACAGGTTTTATGGTTGCTCATTGTACAATTTTCATGCGGAAAATATGAGGCATAGTAGTCATTATCAAATCCGGATTGTTCTGCAAAATTTTTCATCCAGTACCGATATGATGCGGCATATTCAGGTTTTTCCTTTAAATCGTTCAGAAAAACGGACATATGCTGAATCGACGCCCGGGTGTATTTTTCAAGGGCATCCATTTGAGATGGCAATGACGACAATGTGTCCATACGGCGTTTGTACAGATACAGACTTTCGGGGACGGTAACCACCCGCTTTGCGTGCAGGACGGCCTGCATACAAAACAGCATATCTTCGTCCAGAGCCATCGATTGTGCAAAACGCAGATTGTGCGCGTTTATGAAATCACGGCGATAGACTGCAAAGTTCGCGCTTTCGCGGGCGTTTGCCTGGCGCAACAGGATGTCTTTGTCTGCGGGTGATGCGTCATAGACATGTGTGCTTTGATACACGCAGGTGGAAACCATATAATTGTCCGTATAGGTGGTGATTTTGCCGCCCATGGCAATTTCGGTGTTGTGGTTGTCCGCTGCATCCACCATACGGGTAAAGTAATCCGGGTCATAGCCCAACTGGATTGTGTCACCGGTTTTGTTGTAATCACGGAGAAAGGTTAAATTACCCAATGTCTGGGGAAAATCCGACAGGCAATGACAATGCGTGGTTCCAACACAATCGTCACCATCAACAAAACTGATATATCTGCCGCGGGCCATATTTATACCACGGTTGCGCGCCACGGATACACCAGCGTTTTTCTGGTTCGCCAGGTGAATGTTATGGTGGCGGTCCATGTAATCTTGGACAATGTATTGGGTGGAATCGGTCGAACCATCGTTAATCACAATGACTTCGAACTGGTCAAAGTTGTTTTGTTCAACAATGCTGCATAGACAATCGCGCAGGTATTTCTGCACGTTGTATGCCGGAATAATAATTGACAAGTCAGGTTGTTTCATAAGACAAATATTAATACAAAAATATTAATTGTCAACAAAAATATTGTAATTTACTTCTTTACTTTTCGGACCGGCCATGTATAATTGGCATGAAATTAAAAAACATTGGAAAAACGAATGAAATTTGGAATTAAACGCTTGAACTAATGACGGTGCGACCATCAATTTACTGACGGACGCACTTTCTTGGCGTCCGTTTTTTTAATGTCAAGACCAAGGGAATTAATCATGGCAGAAAACACGACAATTTCGACGAATGAATTACAGGCGCGCCTGCAAAAGGCCGAAAACATCCGTGCGCGTGACGGTGTTGTGTGGAAGGATAAATTTGACCGCACGCATACCATTGCCGCGGCACGTGATTTAGATGACGCATCGGCGGTTAAATTGGCCGGTCGTGTGACGGCACTGCGATGGTTGGGCAAATTGATGTTTGGCCGGATATACGATATTGACGGCGAAATTCAATTTTCAATGTCGCGCGAAGAAATGGGCGAAGAAACCTATAAATTTTTCAAGGCCAATGTCGATTTGGGGGATTTTGTAGGCTTGACCGGTGAACTGTATCACACGACGGCCGGCGAATTGACTGTACGGGTTTCGGCCTATGAAATTTTGGCCAAGGCCCTGCGTCCGTTGCCGGAAAAGTTTCATGGGTTAACCGATACCGAAACGCGTTATCGCCAACGGTACCTGGACATCATTTCCAACCCCGATGCCCGTGCGGCATTGCTGGGGCGGTTCAAGATGACGCAATATTGGCGTGATTTTATGAACCGGAACGGATTTCTGGAAATTGAAACACCGATTATGCAAAATGTTGCGTCCGGGGCGGCGGCCAAACCCTTTACGACCCATCACAATGCGCTGGATGCGGATTTTCAGTTGCGGATTTCACCTGAATTATTCTTGAAACAGGCAATTGGTGCCGGATTTGACCGCGTCTATGAAGTGGCCAAAGATTTCCGCAACGAAGGCATGGATGCCATGCATCTTCAAGAATTTACCATGGTTGAATGGTATGCGGCCTATTGGGACTTTGAACGCAATATGAAATTTACGTGGGATTTAATCCAAGACCTGTTGATGAAAACCCGCGGCACGTTGAAAATCGAATACCAGGGAACGCCGCTGGATTTCACATCATATGAAACGATGGACTATACGGCCAAAATGAACGAGTTCTTTGGATGCAACATTTTGGACTTTGATGATGTGGATGCGTTGCGGGCGCGCCTGGTTGAAAACGGCATGTTCCCGGCGGGTGAATTGGATGATTTGAAATCTATCCCGGCATTGGTTGATTATGTCTATAAACGTAAAATCCGTGGAAATATCATTAATCCGACATTCCTGTACAATTATCCGGCGTATATGGTGCCATTGGCGCGGCGTAACAATGATGATGACCGGCGGATTGACATGTTTCAATTGCTGGTCTGTGGGGCAGAATTGTGCAAGGGATATTCCGAATTGGTCAATCCCATCCAGCAATTGGCGGCATTCGAAGAACAGGCGAAAAATATCGCCCATGGTGACGAAGAGGCCTTTAACCCCGACAACGATTTTGTGCGCGCCATGGAACATGGATTTCCGCCGATTTCGGGCGTTGGCATGGGGGTTGACCGTTTGGCCAGCATAATCTTTGACCAACCGACGTTGCGTGATGTTATCTTGTTCCCGATTATGAAATAAGGGCGTTTCATGATTACCGAAGATTATATGACGGTATTGACCGCCGATTATGACCGGAAAAATCTGGACACCATTGCACGTGCCTTGGCATCAAACCGTATTAATGACGAAGCGGCCGATTATTTAACCATGCTGTATTCCAACAGCATGAAGTGGTGCCGCGAAATGTTCTATTTCCTGGGGAAATGTTTCGGTGCACCCAAGGCCCCCGTCATGCGTTATGATTATGCAACCGACAGTGCGATTGATGAACCCATTCGGATTGCAGATATCAATCCGCTGTCGCCCTATATCGTCCAGCATCGTTTGGATGCCGACCCCATGCGGAACCAGTTTTTTGACAATCGCCCCGGCCACCGGGTTGATTTGGCTGTTTCATCAATTGTGACGGTTATTGTCGGCGCCCAAAAGAATGTCGACCGGGCGTTGGACAAAGTGACGGGTAAATATTATTCGAAATATGTCGACGAAGTCGTCGATACCGTTCATCGGGTTATTGCCGCCCATGATTCAGACGATGTGGCGCGTGAAACCGCCGAAAAAATCCGTAAAAAATTGGGGGAAAATTATATTTCTGCCCCGTCCGAGGCTGTGTTATCCTTTATCGGTTCGGGACATGAAAAAATTGCCGTTGATTTAGTGCGTGCGCTGGATCGGGTCAAGCGTCCGCGCATGCGTCTGCAGGATGTGTGGCGGGCCAAGTGTTTGTTCGATTTGGTCCCCCAGGCACGCACCTTTATTGAACGCGTCCGCAAGATGATGCCGGACCGGGTGCTGTCTGTGCGCGACAGTTTTTATGATACAAACAATCCCCGCAATTATCGCGATGCGAAAATCATTATTGATATTGGGACCGACGGGCGGGTTATTCCCATGGAAATTATATGCCAGGTGCGGACGTTTTTTGACTTTGAACAGCGTACACACCAAGCGTACGAGGTAACGCGCCAATCTGCGGATGGTCAAACCGCATCCATGGACCAGATTGTGGCCAAACTGCACGAAGACGGCGTCAAAGAATATAATTTGTTGGTCGTTAGATGTTTGGAAGATTTGTTTGAACGCGTGGGGTGGAATATTTTATACAGTCACGGATTGAAAACCCCGCTGTTTGATGGGTTCCCAAAAGATTGCACCATGTATTATCCCCAGAAAATGGTCGACACCATCATGGATAAATTGGACAATGCCACAGAAAATGAAGTCTTTCATGTGACATCGGCGCCGGCCAAACTGACCATGGCCCAGGAAACAGAAATCTTTCGGTGGCTGGTGCGGTTTATATTGGTGACGGCGATTCCCTATGCGGATGACAAATGGACGGTTCCGACCGATACAATGTCGGGAAAACTGTTCAATTTCGTCATGAAGGAAGTTCAGCGTTATTATAAAAAAAATCCGGTGTCTTAAAGACCTAGGAAATCATACTAAGGCGGTTATTCTGCAATTTTCTTGCTTTCGGCCATGTTATACGTCACAATTGATTCAGGTTCTTGTATTGCATGGGAACCCTAACTGCATAACATAAGGAAACGATTATGCGTCAAGGTAAAGTAAAATGGTATAACGGCAAGAAATGCTTTGGATTTATTACGCCCGATGCCCCGAATGATGATGGCAACCGGGATGATGTCTTTGTTCATTCCAGCGCGTTAAAGGCGGCAGATTTGCGCTTTTTGAATGAAAATGATACGGTTGAATTTGATGAAGAAGTGCGTAACGGTAAACTGTCGGTCACGACATTGAAATTGATTGCGCGTGACGAAGAATCGGCCCGCCGGTTCCAGGAACGCCGCGCCCAATATCGCAATCGTGATGCGCGGGATTCGGAAAATGAACCCCGTCGCCGCGGATTCGCATTTTGGAAAAAATAAAAATCCCCCGACCGGGGGATTTTTTTTGATTTATTCCGTATGGCGTGGTACATCAGGCTGTTTAGCACCCGGCGCGGGATGACCATCCGGCCACCCTCTATCAACCCCAATTCCCCCAATGTCACATTCAGCGCCCGCGCGGCGTCTGTGCGACTGACGCGGTTTAACCGCCGGCCGTGCCGCATGGCGCCACCAATCAGCCGCGTTTCATTCGATATCACTGGCATACATTTACCCCAAAATTAAAAAATCCGCCGTGATGAAGGGCGGTTGGAGGTTGATTACTACAATACAATAGTGTCGCTTATTCAAATATATCACGACCCTCCAACCAATGGTGGAGTTTGTTTGTATTGGAGGTAATCACACCTCACATCGGTAATCGGCCGATGAGATGATGATTATAATTTAATCGTGGGCGAATAACAAGATTTTTTTGTGGCAAACGTTCCTATTGCGGGCGGGGTGGGGCGGATGATAAAATGAACGTACCCAACCAAAAAGGCGGATTCATCCGCCTTTTTTTTATTGTCCGATAAACCCGCAACTTTGCATTTTCCATAATTTGGCATAGACGCCGCGATAGCGGCCCGATGTTACTTGATTTCAATGGGGATGACGGTTTGCATTTTGTCCGTGTCCATGGGGTGGACCTGGTGCGCGACAGAATCCCAATCAATTGTTTTCAAATCGATTGACCGGATGACACTGTTGTACATGGTGCGGTAATAAATTTTTCGACCCGTCATGTCCATAACGGCGGTCCACTGGGTGGCGGACGGCATGTTGACGGGAACCTGGCCGATGGGGAATTCCACCCCGACCGGAATGTCAAAATTGTTCAGGATATGAAACGCCTGCATCACGCCGGCGTATGCCGTCTGTTGCGGGACGGCCGTCGATTGGTAAAACGCGGCGCGCACAAACCGTGACGGTGGCGTCACGTCCCCGGGAATTCCCAGCATGCCCGAACCGCTGCCAAAGGCGGTCATTTCAATATTCCCCAGTTTTGTGGGACCGGCCGTGCCAGGCTTTAAATTAACGTAATTGTTTAAATTCGTCATGTGCCATTCAAAGCCTGGTGCGTTGGTCAGCACCCCCAGCGTGTTTTCATAAAAGTGCGGCACGCCGCCAATGATTTCTAAAACGACCTGGCGGCCGGTGAAATCTGTGATGCGCCAATGTACGGTTGACGACCGTGGGTCAATGCCAACAATACGAATATCGCCGATGGCATCCCGAATCTGGTCGATTGTCGCAAATTCCGACAGCATCCACGACACCAATTGAAAATCGGATACGGTTTTGTCGGCGTATGCCGGGTCGTATTCAACGTATTGGCCATATCCCGGGAAATAGAACAATTCTGCTACTAAGCCCGCTTCGTTCATGCCTTCGACGACGTATTCGGGTTCTTCGACCGCCAGGCCGACATAGCCGTATGTGGCGGTGAATTCCATACCGTCCTTTTGGCCGCCGGGGACAAATGACCGCTGGGTATGGCCATGCGGAATGACGGTGTACAGGTTGGTCATTTCACTGCCGCCCCATTCAATGGTGCGCGCCACAATTAATGAATTGTCTTTGGTTTTCAGGGTGATACCCGTACAGGCATGCGCCCCGGCGGTTATGGCGGCGGCGCCAAGAATCAGCGCGGCCCCGGTTAAATTTTTTTTCGTGTTCATAATAAAATTATGGCGAAATGCGCCGTGCGTCGCCATAAGAATAATCCCCGCATGTTCGGGGAATAAAAAACGCGGGGATTGCCCCGCGTCAATTAAAATTCGAACCGTATTCCCAACATAATGTTCACCCAGAACATGTTGTCGCCGTTGAACCAATCCCGGTCGCGGTCGCCATCTTTGGTCGTTAACGCCCATTTGACCGTCGGAACATATGTTAACCGCGCCCCCAGGTCCAAGAACATCGATTCTGTGATGCCGTACGAAAATCCCGCCGCCAGCAATCCGGCAACGGTGCCGGTGTTCTTTTCCGATTGGTAAAATTGCAAAATGTCGTATTGGTCCAGTTCCCCGTAATTCTGTAATTCCGCCGACAGAGATAAATCCCCATACAAATCGGTCAGATTTAAAACCGTTTTGACGTCGGCATATCCCATCCCAAACCCGACATAGGGAATCATTTGACGTGTGGGTTTGACCAAACCGTCGAAAAAGTCGTAAAAGGCCATGACACTGAAAATATCAGCAGTCAATTTGGAATGGGCGCCCCCACTTTCGATACGTGCGGTTAATCCCTGGACATTACCGCCATCCAGCGCCAGGTCACCTGCGAACAGGGGGGATGCGTTATAATCGCTTTCGGCAATATGGTCCCAGCCCAATTCAACGCGCCATTGTGGCGTGTTGGGTATGGTCCATCCCATCGATGCCCCGGCCGCAAATGAAAACGATGAATAATCTTCGGTCGCGCCCAGTTCTGACAAATTTGCCATTCCGGCGTATTCAAAGCCTTCACATCCGCCGGCATCAATACAACTTTTGTAATAGGCGGCCGACACAATCGCGCCGTTGTCGGGACTGTAATAATATTCGCCGGTCAATGCGCCCATTTTGTTTTTTATGCCGCCAAACCCCATCGATGCGCCGCCGCGCACAGATACGATAAAACGCGCGCCGTCGTCCATGTACCATCCGTCGCCGGTATAGACGCCGCTGTATTCCCAATTGGCATGCGCCGCGCCCACCATCAGGCAGGACAGGGCAGAAGATATAATCAGATTCCTTGCTTTCATGCTCAAAAGTATATCATATTTGTTTGTTTAATAAAACCAGATTTTATCCTTTTTCGGGTTGTGATAAAATTCTTGACAAATAATTTTTTTAGGACATAATTGCTAAAAAGGATTTGGTACATGTTCAAACAGTTAAAGATGAAAACAGCCACCCGGCGCGTTAATCGTGCATCGAACCGGGTTAATTCAAAATCTGCGCGGCCGTCCATTTTGGCGCGCGCGTGGGCATGGATTCGCTGTATCGATGTAATTGGAATGATTAATCTGACATTGTTGACGGCAATTATCGTCTTGTTTTCCATGTTGATTATGGATGTTATGCGCTGTAACCGGCATGTGTCTGTGACCGCGACCCCTGATGTGGCGGCACGTCCCCAGATTACGGTTACCGATGCGTCGGCGCCCCGTGGTGTGCGGCCTCGGCCGGTGATGCGTGTCGTTGTGCCGCATCAGTCGGTTGAAACAAAATGTCCGGTCGCGGACGCGGTCGAAACGCCGGCCCCGATTAAATATGACATGGCGGGCGATATTATTATCGACGCCCGTGACGCGGCGTTACAGCCGGGTGTCAAAATCAACGGTAATTTATATCTGCAAAAGATGCGTAAATTCACGTTGCCGTGTGGAACGTATATTAATGGCAATTTGTTTCTGCGCGATGTGACGATGCTGCATTTTTGTGGGGAATTTACTGTTACCGGCAATATTTACGTCAGCCCCCGTTCGTCGTTTGGCCCGATTCCCCGTGATGCACGTCTGGGCGGCCAGGTGATTTTGTAATCGCAAATTGATGTTCATATCCGCCCCATGTGGGGCGGTATTTTTATTTCGTGGATATTGGGGATATTTTCTGTTATAATACATTCATTCCAACAGATTGAGGGGAGGAAACATATCATGAAAACATTTGAAAAAGTTATCAATGTCATGGCACGGAATTTGTTCTATACCATTATATTGGCGATAGCAATCGTCTTGTTTGCAATCTTTTCCGACGGCTTGCTGGCGGGGCTGATTACGGCGGCATCTGCGCTGATTGCGTACGTGTGCATCGAATTGCTGTACAAGGATTATCATCGCACGGTGGACGCCAAACCGGCATCCAAGCCGGCCAAACGCACCAAGTCACAGAAAAAGCCGGCATCCCGGAAAAAATAAATCCTGTGATTTACATCCCCGCGTACCCCACGAAACGAACCCTGTTTGCGTGGGGCTTGGACGCGGGGATTTTTTGTATGATAAAAATCTGCTTTACTTGAAATTCAATATTTCATACAATGACGAACGTCAACAAACAAAGGAAGGAAAATGGCACAAAAACCAGTAAAAAAGACCCCGGCCAAGAAATCTGCGTCGGTTAAACGGGTGACGGCGCGTCGTGCGGCCCCGGTTGCGGATGATGTAATTATCATCAGCGAACACGATGCCCATCATGAACATGCGGGATGCGGTTGCCATGCGGGACATCATTGCGGTTGTATGAACGGCAATCCGTGCAAATGTGGCGGCGGTTTTTGGCGCTTTATCAAACGACTGTTTTGGTTTTTGGTTATCTTTGCGCTGGGCTTTGCAACATGCATGTTGTTGTGCAACCACGGGCCGCGTCATCATCGTGGGCCGAAAATGCCGATTGAATTTGTAAACGGATGCCTGGATATGAATAAAATCGAATGTCCGGAATTTCGTACCAAATTGATGAAGGCCGATATGAACAACGATGGCTGTGTTTCCCGCGAAGAATATCGCACAGTTAAACAGGCCATGCGTGATGCACGCGGCATGCGTCGCGGTGATAGACCGGCGCAACGCTAAAAATAAAAATCCCGCGATTGCGGGATTTTTTTGTTTAATTATCAAAAGATTCGTATTCTTCACGGAAAAGCAATTTAATCAATTCCTGGCGCGGGACACCGGCGGTTCCCAAAATTTTTGCCACCGTCCCCAGCGACAGCCACCTGGGTTTGCCATCGCGGGTCCATCGTTTGCTTTTGTTAAATGTTGTTGGATCCAATTTGCATGCCCGGGCCAATCCGGAACAAGACAAACCCATCAGGGATGCAATTTGGTCAATTGTATCCCAACTTCCTTTGTGTGTCATATCCCCTCCTTTCCTAGGAATAAAATCTAGACTCGGTTGTTTATTTTAATACGAATCGCGATATGGTTGAATTGGTAAGTTTTCCTAGGGCGAAAAAACAGGATTTGAAATATTTGCCCAGACTGACGACATCATACCTATTGGTGGGCATTGGGCATGATGATATGATTATATTATATACCAACCCAGGGACTTTTGCAATGCCGATTATCAAGGGATGTTCACGCCGCGCGATTTCAGAAAATATTCGAACCGAAACCCGGGCCGGTCGGCCGCATAAACAGGCGGTGGCCATTGCATTATCCATTGCGGATAAAAATGCATACAAATGCAAACCGCGCGCGCATAAGGCCGCCATCGGTTCAGGTAAAAAGAAATAACAAACGCCCGCATGGGGCGTTTGTTTATTATCGCTGATTTTGATTTCTCTCGATTTCCAGCCACATCTCGTACAGTGCATATTTGACACGGTTAAGGGCGCTGCTGTTTTTTTGCAATTTATTGGGCGAGCTGTCATCCAGATAACGGCCGACAAAAACGCTTTTTTCATCCAGCGCTTTATGCAATCCCTTATCTTTGGGATATGCCGCTTTGACCAGCGCAATAAAGTATTGTGGGTAATCATATTTCATGTTTTTTCCTTTTGGTTGTTACAACGTTACTGTTTCCTGGATTTGAATATTGCGGATAAATTCTGTATCGTGCGACACCACCAGAACGGCGCCGTGATATTGGCGCAACGCGTCCATCAGGATTTCGCTGCTTTTGATGTCCAGATTATTCGTTGGTTCGTCCAGTATCAGCAAGTCGGGTTGATTTTTGCTGCCCAAAATGGCAGCCAGGGTGGCTTTTAATAATTCACCACCCGACAGGACGGCGACCGGTTTGTGACCGGCGTCACCCCGAAAGCCAAAGTTTGCCGCAATCGCGTGGGCGTCATGCGGCAAAATGTTGGCAATTTCTGAAATGTTGTCCACCACATCAAGGCGGGGGTCCAACAGATTTAAATCTTGATTAAGACAGGCGGTACGTCCAAATATACGTACAGAACCGGATTGAGGTTGGATGTGACCGCAGATTAGTTTTATCAGCGTGCTTTTCCCCGCGCCGTTGGGGCCGGTTAAGTGGACGCGTTTTTGGCCCATCATTGAAAAACAAAAATTGTGAAACAGGGGGCTGTTTTCGTACCCGAATGTCATGTTTTCAATTCGAATCAATTCCTTGGCACGACAGGGTTGGGATGGCATCGGGATTTTGATGACATCATCGCGCAATTGTGTCGTCAGCGTTTGTTGCATGGATTGCTGGGCGGCCATTTTCGCCAGAATCAGGCGGCGTTTTTTTGCCTCGGTTTCGCTGCTTTTGCCACGCAAAGCGCGGGCGGCAATGCGCGGCCGTTTGACGGTTGCGATTTCTTTCTTTTGTTTTGCCTCGCGATGTTGCCGGGTGTTTTGGGCGGTCATCATTGTACGGTTTAATTCGGCAATGCGTTTTTGGGTGTCAACGTATTGCGATTCTAAATTGGCGCGCAAGGCGTCGCGTTTGGCGACATAAAAATCATAACCGCCGCCATATACCGTTAATTTCCCCGCAGCCAATTCCCAAATGACATCTGCACGACGCAATAATTCGCGGTCGTGCGATACAATAATCGCCCCACCATTAAAACGGGCCAATCGACCAAAGAATTGTGCGCGCGCCGTTGCATCCAGATTATTTGTCGGTTCGTCCAACAACAAAATATCGGCGCCGCTGTCAAAGACCCGCGCCAGGTAGTCCGCCTGGCGCTGGCCCCCGCTTTGGGTGTCGTGCGGCTGTATTTGGTCCAGCATTGAAACGCGGGCATTATGCACCACGCGCCCCGCTGTCGGGGCCAGGGTGCCGGCAATGATTTTCAAACAGGTACTTTTCCCCGCGCCGTTATCGCCAATCATGGCAATAATTTGGTCGGTGCGAACTGTTGCCGTGCAATTGTGCAACAAATCGTCGCATCCATGATGCGCAAAAGAAACATTTATCAAAGAAATGGATTTCATAAGGTAACTCCAATGATATGCAAGCAGTGTTGCCATCCGGCAATCCGAACGGTTTTTTATGGTTAATTTTGCTTACATACGATTCATTGGACGAATACCTTTTGTTGGTTAATGATACCAAGACTATATGACAAAAAAATGCAAAGTCAACAAATTTGTGTAATGATATTTAAAGACAGCAGGCAAGGGGAAATTTGCTATGGCTTGACTTTTTCGTATACTTTATCTGTTTTTCAAAAATTATGTTCAATCAAACAAAGAATCAATTGATATCGGTGCCTATTTCGGTGGAAGGTCTATGTTGGCCGAATATAAACGCGGCTGGCAAAACAGAACGGGCCAGTTTTTTGATTTAATATTGCATCAAAGATAAAAATATCTATTAAGATTCAATCACACTGCGTTTAGGTTTTGGCATTTATTGCCTTTCGCAGAACCGCGGCATTTTATAACGCTTCCAGGAACATACGTGCCATTTTATGTGGTATGAATTTGCTTACTCTGTATCGAAAAAATCCGCTACACAATGCCACCGCCGCCTTGCGGCTGAATACATCGCCGAACAATTACCGGATATTGAGATTGTGTATTTATAAATTGACCATTTTGTTATTATCGTACAAAAAAAACAAGAACAGAGCCAGACATACAACACTGCCAATAAAATCAAAATACTTCTTCATCAATTATATTTTACATTAACCAATATAATAGCGATTGAATTATCGGCCAGACAAAAATCCCTATAAATAATCCTGCTAATGGCATCCATAACAATCGTGTTTTATATACAGGGACTAGTTTATATGTAAGAAACACGAGTCCTGCCAATACACATATAATACTGACAACATCATAGTTAGCCATGCATAAATATCGTGATTTTTCAGATAAATCATAACAAAAAGGCCACCACACTTCATTGTATTTTGTAATACGTCCCATTGCCGATAAATCCATCAAAAATACAAACAATGCCCCCCACAGAATCACAGCATTGCAATACATGTTTTTTTGCCAATTTATTTTCATGTTACGTTAGTCCCTAATATTTTACCTCTACAATTAAATCTTTACCGACAAATTCGAATAGCGCAACAAAATTTTTAATATTACTTGTCATATCAATGCAACCGGCAGACCCAGGCGCCCAGCCGCCATGAATGCTGAAATTATCACGACCATATGTATTGGTTTCTTTGGACGGTTCTAACCAGACACGCGAGCTTCCCCAAGACATTGAAGACCCGGGCCAAGCACCCCTATCAGTAACTTTAGTCGTCCAGCCAACAAGCCAATCTGTAGCAGACATAAACTGTAGTTTTTCCTGTCTTGCAACATACATCCCTTCTGGGATTGGACCTGTGGATTTCTGGTCTTGATATTCTGGGCTTTGGTAACCGGAACGACCAGACACCGCATCCCATGATATTGACGGTTTGTTATCTAGATACAATGTAAATTTCTTGCCATCAAATACTGCATAATAACCCGGCTTGGTATTAACCGGCTTCTCAAATGTTGCTTTTTCTGGCGGGGTGTTGGCCATCTTTTCTGGCGTTGATGCTGGTTCCTTTGCTGAAAATGGCTTGCTGCTGATAGTATTGCCATCTGAATCTATTACATCCTCGGTTATGCTGCATCGGCAATTGGGATGCACCGGGGTGGAAGGGATGTCATCTTCGCTTTCATATATTTCGCCATCGCGCGATGCACACGCGGAACAGGTGTTATCGCCATCTTCACTATGCCAACGCCATACGCGCCGTGGTTTGTCGTTTGGCATATCATCATCGTCCTCTGGCAGGTCAAGGGTATAAACCTCTAGCTGTTTATTTTCTATTGTGCCCAACGGCATCAGAACACGAACATCTATGGTTTCTTCTAAGTCTACATAGTCTTCAACATCTATCCGGCGACCGGCTTCTTCATATTCTGCTTCGGCATTGGCTATTGCTTCTTCTAGCGCAGACTCTAATGCCTTTTGGGCCTTACGAAATTGCTCTAATGTCATATCGTATTTTGGTTCGGTCATGCGTCCGGTGGCATCTTGGGCCAACGCACCCGGATACAGCATTTTTAAATATTTTTCTGCCATAGCATACGTATTGCTGTTTTTATCCATATATGCGGGCGATGACATCAGCGTTCGCAAAAATTGTGGTGTTTTCATTTGTGATTCCTTTGCTTAAATAAAAAAAGCCCGCGTGCGGCGGGACATAAAAAAACGGCGACAAAAGTCGTCCTTGTTCATGATTTTATTATATCACAAATTGCAATAAAAATCAATAGTATCCCTTCGTCCCGCCAGTTAAAATCAAAAACCACCCGTTCGGGTGGTTTTAAGATTTTAATTTCTGGCGGAGACGAATTCCTGTCCTCGACAAACAATAACAAAAATCACAAAAAACTCTGATTAACCACATCCGTTTTTTGGATTTTTGTAAGATTGTTCGTCTTCGTATTCGTGCGGCGCCGACATCGTCGGCTGGCACGTATCCCTTCGTCCCGCCAGTTAAAATCAAAAACCACCCGTTCGGGTGGTTTTAAGATTTTAATTTCTGGCGGAGACGAAGGGATTGACTTCGCCGACCTTGCAAAATCGTGCTGCGCACGACCGGCGTACGCCCGTCCGCCTTTTTGCGGCGGTTCGAACCCTTTCTTCGGGTTCGAATCCCAGACGACGACAGCCGATAATAAAAAATGCCCAACCGGGCATTTTTTATTATCAGTGGCGGAGACGAAGGGATTCGAACCCTTGATACCGTTGCCGGTATACTACATTTCCAATGTAGCGCACTAGACCAACTATGCGACGTCTCCGTATCTTGTTATTCGGCGGCAACTTCGGCCATTTCTTCGCCGGCGATTTCCGCCGCGGTTTCGTCCGAAATATCCGCCGCGTCATCAACCAATGCGTTTTCCAATTCGGCATCGATTTCACGCAACATCGGATCTTCGTTTTCGACTTCCAATGTTTCTTCGCCCGCGTTCGAAATCGGATTTTCTTTGTACGATTGCACAAATTCATGACGAACGCCCGCGATATCCAATTTGCCACTGGCAATTTCGCGCAGGGCGACAACCGTCAGTTTGTCGTCATCTTTGTCCACAACAGATTCCACGCCACCGTTCAAATCACGAACACGCTGGGACGCCAACATCCCCAGTTCAAAACGGCTGTCTACAAATGGTAAAGTATCTGAATTTGTTGTACGGGCCATTATTAAATTCCTTTGTTGAAATCGTTCGAAACCCCGTTATAATGCCCTATGGATGCGAAAAATGCAAGCAGAAAATATAAAAACTTTATCTTTTGGGTGTCGATTGAATGCGTTGGAATCGGAAAAGATTCAATTAATGCTGGGGCCGGTGATTGATGCGGCGATTGTCATTAATACATGCGCCGTCACCCACGAAGGTGAACGTCAATCGGCCCAGGCGGTACGCCGGGTGGCCCGTGAAAACCCGGGTGTCCCCATTTTTGTCACCGGATGCGCCGCGTCGCGCAATCCGGCGCTGTTTGTCGACATTCCAAACGCTATTGTTATTCATAACCGGGACAAGCGACGGCTGGACGCCTATACCGATGCGTTGGCTTTGCGGGGGCTGGGTGGCCCGGTGGACGCCACCATTCGGTTGCCGGGACGCGATGCAATATTGTCCAAGAAATATATCCAGGTGCAAAACGGATGCAATCATGATTGCGCCTATTGCGTGACGCGTTTGGTGCGCGGGCCGGCGGTATCGTTTGATTACACTGATATCTTGGCCGATGCCCGGGCGGCCGTCGAAAACGGGTTTTATGAAATCGTGCTGACGGGGGTTGATACCGCCAGTTATGCTCGTGGCGGGATGCTGATATCCGATGTCTGTGCGGCATTGTTGCATGATGTGCCGCAAATCCAGCGATTACGTTTGTCGTCGTTGGACCCGGCATCGCCCCAGATTTACCAGATTTTGGATTTGATGGCCCGCGACGCGCGTATGATGGGGCATGTGCATTTATCGATGCAGTCGGGTTCGGATACTATTTTGTCTGCGATGCGGCGGCGGCACAGTGCCGACATGGTGCGTCAATTGGTGCGCTATGCCCCCCGCGTGACATTCAGTTGGGACATTATCTGTGGTTTCCCGGGGGAAACCGACGAATTGTTTGATGAAACGCTGGACTTGGCGCGCCAATTGCGGCCCATCCATATTCATGCGTTTCCGTTTTCCCCGCGTCCCGGCACCCCGGCCGCCGACATGCCGGGCCAAGTATCGCGGGATGTATCCAAATCGCGCGTTCATGAAATCACAAAAATCGCCGATGCGGCGCGCATGAAACACATGGCGTCGCGCATTGGCACCGTCACCAATATTTTGGTTGAAAACAATAACATGGCGCGCGACCCGCATGATATACCGGTGCGTATTGCCGGTGCAGCTGTGCCACCGCGCACCATTTGCGATGTCAAAATAACCGATATGGATGGGGATGTGTTCATCGCCACCCAGATATAAAAATACCCCGGCATTGACCGGGGCCGTTTTTTATTCGGGTAAAAATCCCCCCGATTGCAGTTTCCACAACCGTGCGTATTCACCGCCGCGCCGCAACAGGGCGTTGTGCGTTCCCGATTCCACAATGCGGCCGTTTTTCAGAACGATAATCCGGTCCATATTGCGCAGGGTGGACAATCGGTGTGCAATCGCGATGGTTGTGCGCCCGCGGGCCAATTCTTCAAACGATTTTTGAATGGCGACCTCGGTCTGGGAATCCAGGGCGGATGTTGCCTCGTCCAGAATCAGAATAGGGGCATTTTTCAAAAATGCACGCGCGATGGCGATACGCTGACGCTGGCCGCCGGACAGTTTAATGCCACGGTCGCCGACCATGGAATTGTACTTTTTGGGTGTTGCCATGATGAATTCGTCGGCCGCCGCCTGGCGCGCGGCATCGCGAATTTGGCGGTCGGTGGCGTTCGGCGCGCCGTATGCGATATTTTCGCGCAGCGTGCGGTTGAACATTGTCGATTCCTGGGGGATAAAGGCAATGTTTTCACGCAAAGAATCCTGGGTCACGTTGCGGATGTTTTGACCGTCAATCGTGATTTCGCCGCGCCGCGGGTCAAAGAAACGCATCAGCAAATTCACCAGCGTTGTCTTTCCCGCGCCCGACGCACCAACCACGCCGACGCGTTCCCCGGGCCGGATGTGCAGGTCAAAGTTTTCCAACACGCCCGCCCGTTTGCCGCGGTATTTAAACGACACGTTTTTAAATTCGATGTCGCCGCGCGTGACACCCAGGGGTCGGGCGTCGGCCGCATCGGTGATTTCAATCGGTACAATCAGTTCTTCGTACGCCTTGTGCGCGGCGCCCAGTTTTTCAATGATGCCGGGCATTGTTTCAATCAATCCGCCGATTGTTCCCATGACCATGAAATACATGCTGGTTGTGA
>CAXHMP010000002.1:0-65194 GCA_964017835.1 uncultured Alphaproteobacteria bacterium
GGCGTAGCTCAGTCTGGTAGAGTGCTTGCTTTGGGAGCAAGATGTCGCATGTTCGAATCATGTCGCCCCGACCATTATTAATAAAAATACCGTCCAAATGGACGGTATTTTTATTAATAATTATGATATCGGGGACGACTATGATTCGAATATATAAAATGTGTGCGGTGTAAAAAGTTCGGCACCGAAGTACCGAACTTAAATGGTGAATATTTCATCTTATTAACGAGTAGACACCTAATTCCAATCTGATATTTTATTCGTTAATTTCACCGTGACAAATATAGCATTTTTACATTAAATGTCAAATATTTTGATTTTAATCATAAGGTATAGTATCCTGATTAATAGTAAAAAGGTTCGAATATGAAATATAAACTTGGTTTGGATTTAGGCAGTACGTCTTTGGGTTGGGCGGTGGTTGAATTGAATGAAAATGATGATGTTCAGCGCCTGATCGATATGGGGGTGCGTATTTTTCCGGATGGGCGCGATGCACAGAGTCATACACCGATAAATGTTGAACGCAGATTGGCGCGCGGAATGCGACGCCGGGGCGACAGAATAAAAATACGTAAACGACGTACGTTGAATTTAATTCACAAATATGGCTTGGATTTTGATATTGCTGGGGATATAGAGAGACTGGAAAATCCCTATAAGTTGCGTGCGATTGCGGTGGAGCAGAAACTGGCGGCAGATGAATTGGGGCGCGTGTTTTTTCATTTGGCGCAGCGTCGCGGATTTAAAAGTAATCGTAAAGAAACGCGCGGTTGTGTTGGTGGAAAGTTAAAAAATGCTACAGAGGCTTTGCGAAAGGTCACAGATGACAAGACGCTGGGGCAGTTCCAGAATGAATCCGGTAAATACAGATTTGCGGACCAGTTTGATGGCAATGTTATAAAAGACGGGGCTTTGTACCCCACGCGCGATATGTATTTGGATGAATTTCATAAAATATGCGATGTTCAGAACGTTTCGGATGAGATGAGGCGGGACTTTGAAGATGCCATATTTTATCAGCGGGGATTATTGCCGCCACAGATAGGGCATTGCATGTTTGAGCCAGATGAACTGCGTGCATATAAATATACGCCGGCTTTTCAAAAGTGGCGTGCGTTGCAGCAGCTTAATCAGTTGCGTATAGAAAATTCCGGCAGCCTGGAGGCGCTTAGCGCGCAACAGCGTGACAAGTTAATGAATATCATGTTGGTAAGTTTTGACGGCGTGGTTCGTGAAAAAAATGGCCATGTTAAATTGACTTTTGCGACAATTAAAAAGCTGTTGGGATTGCCGGTACGCACAACTAAATTTAATTTGGAATCGGAAAAGCGCAAGGAAATAGATGTTGATACGACTGCTTTTGCATTTGCAGAGATTGGCGAAGCGGACTTTTGGAATTCTTTGTCTAGGAATGGGCAAATGGACATTCTGGAAAAGATAAATGATGATAACTTGAACGACGATGATTTGATTAATGACCTGATGGGCAAATACAATCTGTCACAGGAGCGTGCAGAAAAAATTATCGGTCTGCCACTGGAAGATGATGTTGGCAATGTGTCTTTGTTAGCGATTGATAAGATGTTGCCGTATTTAGAACAGGGCCTGTTGTATCATCAGGCGGCCCAAGAGGTCTATGGCGCGCATTCGGAACAAGATATTAAGTCGTTGGACAAGTTGCCTTATTATGGGGATTTAATGGCGTTGCGCTCCTCCTTGGTTGAAGATAAAAACGGCGTTTACCGCACCATGAATGCGACTGTACACATTGCAATGAATCAAATGCGTGTGGTGGTAAATGATCTTATTTCACAGTATGGCAAGCCATTTGCAATAACCATAGAAACTGGGCGCGATGTTCATGCTGGGGCAAAGGAAAGAGGGGAAATAGAGGCGCGGCAGGTAAAAAATAAAAAAGAGAATGACAGAATTGCTGCGGAATTATATTCAGCCGGGGTTTCGGTTAACCGTGAAAACATTCACAAGTATAAGCTGTGGGAGCAGTTGGGCAGCAATCCATTTGATCGCTGTTGTGTTTATACCGGAGAGGTTATCAGCAAAGAAAAACTGTTTAGCCCGCAATTTGAGATAGAACATATTTTACCTTTTTCACGCACATTGGATGATTCTTTGGCGAATAAAACAATATCTCGTGTTGATGCAAATAAATTCAAGGGAAATCGCACACCAGAGGAGGCTTTTACTGCTGCTGATTCGCCGTGGTGTTATGATGATGTTTGGGTGCGCGCCCAAAAGTTGCCGCCGGCGTCGCGGTGGCGTTTTAATCGCGGTGCCATAGATTTATTCTTGAAAAATAATGATTGTATTGCGCGTGCTTTGAACGATACCAGGCATATGACGCGGATGGCGGTGACGTATTTGAAACATGTGTGCGTGGATAAAAACAACGTAATCGGAATGCCAGGAAGGTTAACCGCAATGTTTAGGGATATGTGGCATTTGGATTGGTGGAAGGACAAGGCTGAGGCTGGCAAATATCGTGGAAATCACATACATCATGCCATTGATGCTTTTGTTGTTGCGTGCGCAGGGCGTGACAATATCCAAAGATTAAGTAAAAATTCTAGGAATCCAGAAATCTATTCCGGCAAATCGGTCAGGGATAAACGAAAAGATTGGTTCAGCGGTATGGTTTCACCGTTTGTTGGTTTCGATTATTTTGATTTCAAGATGAAATGTGAAAATACTGTTATTTCATATCGGAAATCTATTAAAAAAACTAATTCTGGCGGTACAGTCGGATGTCTGCATGAAGATACGGCGTATAATTTAGAGGACTTTGATAAAAACGGCTGGGCGATTATGTCGCATCGTGAAAATCTGCCTGTGACGATTGCCGACAGAAAGAAGTTCGCCAAGAATTTTAAACGTGTGAACAAAACTGTATTGCAGACCTTTATCAGTGAAACCGGGTGTGCAAATGATACGCCGGATATTGCGGAACGCTTTGTGGATTGGGCATTGGCTGCTGGTATAAAAAAGGTTCGTATGCTTAAGGGTGGAATTGATATAAGCGGCTGGGTTCCGGTGTTTCGTACACGTGCCGACCGTGATGCGTTTCATGATGCATATACGGCCTGGTATGTGGCGGATGGTATTAGTTCCGGTATCGTGGACAAGCGTGCAAAACGCGCCCAGCAGGACGAGGAAAATGCCTTGCGGGAACGTTATCAGCAGCTTGCACGTCGTGCGTATAAGTGGTATATCAGCGGAAACAATTTCTGTGCGGAAATATTTGAAGTTCGGTCTGATGATAGCAGATACCCTAAAATGGCGGGCAAGTGGCAGATGGAAATAGTTTCAAACTATTCTGCGCAACTTAATGCCGGCCAACCTATGTGGCGTAAAAAATATGCGACCGCGAAACGTGTCATGTCATTGCGTATAAATGACATGGTTATGGCCGAATTTAGTAAAGACGATTCCAAGTTGCCCAGTGGCTTGATTGATACTGTGAAACATCAGTGTATGCTGGAACAAAAGGATACAGTTTGGGTTGTGTTTAGGGTTAAGAAGATAAGTAGCAGCGGTTCAGTTTGTTTACGACCGCACTTTATTGCGAAAGAGGAAGCAGATAAAAAAAGTTGGATTGCAAGTGTGTCCTCGTTACAGGAACACAAGGCGCGTAAAATAAGTGTCAGCCCGACAGGAAAAATTTTAAAATAACTGCAACTGATTAGGGCGGTGGGCCAGGGCGCGTGGCCCCGCCGTCTTGTCTAAATGAATAATGTCGCCAAATTGGGTGTCCGTGAAAAATAATATATTCACGTCGCCTGTACATGGGTTGTTTCTTTTTACGGCATGTATGTATTTTTGTGAATTTTCGCGGGTGCCAGTAAATCGCATGTACACTGAATACTGCGCCATCGAGAAGCCTATGTCCTGTAAAAAGTTTCGAAAGCGCGATGCCTCGCGGCGTTCGTGTTTGGTGTCTGTCGGTAAATCAAACATAACCATCATCCACATGTATTTTAGCCCATCAGTCTTGAATGACATTTTCGTAGTCCAGTTTGTTTTTCTTTTCTTTTAGAGAATTTACAAAGTTCCACACGTCGCGTTGCATTATAGTTATAAGCGGTGATGTGCCGGCACGTGTTTTAATGTTTGATTCCAGTATTCCTGCCAGGCGTTTTTTGTCATCAGGCATCAGTTCACGTGCCGGGTTATCAACACCGCTGAAAATATCATACACAATGGCGTCAACTATCGGTCTGTATGGTTCCATCAGGTCGTCCACCAGGCACATTGGGTTCAACTGATTATGGTGTTGTATCCCGTATGACGGGTTAAGGCCTGCGCCTACTACAAGGCGCGCCATTGCGCCACGAATAACGGCGTAACCGTAATTTAAAAAACTGTTTATGCCCCGATGATGGTGAATCCGCAGAAAATTTGCGCCAAACAGGGCCGGAAAATACATTCTGGCTGCGATGCCCTCTGTGTTTCCTGTGTCGCCGGATTGTACGCTTGGTACCAGATTTTTTATTTTGTTATCTATTTCGTATTTGTCCAAGACCCTGGATTGATTGCGTATTTTTTCTTGGACTATGCTTTTCCACAACTGCTTTTCAAGAGGACGAGAAGTATTCACTTGGGCCTGTTGAACGACCATTTGTCTGGTATGGCCAACCAATGGAGTTAAGATTCCGACGGGAGTATAATTTTCGTTAATGACGATAAGCGGTATCCCGTTTTCGCAGAGTGCGCTTAGCAATTTTTTTGTAAATGTAATTGCCTGGCCTGTCGCCAAAAGTGCGCAAATTGAATCAAATGGAATTTCTGCGATGGTTTCTGAGTGTTCTTTTATGCACAAAAATCCCCGCCTTGCGGAAAGTTCTTTGTTGTTACTTGAAATTTCGATAATACTCGTTTGCATACGTTTTATATAGTACAATAAATCTGTTTGTCAAATTATTTTTGGTTTAGGAAATAAAAATTGTAAAAAACGAATCGAATTTGGTGTTGGATTGCGTAATTTTATTTTTGGCATATATTAGAAAAATCCCCGGAATCCGGGGATATTAGCGGTGTGTATTATATCAGATTGGAATTAGATGTCTACCCGCAACACTTGTGCGCGTTTATTGCGTGCGGGTTTAATTATATCAGATTGGAATTAGATGTCTACCCGCAACACAATACGATAACGAAAAATACAAACGGTAATTATATCAGATTGGAATTAGATGTCTACCCGCAACCGTCATTCTATTCTCCTTTTGTTTCGATATATTATATCAGATTGGAATTAGATGTCTACCCGCAACTATAGTGTGCTTGATAAGTCGCAAATATAGATTATATCAGATTGGAATTAGATGTCTACCCGCAACAAATCTAATGAACGGGTGGTTTTCATACTTATTATATCAGATTGGAATTAGATGTCTACCCGCAACAACTTCTATCATATACATTCTCCTTTGTTTATTATATCAGATTGGAATTAGATGTCTACCCGCAACCGCGCCGTGCATTGGTTTCATTTTAACATTATTATATCAGATTGGAATTAGATGT
This sequence comes from uncultured Alphaproteobacteria bacterium, assembly GCA_964017835.1. GTDB lineage: Bacteria > Pseudomonadota > Alphaproteobacteria > Rs-D84 > Rs-D84 > Enterousia. Next base: position 5,545 of record CAXHMP010000002.1, read on the forward strand.
CTACCCGCAACGAAGATTATCAAAATATTGATTAAACCGCAATTATATCAGATTGGAATTAGATGTCTACCCGCAACCCGGTAAGAACGGTTTAAAAACAAGCACTATTATATCAGATTGGAATTAGATGTCTACCCGCAACGAAGAAATCAAGGCGATGAACGCTTTGGGTATTATATCAGATTGGAATTAGATGTCTACCCGCAACAACTCATCGAAATCAGACTCATCAGCATCAATTATATCAGATTGGAATTAGATGTCTACCCGCAACTGGCTAGGTTCGTCACAGTCGATTATTAACATTATATCAGATTGGAATTAGATGTCTACCCGCAACAGGCTCGTGCGCGCTATGTGCCGACGTTCCATTATATCAGATTGGAATTAGATGTCTACCCGCAACCGGATAGAATCATGAATGCAAAATCCGTTTATTATATCAGATTGGAATTAGATGTCTACCCGCAACCAAAATGATGAGTTTTACACCGGTATTTCGATTATATCAGATTGGAATTAGATGTCTACCCGCAACGAGACCAGGTATTCATAATTTTTCGTATGATTATATCAGATTGGAATTAGATATCCACTTGCATTGCCGCCACCCCTGATAAATTCGTTGTAAATTGCTGGAGGAGGAGGGATTGGGTTTTAGGTAACTAAATATTGGATGACCATAAAATTCAAATCGGCGCTGCCGGGTTTGGGTAAAAAAATCCCCCCAGACGGGGGAATTTCTTAGTTTTCCCCGTCTTGGGGAATAAATTTGGCAAAGTCGTTAATATTTGCGCCCGTCGAAGTCAGTATTTTTGACAAACTGTGCATGGATGGCCAACGGGGTTTGCCTTCTTTGGACCAACGCTTGCTGCGGTTAAATGTGGTTGGATCCAAACCACTGCATTTTGCCAATCCCGAACATGACATTTTATGTTCGCTGGCAAAACTTTCTATGGCTTTCCAAATATCTTCATGCGTCATCTTTCTCTCCTTTATTGGATAAAATTAATCATTCAAAAACCAATTCGATCCGTGACTGAATATGCCCCCCCTGTGGTCACGTGTCCGCGATTATTCTTGTAAAAAAATACCCCGGATACGAAATCAAGGGTAAAACACCATCGTGGGAAATGGTATAGGTTAATTATCCTTGGGGGATTTTCAGGTTGGGCCGCGCCGCACGCAGGTTGGCCATTGATTGACGCTGGGCGTCGGCAAAGGCGTCCGGATTCCAAATTTGAAAACTGTGACCGCGACCAACAAAGATGGCCGTATTGGTGATGTTTGCATGCCGTAACAAATCATCGGGAATGATAATTCGGCCCGTTACATCAAACGCGCATGGCCGGGCATCGGCAAACAGCATTGCCGTCAAATCGTCCAATTCGCGGTCAAAGACGCCCATCTGGTCGGTGGCGGCGGCCAATTGTTCCATGCGGGCCATGGATAATCCTTCGATACAGTTATTGGTAAAAGACCGATATAACACCACGCCCGGGAATTTATCAGATGAAACCGAAGCCCGAAAAGATGCCGGAACGGAAATTCGCCCCTTGGTATCCAAACGATTTTCATAAGATGAGAGAAATAATGACATTTCTTTTTTTTCGTTGGGGCGCGGCCCGACATCCTTTGATGGCTTCTGATGGGAACATTAGCACGCGTCCCATGGGTTGTCAATGACATTTTATAATCGTTTTATGGTATTTTATGGTATTTGCAAATAAAATTTAAATAAAACATTTTTTTGCTTGACCAGCGATTCGTTTTTGTTCTATGATTCGTGTATAGACAAGGAAAGAAACAATAAAAAGCCCGGAAATTCGGCGAAAAACCGGAAATCCGCCACAAAAACAAAGGAAAGGAAAAGATTTAACCCGGAATTTTGTAAATACAAACTCTGGCTTAGGTTTTTTTGATTTCGATTCAAAAAAAACGGGGGGAACCGCAGATGCACAAAAATATCAAAGAAATTATGATTGCATTGAACAACGTTCTGACGACCACTGTTTGGGTCAACCAAGACCGCCAGATTGTATCGCTCAGTGACGAATTAAAGGTCGGTCGCGACAACGCGCCGCGTTCAATCGAAGATTTATCGCGCGCGTCGCTGATTGGGGCGTACGTGTCGCTGCAGATTCGTACGGACAATTTCGATGTCGCCGCCGAAAGCCTGGAAACCAAGGCTTTGGCTCAGCGCGTCAAAGAAATGGTCTTTGCCGAGGCGAAAAAGGTGATGGATGCGGCGGACACCAGTGACGCGTCCCATGTCGCCATGGCTGCATAAAGTTTCCGGATAATCCGGAAGGAAGGGAGCGCCGCCGACGGTTTACCGCCGGCGGTTGTTTTTTGTCTCAATGTGTGTAACAACGCGGGCGTGGCAGTTGTGTCATAACGGCGTGGTGTGGTAATTGCGGCATGTTGCCGGTTTTTTATTTATTTCGTCAGTTCGGCGCATAGTTGATTATGGCGGTAAATATTGCGCGCCAAATCGTCACTGATGACGTCCCAATCCGTTGCATGCCCATATATCGCGACGCATGTCATGCGCAGCGCGTCATTGGGCAATGGTGTATTTTTCGCGCAGGATGCGACGAATATCAGCGGTAGCAGTATGTAGAGTTTGGACATTTATTTTCTCCTGGGCTTGGGTAATTGTTTCAATGGCGGCGACGGCATTTTTCGCGTGGGTGGCAACGCATTTTTCATGCGCCACACGTCCCCCCAGTACCCAGGCCGCCATGACCACCGCCGCGATTAAACCCGCGGCATACAGATAAAGTGTTTTCATAAAATCCCCCATAAAAAAACGCCCCGATGGGGCGTTGGTGTTAACCATTCATGGCCGAAAAGAAATCGGCGTTTGTTTTTGTTGTTCGCAATTTATCCAGCAGGAATTCCATCGCTTCGAGTGTTCCCATCGGGTTGATAATGCGCCGCAGGACGTACATCTTGGACAGGATGTCTTTGCCGACCAACAGGTCTTCTTTGCGTGTGCCGGATTTGGTGATATCAATGGCCGGATAGACGCGTTTATCCGACAATTTGCGATCCAAGATAATTTCGCTGTTACCGGTTCCTTTGAATTCTTCGAAAATAACTTCGTCCATTTTTGACCCGGTATCGACCAAGGCCGTCGCGATGATGGTGAGGCTGCCGCCGCCTTCGATATTACGGGCCGCGCCGAAAAAGCGCTTGGGCCGCTGCAGCGCATAGGCATCGACACCACCGGTCAAGACCTTGCCACTGGATGGGACAACCGTGTTGTACGCGCGCCCCAGGCGTGTGATGGAATCCAACAAGATGACGACATCTTGGCCGGCCTCGACCAGACGTTTGGCCTTTTCAATAACCATTTCGGCCACCTGGATATGGCGTGCGGCGGGTTCGTCAAATGTCGATGAAATCACTTCGCCATGGACGCTGCGCTGCATATCGGTCACTTCTTCGGGACGTTCATCAATCAACAGGACGATTAATTTAACATCGGGGTAATTCGTCGCGATGGAATTGGCGATATTTTGCAGCATCACCGTTTTCCCGGTACGCGGCGGCGCCACAATCAGACTGCGTTGGCCTTTGCCGGTGGGGGCGATTAAATCAATAACACGCGCCGATAATCCGCGGCCGCGGTCTTTGTCGTTTTCAACCTCCATCTTTAACTGTTCATCGGGATACAGCGGCGTCATATCGTCAAAGGACACGCGATGGCGCAACTTTTCAGGTGTGTCGCCATTGACGCGTTCGATGGTTTCCAACGCAAAATAGCGTTCGGATTCATTTTGCGGGGCCTGAATCTGGCCTTCGACATAGTCACCCGTTTTCAATCCGTATTTTTTAATCAATCCCGGGGCCACATACAAATCATCGGGGCCGGCCAAATAGTTGCTTTCGGGTGCGCGCAGAAAACCGAACCCGTCGGCCATGCGTTCCAAAACACCGTCCCCGATTAACGTGACCTTTTTATCGGCGGCGTGCGCGCGCAGCACCGCAAAGCGCAATTGTTGGACGTTTAATTGTGACGGGTTTTCAATCCCCATGTCTTCGGCAATTTTCAATAATTGCTGGGGCGATTTAGCCTTTAATTCATTGACGTGCATAAAAATAATCCTTTGGTGGGAATAGGGCGCGCGGAACCGCGGCCAATTGATACGCGTGTATTATACGCTATTTCGCCCAAAAAGTCAAGTTTTTAACGCATTCCTTTTGAATGGGGACAATATGTTTTTTCCTTGCTTTTTATGGCATTTATTGGTCAAATCAAAATATATGAACAAAGGAAGCATACATGGCAGGCAGCATTAATAAAGTTATACTGGTTGGAAACATCGGTCAAGAACCCCAGGTTCGCACCATGCAAAGCGGGCAAAAGGTCGTCAGCTTTTCATTGGCGACATCGGAACGGTGGCGCGACCGTCAAAGTGGCGAGCAGAAGGAACAAACCGAATGGCATCGCGTCGTTCTGTTTAATCCGAATTTGGTCGAAGTTGCCGAACGCATGCTGCAAAAAGGAACCAAGTTATATTTAGAAGGGTCACTGCGCACCCGCAAATGGCAAAATCAACAGGGTGTGGATGTTTATACGACCGAAGTTGTCTTGAATCCGTTTTCCGGCCAGATGGTTATTCTGGGCGGGGCAAAATCGTTGGATGGGATGTCGGGCGGTGATTATGGAATGTCGGCCCCGGCCGCGGCCCCGCGCGAAGAAATATCGGTTTCGGAAATCGGTGATGATATTCCGTTCTAAGGCCACAAATAAAAATCCCCGATTTTATCGGGGATTTTTTTTGTTGATATCACAACTGATACCGATACTGAGCCGTGCCACCGGTATGGTCAGCAATACCATCGCCACCAGGTATATGATGACCGCGTTAACCCCGCCGCCCATCAGGCCGATGACCAACAAACCCAACAAATTGACAATCCGCCCCAGGTTTAGCGTGCTTTCGCGCGTGATAAAGTATTCAATTTTATGACGGCAATTCAGGGTATTGTAATTGGATCCGTTGGTCATGTTCATTTCCATCATTTGGAAAAATATTTTTTCCGCCACGGTGTAAATCAACAGATACGTAATCAGCATTGGTGTGGTCGGCATCGCAAAAAATATCAACGACACCGCCACAATGCAAAAATCGGCCAATGCAATCAGGCGTGGAAATCCCGCCGGTGTTAAAAAGCGTCCCAATATAATCCCCATTACAATCATAAACAGCGACTGCAGGGATTTGACGCCCCCCAGGGCTAAGTCCGTGTGCATAAAATACACAATCAACATGGTCATCATGACGGTAATTCGGTCAAAGGACAGGCCGCGCAAAAATTCGGCCCACAGCAGGCGCCGCGTAAAACGGCATTGGCATGCCCGGCGTGCATAGGGACGCAGGCGAACGGGCTGGGTGGATGTTGGCTTGCTTTGCACCGTAAAGGACACCAGGAAACTAAGCACGGAAAACGGAATCACCAACCACACCATCACCGTGTACGATGATGCCGTAATCAGTGCCCCGATTAACACGGGCAACGTCACCTTGGCCAGGTGGCTGACCGATTGGCGGTATCCAGAATACTGGATTAATTGTTGGCGGGTTAATTTTTCACTGATGATATTATGCCATGGCAAATTCATGGCCCCATCCGACAGTCCCAAGATTGACGCCACCAAAATGGCCACCGGCATATTTAATTCGCAAATTCCCAAAATGATACAGGCCGCAATGCGTAACAAAATACTGATGCGAAAGACATTCATTTTATTTTTGCGCTTGGTCCAATCGCCCACAGCAACAAACCCGGCCCACACCGTTGCCGCCCAAAATATATAAAACAGGGCGACGCCAACAATTTGATTGTCAAAACTGCGCATGATATACGAAATCAAAAAGGACGACAGAAAGATATCCAGGATTCCATACGATATATTGATAACGATTAATTTTGATACAATATTATTCCAAATCTTTTTCATAGCGTGGGAATTATATCATATTTTATATATCTTGCAATGCTGTGGCGTTGCGCTGGGGGGCAATTAAAAATCCCCGCGGTGCGGGGATTCATATCGGGTGGTTATTCGGCGGGGGTGGGAATAGTTAACATTGCGTTATAGTGGCCCAAGAACCGGTCGCCGGTGAAACAATATATCTTTTGCAGGGAATCTTTGTATTCGCGCACGGCGGTCACCCAGCGGTCTTCGATATCACTTTGCGCGCCCTGGTACGCGGTAAAGGCGCCCATGCCTGCCCCGGCGCCGGCCCCAATCAGGGTACCCTGGGTCCGCGCCCGATTGCCAAAGTCAATTAATGACCCGTCATCGGCCTGTTGCATAATCGGGTTAAAGTCCGATAATTTGTACGATTCGCCATTGGTCATGCGTGCCAGCGGCAATGCCGCGCCCGCATTGCTGCGGCCGTAAATTGTGGCATTGGGGTTGTTGTTGCGCCACTTAACCCAATCGCTGCGTTTCATGCCGAATGTTTTATTGGGAACACCCGCCACCATCGCGGGAACAGATTGGTTCATGCGGCCCGCCGATTCCAGTTTAACCCACGCGCCCTGGGAACTGTCCGACAGGCCCAGCGTCATGGCATTGTCACGCATCGTGTACTGTAAATCCGGATTTTGAACGATTTTCAAGAATCGGTCTTCGATGGCATCGTCAATCGTTTCGTATTCGGGGAATTTCAACGCGCCCAAATATTCGGTTTTGCAATCCTGCATGGCGGCGTTGCATACAACCGTCGTGTCGGTATTCAGGTTAATAAAGGCGGTTTCGGTGGATGAAATGGGTGTGGTTGAAGCGACCATTCCCCACAGACAGTTGTCCTGTCGGCCATCGATTTCACATTCTTCGATGCGCATGACCGCGTTGCCCGTGGCCATTATGTTGCCAATGGTGGCGCCCGCCGCCGCATTAACGCCGGTTGATAAAATAATGTCACCGCCAACCTTGCCGGCATATGAACTGCCCGCCATCAGGGCCGCCCCCGACAGGGCGCCAATGGCCGTGTTTCGCATTTTGCCTTTGTCCGTCCCCAGGGCGCTGTCGTGGCCGGCGTCGTTTTTACCTGTAAAATTCCCCACCAGTCCCCCAATCACGGTGCCGGCCGCGATTTTTAAGCCTGCGTTTTTCTTTTGTTCATCGTTCATGACGCGCTTGACATCGTCAATGGTCGGTTCGTTATCGGCCGGAAATACCGTTTCCAAGGCATTGGGCAGGTATCCAGATTCAGGAAATTGGGAAATATTGCATGTCACCGTGTCGCCCGCCGCCAGATTGGCCCGTGCCAGGACGACGTCTGTGCCGGTTTTGCTGTCGCGTGTGCGCATTTCAACAACTGCAACGCATGTGGCCGGTGTGCCGGTTTTCAGTCCCACCGTCGGCGTATCCCAAGCAAATTTGCCATTGGGATAAATGGCGGCGCATTTTTCCAACCCATTAATGGTAGTTGGCGCGTTTGCATCGCCCCGCGAAATGGCCGCGGCCACCGTTTTGTTTGCGACGCGTACCGGTAATTCGGGTTCCGTGGCGGTAACACCGGGTGCGCCAACCGTCTGAACCGTGTTTTGGGCGGTCACCTGGTTATAGGCATCGGCGTAACTGCGCGATAAATTGCCCACACGGATGGCGCCCGACGCCATTTGGGGCATGGCGCTTAACATTGCTGGGATGGATAAAAGAACAAAACGCGACATCATCGTTGGACGTTTCCTTGGGTCTGTGGCGCCGCCCCGTCGCGGGGGACGCGATTAAAACTGCAAACGCATGCGCAGCCCGACGTCGACCGTGCTGAGCCGTCCGCTTTCGTACCAATTGGTGTAATGAAAGACACTGTCATAGGGGGCTTCGTATTCACCACCGGCGCCGTCCCCCAGCCATTCGGTTTGGGATACGATAATACTGCCCGATGTTTTTACTTTGCCCAGGTTCGAATAACGAACAAAGAAATCCATCTTAATCCCGCCATCCAATTCGGTGGTGATGCCGCCTTCTAGCATAAAGGCCAACTGTTCCGATGTGCCACCGTTATGATAGGCGTAAATGTCCGATATTCCCGTTAATTCGCCCGCCGTGGCATAGGCCGGGTCCTTTTCCGAATAGAATGTATTATCATAAACGACATAGTCCGCCAGTGTGTTCACCGATAACCCAACACCCGCCCCAACGTACGGCCGCAGGGAACCCCCCGCCAAATATCCGGTATAGGCATCAATATTGTAATAGACATTCAACATCGTTGCGTTTGCCGTTATGGCGCCGCCGTCAACCGATGCCGCAATGTAATCGCCCGCGCCGTTTGATGTCTGGACCGTTTCGGGATAGGATAACCCCCCATAGCGCAAGAATGAAAAGTCTGCACGAAAATCATTATTCAGCGCCGCCCCAACCGAAATCTGTAACGGGATGACCGTGTCGGATTTAAAGTCGGCGTCCTGGAACGCGCCCGGAACGAAAAAGGCGTTTTGTTCCCCGGCATAATCCGCAGATATCGACCCCATGACCGATGCCGAAAATCCCACCGATAAGCCAATATACAGCCCGCTGTCCGCCAGGCGGTCATAATCGGCGGGTTGATAATATTGACGACCGGCGGTTGTGGCCGTTGACCCCACGCGGGGCAGGGCGCCCGTTATACGTGTGTTTTGGGCCGCGGCGACGGTATTTGTTGTGTTGGGCATCATCACCGGGCGCGGTTGTTGCGCCTGGGTGGCCGGGATGTATTGCGGGACCATAACGCGTTGTTGGCCGCCGCCCGTTTGATACGACGGATAAACAGGATAGGCCGCGTTCGCCGCACCACCAAAAACCAGTAAAACGCCCGCCAAAGCGGCAGAAATCTGGATGCTTTTCATATTTTTACCATTTTCAATTGATGGTATTATATCATAAAATGCGCCCAAGAAAAAGAGATATTAATCCCCCCTATGGCGGTCACGGTCGGGCAAATGCGGTGGCGAAAATAAAAAATCAGACCCAGGGTCCCGGGTCCGATTTTTTTTGTCCAATATATGTTGATTTTGCCTAGAATCTGAAATTCAAGCGAACGCCGGCTTCGACTTTGACGTCGGTGCCGTTCTGGGAACGGTCGTGCGCCGTGTCGAATGTGTATTCGCCATACAAAGCCACCTGGGCGTGGTCGGTCATTTGGGCCGCCACGGACATGCCGACAATGTATTCATCAAACCCGTCGTTCATATCGGCCAATTTCTTTTCCAGTTCGGATTTAACCGCGTTCAACTGGGTACCGGCCAATTGAGTGGTGATTTTTTTGATTCCTTGGTCGGCATGATGGTTGTAACGGAACCAGGCACCTGTGGACCAAATATCTGTCCATTGATAAAAGACGTTGGCACCGGCGTTAACCTCGGTCGTGGATTTGAATTCCGCCGTGACTTCGCTGGGGGCGTACATGGCCGCCAGAATCATGGCTGTGGAATTTGTACCTACAACGGGGGTATTGTTGCCGACAATGCGAATGCGGCTGTTGTCGTCGCCAAAGGTCCGCAGGACTTCGACAAAGGCACTGGTGGTTAATTTGTTGTTCCAAACGTGGCCAAATTTGGTCCCAATATGGACACCCCACATCCCGTTGGAATAATTGTCATAGTCAATCACGCCCGACGCATTTTGCAGCGAATAGGCCGCAATCATGGCCGGAATCTGGGCCGCGGGAATTCCCTGGGCGGCCAGGATTTGTGACAATCCGGCCTGTTCCGCAGGCGACAGCGCCTTGCCAGAAATATTATATTGGCCGCGCATTTCACCAACGCCCCCCAGATGCAGGTCCCCGTAAATGTCCCACATAAATCCATTGTTCAGGTTCAAGACGCGATACGTTGTACCGATACGACCCGCCGACAGACCGGTGCGGCCAATGTCGTTATCGTGCGTGTATTGAACCGACCCGTGAACCGCCCAGCGGTCCGTGATGCCGAAACCCAGTTCTTCCTGGATACGGATAATCGGAAATTCAACCTTGCCGTCATGGTTTTTATCTTTGTGCGCGCTGGAATCATCGGCGACCTTTAACATCAGGCCGTTGGACAATTTCGAATAAAATTCCCGGGCGCCCGGCATATACATCGGGTTTTCCATATTGGTCGCCATCGCAGGCGTGGCCAAAACGGATGCGGCGATGACCGCATTAATTGTTTTTTTCATCCATTTACTCCTTTGTATTCCAGATGAAAGAACCAGCCCCCATTATTGGCAAGACCGGTCGTCACACCCATGCCACCCATTATTGGCAACAGCACGTTTTTATGGTGCAACGGTTCCTAGCATGCCTGTTAATGGGAATAAAGTCAAAAAATCTTTTATCTTGACAGATGGGAAAAAATACCCTAAGGCCCAACAAGAAAAATAAAAACGCCGGATTTCCGGCGTTTTTGTTATGCGTTGATGATTTCCATCAGGCGTTTTGGGACATCTGTCACCGGAATTCTTTCCTGGGCCATGGTGTCGCGATGACGCAGGGTGACGGTGTTATCTTCCATCGTTTGGTGGTCAACCGTGATGCAGACGGGCGTGCCGATTTCGTCGTGACGGCGGTAATTTTTGCCGATGTTGCCCGAATTTTCCAATTCAATGCGACCCATGCCCAATCTGCGCAATTTGGCCACAATGTCATTGGATATGGTCAATAATTCCGGCACATTGCGCGCCAGGGGGATAACCGCCGCCTTGACCGGGGCCAGACGCGGCTTTAATTTCAACACAACACGGGATTTGCCGTCGCCCAAATCTTCGTCCGTATATGCATTCAGCATAACTGCAAACATTGTGCGGTTTACGCCCAACGCCGTTTCAATGACGTATGGGACAATCGTTTCGCCCGTCTGGGGGTCGCTGTAGGCCAATTTGGTGGTGCTGTCGCGGTTTTCCATGACATTGGCCGTGATGTTTAATTCACCTTGGCCCTTGGTATGGGACCCCAGGTCAAAGTCCTGGCGGTTGTGAATACCTTCGACTTCGTCAAAGCCGTCGGGGAATTCGTATTCGATGTCGCCCGCGGCCTTGGCATAATGGGCCAATTTTTCATGCGGGGTAAAGCGCAATTTTTCCGCCGGAATCCCCAGGACGTTAATCCACCACGCCATGCGCGCGTCGCGCCACATGTTGAAATACTGCTCATCGTCGCCCGGACGCACAAAGTATTGCATTTCCGCCTGTTCAAATTCGCGCATGCGGAATACAAAGCCGCGGGGCGAGATTTCATTACGGAACGCCTTGCCAATCTGGGCAATGCCAAAGGGCAGTTTGTGCGGTTTCGAATCCAGCACGTTTTTAAAGTTTGTATAGGTCGTGGTTGCCGTTTCCGGGCGCAGGTATGCGTTGATTTCACCGTCGGCCGTCGCCCCAATCGACAGCCCCATCATCAGCATATAGGGCCGCGGGTCCGTTAAATCGGTCGAGCCACAGTTGTCGCATTTTGTGGAATCCTGCATTTTATCCTGGCGCATGCGGGCGCCGCATTTCTTGCATTCGACCAGCGGGTCTGAAAAGCATCCCTCGTGGCCGGAATATTTCCACAATAGTCGATTTGTAATCAGCGCGGCATCCAATCCTTCGATATCATCGCGGGAATAAATCATCGTGTTCCACCAGGCATCACGGATATTCTTCATCAATTCAACGCCATACGGGCCGTAATCATATGCACCGCCCAGACCCCCGTAAATTTCAGATCCGGTGAATATAAACCCGCGCCGTTTGCATAGTGCGATGACATCATTGACTGTTTTTGCTGGCATAATCATAAACCCCATATATTTAAATTAAGATGTTGCATATATTATATCTATGATTATTATTTTGCAATAAGTAAAGAAAAAATATATTGACAAATTTTAAAATTTGTATATATTAAGGGTGTGAAAGAAAAAAATTAGGGGATTAAAGAATGGTAACGATGAGTTTTTTGCAGGCGATTGATGTGCTGGGCTTGGAATTGACCGCGACCCAGTCAGAAGTTCGTGCAAGATATATTAAATTGGCCAAACAATATCACCCGGATTGTAATAACGACTCGGTTGATGCCAAAATAAACATGCAGGAAATCAACGAGGCCAAGCGGGTTCTTGATGAATGCTTTGCCGCGCAACAGCGCGAAGCGGAACGTCGCAAGGAAGCCCAAAATCAGGAATGGCAGCGTCAGCAGTACGCCAAGTACCAAGAAGAAACGGCCGAAGATGCTGAAATCGCGGCCCGTCGTGCGCGCGCCGAAGCCGCCGCCAAGAAAGCCGCCGCAGAAGAAGAAAAACGTCAAAAGCAGGCCGAGGCCGAACGCCAGGAATTTGTTAAACAACAGGCCGAACGTCAACGTGCCGAAGCGGCCGCCCGTCGGGCGCGTGCCGAGGCCGAGAAAAAAGCGCGCGAAGATGAAATTCGTCGCATCGCCGCCGAAGCAGCCAAAAAAGCCGCTGCGGAAAAAGCAGCAAAAGAGGCCGCAGAAAAAGCCATGCGTGACGCCGCCGAGGCAGAACGCATCAAAAAATCCAACGAAGATTTTTTGCGTCAACAGGCCGAAGTTCGTCGCCAAGCCCAGGAAGAAGAAAAACAGCGCAAGGCCGAAGAAGCCGAGATGTTCGAACGCAAAAAACAGCGTGACGCGGCCTTTAAAAATGCGTCTAAATCGCCGTTCGAACTGGAAATGGAGGCCCGTATCCAGCGTGAAAACAGCATTCGCGAACATCTGGAATACTTGGAACAGATGGCGCGTAATGCCAATTCAATCTTGGTTCGTGAAACCAGTGCGATGATTGATTTGAAATACATGGTGCCGCGCCCCAAGGATTACAAAAGCCAATTGGCCATGAAAAAGAAATGTATCGATTTGGCCAAACGTCATTTAAAGTTGGTCCAGGAAAGATTGGATAATGCCAAAAAATTGGCGTCGCGTGGTCGTCTGGACCCCGTGGTTGAACAGGCGGCATGGGATGTCAAAATGAAAAAGAAAAGCACGGTTTATAACCGGCCCCAGTTCAATGCCAACGACCACCACAATCAGAATCAGGGGACAGTCAACAATGCCGGCGTGCATGCCGCCTTTGGCGCGCGGCCAGCGGCCCAACCGCAACAGGAACAATGCCAGGCCGCCTTTGGCGCGCAACAGGCCGCGTTTGTTGGCGAACGTGAACAAGTTGCGGGTCAGGACAAAGTTCGCGAAGAAAAAGCCAAGGCTAAAATGAAAAAAATGACCCTGGATGACTTGTTCAAAAATTTATCGTGGTGCCAAAAGAATGGAAAACTGAGTCAGAAACAAAATGACGAAGTAACCAAGATTTTGAAAACAATCAAGACCGCCAAATCTTTGTCGCGTATTGCATACACCGGTGTGGCTGGGACAGTGTTGGCGGCAATGGTGGCATTCTTGGGCGATATGGTTCAATCGCTGGATCCGGAAATCATTCAGATGATTGCTGGGGCCTCGATGACGGGTTTGGGGGCCGCTGCAATGGGGGTTATCTATTGGGCCGAACGCAAAAGTAAATTGGCGTTTGCCACTGCGGGGACGTTCTTTAGATTCACGTCGGGACATCAAAGAGGATAAGTTATGACAACCCAAATTATGACGCGCAGCGATGCGGCTAAATTGTTAGGGGTTGCGGAAAATGCCCGTCCCCAGCAGATTCAGGCCGCCTATAACCAGGAAATCGCCCGCTATAAATTAATTGACAGTCCCGCGCATCCCATCACCCGCCAGGACTATGTCCGTTTGGCGGTGGCCAAGGGGGTCTTGGACGCGCCGGCGGGGGCATTTGACCATGTTGGATTGCTGGCGGCGGGTGATTCACCGGCACAGCCCCATCGGCGTTCCAACCGGGTGGACGCGGTTGAATCGGTGGTTCATAATGCGCCGCGCGACGCGCACGAAGATGTGGCGGATACGGTTGCGGGACGCATTGATACAGTGAATCAGACAACCCCCGCGGATGGCTTTGTTGGTGACCGTACGCCTGTATACAACACGCCATTGTTTAATCATCCGCGTGAAATTCCCGCGGTCACGGTGCCGCGTCAATTGACCGCCGGGCAACAGGCGCGTTCCGATTTGGCCAGCGTCAGCATGTATGCCGTCAAAAAGTTGGATAACTTTGTGGCGTTTCTGTATGCCGTCGGCGGGGCCGGTTTGGTTGGGACACATGTCTATGATTTCATCAAGGATTTCGACATGCCCGACATCAATTTGTATTCGTATCCCGCGGCGTTGGGGTTAATCGTGTTGGCCCGGATTTTACAGGGCGCGGTTGCCGCCAAACAGCGCAGCTTTAATCAATTGATGGGGTCGCTGCACAGTTTTACACGTTAAAGGCTGCAGCAAAAAAAACGGGGGCAAATCAATGCCCCCGTTTTTTTATTTTATAACCGTTACGCAGCGGTTTTTATATCTGTGTCCGCATCGGCGTTGGGTGTCATTTGAACGACCGGGGCCGCCGCCGGGGCGATTGCCTGAACCGGGCAGATTGCCGCGCATGTGCCGCATGATATGCATTTGGCCGGGTCAATCACTGCCTTGGAATCGTCGCCGATTGAAATCGCACAAACCGGGCATGCGCCAACGCACGTGTGGCATGCAATACATTTGGATGGGTCCACTTGGTAAGCCATGATAATACTCCTTTTGGGCTTTTAGATAATTTAATTGTTTCTGTTCAACAGGCTTAAAATATATTGGAACATTGCGATGAACGAAATGTACATATGCAACGCGCCCAACACGGCCAATTGATTTTTCTGGGTTTCATCGCCAATGGATGCATACGCCCGCTTTAACGTCTGCATGTCATATGCCGCAAACAGCGCAAAAATCAGAACGCCCGCCAGGCATACGAATGTCGAAAATCCTGCGCCCAGGGGCCAGATGAACGACGCCAATCCCACCAGGATTAATCCAATCATGCCGATAAATAAAAACGTTCCCAAAAACGACAGGTCGCGTACAGTCTTGTACCCGAACAGCGCCATGCATCCGAACATGACCGCGGCAATGATAAAGGCCATCAAAATGGATACCGGATTAACCGCCAACGACGCCCAAATCAGCGGGGTCAGGCCAAATCCCATCAAAACTGCGTACAGGCCCAACAGCAAAATCGCCGTAGTGGGTTTTAATGAAAACGCGCGTACCTGGGCCCAGATGGACAACGCCAAACCGCCAAACAATATGACGTAGTACAGGGCCGAAAATCCCGTCCCCGATGCATTGATGAACCACATAATGCCGCCGCCGAAAATGGTCAGCCATGCCGTAATCGCGGTTAATCCCACGGCCCCGAACATGATTGCAAAAATCCGGCGCAGGTATGCCCCCATGCCATCATGCTGGGCCGGTGCAGACGCCGCGCGTGTCGCGCGAACGGTTTTTTTGGCAGTTGTTTTTGTTGTTGCCATTGTTTGTTTCTCCTTGTTCATTTCACCAATATATAATATAATGAACGCATTATTTCAAGGATAAATAAGAAGGGGTGTTTTTATGACTTATAAAATAGATTCGCGCGCAAAATCGAATAAATTGAAACAGAAGGGCCGAATTGTACCGGACGGATTTAGTAATAAACATTTTGCCAGTAAAAAAGTCGGTATGGAAGAATTGGCAAAAAAATTACAGGCCGCCAAGAAAAAGGTTGAAGAACTGCGCAATCAAAAATATCCCGACCAAGATAAAATTGAACGTGCCGAAGTGATTGTTGCGCGATTGCAAGAAACTCTGCGAAAAGAAGGCCGGTAAATGGCGATTGTGGTTCAGCCTTTTTCGCCGGTGGCGTTTGCGCTGGGGCCGATTGATGTGCGGTGGTATGCGCTGGCCTATATCGCGGCGTTTGTTGTGGGTTTTTGGTTGTTTCGGCGCCTGATGCGTGGGACAAATGGCCACAGTATTCTGGACAAAAAACAGATGGACGATTTGTTCACGGCCGTCATCCTGGGGGTTATTATCGGGGGACGATTGGGCTATGTGCTGTTTTATAATTTGTCTTTCTTTGTGGCGCATCCGCTGGAAATCTTTGCCATTTGGCATGGCGGGATGAGTTTTCATGGGGGACTGCTGGGGGTTGTCGCGGCGACATTTTTGTCGGCGCGGCGGGCGCGGGTTAACCCGTGGCGTGTTTTGGATATGATTGCGGTGGTGGCGCCAATTGGGTTGTTCTTTGGCCGCATTGCAAATTTTATCAATATGGAAATTATGGGTCGGCCCACCGATATGCCGTGGGGGGTTGTCTTTGCCGGGGACGCATCTGTGCCGCGCCACCCCAGTCCGTTGTACGAGGCCGCAACCGAAGGCCTGCTGTTGTTTGCATTGATGTATGGGTTGTGTCGGTGGACGGGGGTGCGCAAATATCCAGGCGCCCTGTCGGGGGTGCTGGCGATGGGGTATGCGACGGCGCGTATTTTCTGTGAACAGTTTCGGGCGCCGGACGTCCAGATTGGATTTTTGACCAGTTGGGGCCTGACCATGGGCCAGTTGTTATCGGGAATAATGTTTTTGGCGGGCGCAGTAATTTTTGCCATTGCGTTTCGTAAAAAATAGGATAGAATACGCGCAACGCCCCGCGGCGCGTGAACAAGTTTTGGATGGGTGGCAGAGTGGTTGATTGCACCGGTCTTGACTACGAAGTCCGCAAGAACAAGTGTCAACGCCGTTCGCGCGGTTACGAGTGGTAAGCAGCGTACCGTCAGGTACGTCAGCGAACAAAACCGTCGGTTTGAAAGACCGGTGGGTGAACAAGTTTTGGATGGGTGGCAGAGCGGTTGATTGCACCGGTCTTGAAAACCGGCGAGGATGCAAGTCCTCCGGGGGTTCGAATCCCCCCCCATCCGCCAGGAATCAATTATGTTTTGAATATAAAAACATACATCGTTCAAAGCCCCGGGAAATCGGGGCTTTTAATTTATAACTCATCCACGGTATAGCGCAAAATTCCAAAAATCGGCAAATAAAAACCAGTTTCTATACAATGGCCTTTTTCGCCCTGGCAGTGGTTTGGGGATTATATTTGATGCTGTGGCGCGATGGCAAAGATTTCTTCCATGCTGTACACCTCTTTGCCGGATAAAATATTGTTCACTTTCTCTGGGTGCATGTATGCCAGATTCAGATAGCGATACAGACTGCGCCACGATGTCTGTTCGGATTTTACAACGTACTCCAAATCGCCGTGCTTTTCATACGCCATGCGATAACGCCATGCAGTTGCAAACGCCCGCACAATCATATTGTGATTGTCGGTCCGCGTCATCAGGCCCGCGCGTCCTGCGCTGTACTTATTACTGCCCGTCCATTTATTCAGAACCACCGGTCGCGCCAGAATTAAATCATCGCCATTACGCATAAAGTCTATTTTGTTATTTTGAGTGTTGATAAAATCAGGTCGTATAAACGGTCGCAGGCTATTCGCATCTGTATTGATGAAAAACGTTATTCGCCCTGGTGCATAAATTGCGCGCTGGATTAGTGTTTGAACCAGGCGCCGCCGCGCCATGTAATCCAGGCCACCATAATCAATTTGTTTTAATGTATGTGACAAAGTATCGGGCAGGGTGCATAAATCCGAATTCAGGAATTCAACAATCGTATCGGTTGCCAATTTATCAACATCCTGCGCGGGTAAATATTCGCCCGCCCCGGCATAGTAATAAAGTGTCGGTCGCCGTGCACGCACGGTGCTTTGATTGGTAAACCGCGTGCCGTCCGCATTATATAACCGCCCGGATAATAAATTGGGCGATCCATTTGTTCGACCCGATTTGTGATTTGCATTGTTCTCTAATTCCGCCTGAACGGCATCAAATAATTCCTGGGTTATGATGGGGGCGTGTTCGCCGCGGGCAATTGTTCCGGTAACCTTACATTCAACATAGCCCAGATATATTTTACTGCGCAGCATTCTGTGTAACGCCATTTTCTTGATTGGATTCCCACCGATAACGCGTCCGCCATGGGTGGTCCATTTCTTGGCATAAATCCCAATGGTCGGCAAATGCCGGGTCAAATCCTGAACCGATTTCATCTGCAGATATAATTCAAATATGGTTTGAATCTGTGCGGCCTCGGTCATGTTGATAACCAACTTTTTATCGATAATGTCGTACCCCAACGGCGGGCATCCGCCAATCCACATTCCTTTGGCTTTACTGGCACGCAGTTTGTCGCGCACGCGTTCGCTTGACACTTCACGTTCAAACTGGGCAAATGACAGCAGCATAGTCAGCGTTAATTTGCCCATCGATGTACTGGTATCAAATGACTGGGTGATGGATACAAAGTTCGCATTATGTTTATCAAAATACCGCATCATATTATGGAAATCCAAGATTGACCGCGACAATCTATCAACCTTGTACACGACAACGGTATTAACCAATCCACGCGCCATATCGTCTAGCATGTGTTTTAACGCCGGCCGTTCCATCGTGCCACCCGATATACCGCCATCGGCATAAGTCTTGTAATATTCCCAATCGTTAAAGGCTTGTGATGCGATGTATGCCCGACATGCCTGTTCTTGATTGTCCAGGCTGTTAAACTCTTGTTCCAACCCGTGTTCGGTGGATTTACGAACATATACGGCGCATTTAATCTTTGGCATGATTCAACCTTTTGTTGGTTAGTCCAAAGAAGTCATTTCCGGACACTTTGTGGCCGCATATTTCTTTGGCGATGGCGGACATGGTGCGGTACGTTTTGTTGTTGTATATGAATTCGTCCCGGTCGCCAACGGTCACTTTGAATTCCAGTCCGCGGAATGTTTTGGTAATGGTGGTGCCCGGGTTCAGATGGTATTTGCTTTTATGTACGCGGCTCAGGCATTCATCAGGATTATTCATATATTTGCGTAGCATTGTGATGTGTTTTGCGGCAATGGTGGCGTGCGCGCGTTCGCATTGGATATAGTACCATAATGCCCGCGCTTGGCGCCGATATGGATACGGACTATATCGCGCCCACAACAGGGCTTTTTGTTCAAAGTCCATCTTTTCCAGTTCGGATTTGCTTTCGGGCAACATAAAGAAGGCTTTCATTTATTATCCTTTGATTTCACGTCGTTTCGCAGTTGTGCGGTGGCCTTGGTCAGAATAACTTGTAATGCCCGCACCAGGTACAAAACATCAGAATCCGGGATGTTCGCCGGCCGTCCCAATGGATTGCCCGACACCCCGGGCTTAAACCGCATTTTCTTTGGTGGATTTTTATAAGCCATGTCATTTCACTCCTATGGTCGTGCAATGAATGCTTACAAACCGAGTCGAGTCAAGTGGAATAAACTAACATCTTGTGTTATTAGGAATTTATAGTATACTCAGTATCGAGTCTTACGGAGTCGAATATGGTTTCTTATATAAATAGTAAAGATGACAGAAAGAATACTGTTGTTTATTCGGGTTCTTCGGATAAAAAGTATTCAGAAATAAAATTTAACAAAAAGTTTCTTGAAGCTATTTATAAGAAATTGACAGGATTGGCAGGGCGTACGCCAATCCATCTTATGGCTGTCCCAGGCAGAATGAAAAATCGCCTTGATTTATGTGATTTGTCCATTGCAAATGTTGAGCCTGATTTGGATTTGTTTTCCGGAAAGAATGCGCCTAAAACAGATGGGTATGCTAAGAGATTCTTGGAAACGTTATTAACAAAAGACAAATTTGATTTTAAATTTTCATGGGAAGATAAGAAAATTACTAGCATGGATTCGGAAGCAAAAGATGCCCTGACGATTGTTGGGAAACGCTTAAATTCAATGCTTATTGATAACGAAGATGTATTCATTGATACCGGATTAAAAAACTTTGGTTTTGGATATCCTTTACTGGTACTACCAGATCCGAAGGACAAGGATAAGGCTGTAATAGCCCCGATTTTTATTTGGTCTTTGGATATTTGTCATTCAAATAGAAAAAATGAGTGGATTATATCGAAAACAGAAGATAGTCCAATCAAGATGAACGAGATTTTGGTTTCGTACATTGAAAACACTATGAAATTAAAATTGCTTCGACTGGAAGCAGAAGATTTGGATGATGGAATTTTGCAAGCAGATGAAATGCAAAAATATCTAAAAGATTTAGTAAAAAAGCTGAATATCCAACACGATGATTTAAATTTGAGACTTGAACCTGTTGGTACAAAAGAGCGTCTCGTAAAGTTGTGTTCTGAGAATGGTTTTATACAATGGTCAGGTGTTTTTGGCTTGTATAGGTCTCAAAAGGAAACAATTATAGAATCTGTTTTAGAGCTTGAAAATAATATAGACAATTTTAACGAACAGCAGTTGGAGTTAAAGCCATTTTCGACATCTTCAGAAGCTTCTTTTGAAACAGATCCTAGTCAGTCTGAAATAATACGAACGCTGAATGATAATGAATTTAAGATAATTCAAGGACCTCCCGGAACAGGAAAAAGTCAGGCGATTTCAGCGATAATTTCCAATGCTCTTGCGAACAAAGCAAAGACTTTGGTTGTGTGTGAAAAGAAAACAGCTTTGGAAGTTTTAAAACGTAATTTAGAAGAAAAGGGCTTAGATACATTCTGTATAGTCGTTGATGACGTAAATAAGGATCGTAAAGCTGTTGTTAATAAGGCGAGAGGATTACAAGAATATAACCCGAATAAAGCTTTTAATGCGACTGCATTTGAAAGGGATCAGCAGGAGTTTTTAACACTTAAAGCAAAAATTAATGAATGTTATAGTAATTCTAGTGAGAAGGTATTGGGGAATTATACCTGGACAGATGTAATAGGGCTGTATTTAAAATATTCAAAATTGCCAACATTTGATAAGGTGAAGGAAGAATTAAAAGAGTTCGCTGAGTCTAAATTCGATTTTGATATGCAAGAATTTGTAGAATTATGCAGTTTGGTAAAGGTTGGACACGAGCGTTACTCTATATGCAAGCACATAGACCCAAAAGCTTTTGAATTATTAGATATTAATGCTCTAAAAGATGTTTCGATTTCATATAATATAGAAACACAGGATAATATTTCCTTGGTTCGTAAGCGCATTAACGATGTATCTGCATTTTTGAAAAACAATTATTGTGAGCTAGGTACGGCAACAATAAATACGACAGAAAAAGCATTAAATGATTATATAAAAGTTTTTGAGTCGTATGTGGAGCAAATTGAAAAAGCTAAAAACTTAGAAAATTTGAATGCTGATTATAAAACTAAAGTACATTTTTTCCAAACTGTTAACGATTTGGATATAGAGTTTTCTAAAACAGCAAATAGTCTTAATATCCCGTATGATAAATTGGATTTTGTTATTCCAGAAGTAGAAAAATCTATAAAAGATACGGAAAAATTATATAAAACAACAGAAGGATTTGTAGCAGCTGCACAAAAACTTCATGGTATTGAAATAAATTTACAATCAGATAGTGCTTCTGTTAAAGAATTTGTTGGTATAATGAAAGAATTAAGTTGTTCAATAAATAACACAACAAAAAAACTTGCTGGCGATTACGTTCCTCTGAATTTTGATGATAAAATCGAAGAAAAATTGGAACATTTGTCCATCGTCATGGCAAATACGCAATCAATAAAAGAAAATTTTAATTCTGGTAAGGAAGTCTTTGGCAAAGAATTTTCGGAATATAAATGTGGGCTATTTGCGCGCTTGTTGTCCAAAAAGGCTGCGGAAGCATTTCAATATTATAAAAATATAGAATTAAAATATAAAGAAATAGGAAAAACATTAAAAAGTTTTGCCAAATCATATAATAATGCTATTGATTCCGAATGTGTCTTTAATGATGAAGTTGATACGCCTGGGGAAATGATTAAAATAGTGGAGAATGTTTCCGAAAAAGCAAGCACAATACAAAGCAGACTGTATGCTGAATTGGCCTCAATTCTGGTGGATATTGATAAGTGTGTAAGTGGTTTGCAAGAGGAAATCCGTGCAAGTAATGCCGAGACGAATGAATTGATAAACAGTATTTGCGAAAAAATCTCAGTTTATCAGGAATCCTGTCGTGTTAATATTAAAACATTGAAAGTAATACTGCAATGTCAATCGCGTATTGCGGATACGGATGAATTATTGCTGTCAAAGTTTCCAGGGCTTAAGAGCAAAGATCTAAAATATGATACCGTAGAACATTACATTGAACGGCTAAAATCTATACTTGAAAAAATAGATGTTCTTGAAAATCAACTTGAAGATTTAGAGCAGTATATGGCATGGATGGACGTCTTTAAGCCAAGTAAAAAGCTGTTTGAGGTTCTGATGTTGGAAGAAGATGATTATTTATGGGAAGATTTGTTTAAAGGGGCATATTACTACTATTTCTTGTTGAATTATGCGAACAAAAATAAGAAACGCTTTTTGACGTCAACGAAAGAAAATTACTTGCAAATATTGCGTGACTTGTTCTTAAAGTTGCAAAATAATAATACAAAAAAGATATTTAATATCTGGCATGATATAAGAGAAAATGCAATATATAATCTGGATTCTGCATTCGGTTTTAAGGCTTTGTTCGCTCTTAAACGTGGCAAATATGCAAAAAAGTTGTCTTTACGACAGATCATAGAAAGAGATTTTGATTCATTTACGGATTTGTTTCCGGTTGTGATGGTAAACCCTATCGTTGCGAATGCATTATTGCCGTTACAGCAAGGTTTATTTAATTTAGTTATTTTTGATGAAGCAAGTCAGCTTAGAATTGAAGATGTTTATACGTCCATGATTCGCGGGCAATATAAAATCATTGCCGGAGACAAACATCAGATGCCACCATCAAATTGGTTCGCTAAAAATGCAGATAATAGCAATTTAGATGACGAAGAAGATGATGATCTGACGTTAGCTTCCACGGATGTTGAATCGCTGTTGGAGTATGCAGAGCATTTTAAAAATGCAAAACAATTTGCATCTCATCTGGATTTCCATTACCGCAGTAAACATCCAGCGTTGATTGAGTTTTCTAACTGTGCATTCTATGGTTCAAATTTATGTCCATTGCCAAATAGATTGGCAGAAACAACGCCGTTTGAATATCATTATATTGCAGGCGCGTATGTTGATAGAATGAATAAAGACGAAGCTTTCAAAGTTGTGGAAATTATACGCAATTTGCCGAGAGACAGTAGAGGGAATTTGCCGTCTGTAGGAATTGCAACGTTTAATGTACAGCAGAGAAACCTCATAAAGAATCTGATGCATGAGATTGAAATAGAAGATGAAAATTTTGCAAAAATCTGTGCAGAATTGAATCAAAACAAAGATCCTTTGTTTGTGAAAAATTTAGAAAATATTCAAGGAGATGAGCGAGATATTATAATCATATCCACTACTTATGGACCTGGAGCAGATAATAAATTCCGTGAGCAGTTTGTTATCAACCGACAAGAAGGTTATAGATTACTAAACGTTCTTATAACTCGTGCTAAGCAAAGATTAATTGTTTTGACTTCTATACCAGAAAGTAAATTTTTGGATTATAAAACCAGATTAGACGAGGCGCAGGAAAATAATAAGACAGGAATATTTTACGCTTATTTAGCATACGTGAGAGCGCATGCCAATCATGAATTTGATGTTGCCAAAGCTGTTTTGAAAGATATATCTAAATATTCATACGAAGAGCCGAGACGCGATTTAGATGAGGTCGCCTATGGATTGACAGAATCGCCTTTTGAAGAGGAGGTTTATGAAGAATTGGTTTCATTATTACCTAAGGAAGCAATTCAGCCTCAATATAAGGTTGGTGGTTACCGGTTAGACTTTTTGTTGACTGTCGGAGACAAAAGAATTGCGCTTGAATGTGATGGCAAGGCTTATCATCAGTCAGAGGAAGCGTTTGTTGAGGATATGCAACGACAGAAAATTCTTGAAGGATATGGATATATATTTTATCGGATATGGTCGACAAGCTGGTTTACCAACAAAGAAAAAGAGGTATTAAAGCTGAAACGGTTCTTAGAGCAATTATAGTATCTATTGCTACGGATAATACCATCAAGTCCTTTATGGCTTGTTCAAATCGATATTGCAAGATGGTTTGTTTTTTAGTAGAATATTCATATGTTTACCAAGGAATATGATAAAACGAACGTTGAATCCATACTGCGGCATGCCAAACAGCTGCAGGGGTATACGTTGCGTGAATATTTAGATGGGGTTCAGCTGCCTACAACGCGTGAAACGCGTGCAGGTAATAGAGGACAGCTTGGTAATGAAATAGAAAAATATTTTTTTGGCTATGAACCAAATAGTAATTCGGAACCAGATTTCCCAGATGTAGGACTTGAATTAAAGGTTACCCCACTTAAACGTTTGGCAAAAGGCGCTTTGACGACCAAGGAACGTTTGGTTTTATCGCAAATAAATTTTCATGATATTGTATCCGAAACATGGGATGATAATAGTTTATTAAAAAAGTTGCGTTTTCTTTTGTTGATGTTTTATGTCGCAGAAAAAGATGTCGCCTCGTTAGATTTGTTGTTTGAGTTGGTAAGTACATGGTCACCATCCGATAAGGATATGCAAATCATCCGTCAAGATTGGGAAACAATTGTTGCCAAAGTCCGGGCCGGAAATGCGCACGAGTTATCAGAAGGTGACACAATGTATTTGGGCGCATGCCCAAAGGCGGCAGATTCTACGGTTCGACGTTCGCAACCAAATAGTAATATTCCGGCAAAGCCACGTGCATTTGCGTTAAAAAGTTCTTATATGCGTGCCATATGGAATGAATTGAATGGTTCGCGTACAGAAGCTTTGTCTGACTCAGCAAATGTGTATGATTTTGTTATAAATAAGTTTAAACCATTATATGGAAAAAGCATTGCTGATATTGCTCGCATTCTTGATATTGATGCTGCCCCGATGCGTCGTTCTAAAGATTTTATAAGTCGTTTTATGAAACAAGTTCAGGTTAAACTATTTTCCAAAAGACTGTCAGAATTTTCGGAGTTTGAAAAATCTGGTATTCAGGTGAAAAATATTTTGTTGTTGCCGAATGGAATTCCAAAGGAAAGTATGTCTTTTCCTTATATAAATTATAAAGAAATTGTTTTGCAGGAAGATTGGGAAACGTCCGACATAAAATCGTTGTTTGAAAATGAAAAGCATCTGTGGCTGGTTTTTAAGGCTACAAAGCCGTATTCGTGTCAACGTGATTTGAATCTGAATGAAATAATTTTTGAAAAGGCTATGTTTTGGAATATGCCTGCTGCTGACCTGGATGGTGCGATGCAAGATTTATGGCGTGATACTGTTGCAAAAATTCGTGCGGGGGATTATGGGCATTTTATAAAAATGTCTGAAAATCCAGTAGCTCACATTAGGCCAAAGGCTCAAAACTCAAACGATTTAATGGAAACGCCCCAAGGAACGCGCGAAAAGAAAAAGTGTTTCTTTCTTAATCGCGCATACGTAGGTAATCAGATAAGAAAAATGGTAGCTTAGTCTTCTTGATTTACTATTTCCGTTATTCCTGTGGCAATTACTTGTATTAAATCAACAACCAATGCATTGCCCATACAGAAATATCGGAACTTTTCAGGCATTCCGGTGTTTGTCCAATTGTCTGGGAAGCCATCAATGCGTTCGCATTCAACAGGGGTGAGTTTCCTTAAATTTCCGGTCGCTTTGTCTTTTACTATATGGGTTGTTCGGCTGTTTGAACCTTCACTAGTTAGGATTGTTCGGGCTGCCCGGTTGGTCAAATCTGGAAAGGGGATTGGACCTTCTGTATAAAAATATTTGTATCCTGTTGATGACGTCCGTTCTTCTTTTTTTGCACCTTTCATATATACAAATTTTTTATACAATTCTGGGGATAGAAAAAATCTGTCTTCTGCCTCTATTTCCATAATATCATCAAGTGTTTTTCTTGCTGACGGTAGGGTGTTGATTGGTTTAGTTTTTATGGTTTCTATTTGGCTGTCAATCATTATGCCTGTATTTTCAAAGATGAATGCAAAGTTGGTAGATATTGATAATAAGTCTGTTGGAAGTGCTGTGGTCTTCATAAGCAGTTCATTAAAAGGCATAATCGGTAAAACGCGAGCAAATAGAGTGTCCGTTTGCAGGTTGTGTGTGTGTCTTAACTTTTGAGCATATTTTGTGCTTTTATGAGCGGCAAATATAAATGTTCTGCGTCTGCGTTGTTGGAATCCGTACTCTTCGGCATTTACCACGCGCCATTCTACATAATACCCCATATTATTCAGGCAGGCTAAAATTATTGCAAAATCACGTCCACGCTGTTTGGCGGGGGATTTTATTAATCTGTCAACATTTTCCAACAATACAAATGGTGGACGTTTAGCTCTTAAAATACGGTCTATATCCCACCATAAAACCCCTTTTTTTCCTTCTATCCCCTTGGACTGTGTGCCGGCAACAGAGTAATCTTGGCACGGGAATCCGCCAACCAGGATTGTGTGGTCGACAATAGATTCAGCAGGAACAGAATGGATGTCTGTATTGGAAAACTTGTTAATCCCGCCTTGTGATTCAAAATGTGTTTTATAACACGTGTATGCATGCTGATTCTTGGCGCCCGGTTCCCATTGGTTTGCCCATACTGTTTTCCACGTCTTGTCCGCGGCTTCAAACCCTAGTCTGAATCCCCCAACGCCAGCAAATAATTCTACAATTGTCTTTTTCATATGTCTTCCAAACGCCTGTAATATACAATAAAAAAGACAAAGGATCAAGTAAAAAATTACACTGTTATTTAGCGAAATAAGGATTTAATCAGTTGATTTAAGTGATTCTTTATGCAAAACTGGCAATGAATCCAATGGGAATTGGGTTCGGGGCTGTGGTGGCCCACAAGTGCGGTGATATGTCGTTATAATACCCCGACTTTGGTCGGGGAGCAGTTTGTTATGCAATAGGGTTTTCCCAAAGGAAATGGAACATTCACTTATTGACACCAACTCCCCGACCGTCAAATTCCTGTTTGGCGGTCAAATCTATTTAAAAGGGGAATTTTGTGTGCGTTGATCCGTATATTTTGCCGGTGAAGTGGTTTGGAAACGAGAAAAATCCACGTCTGGTAATATTGCTATGTAATCCGGGCGGCGATCCCAAATGGCCAAAACGATTGCCTGAATACACAATGCAAAGAGATGATGTTTATAAAGATTCCGGAATGTCTTTGACTGAGTGTCAAAAATACAATGATTGGTGGGATGATTTCTTTGGTGTATTTGAGAAGCATAAACTAAACCCTGCAGATGTCTTGCTGTTAGAGTTTTATCCATGCCACACAGTATCGTCGCGCGATTTCTCTCATAACCCAAATAAATGGAATGATTATGCGCGTGCGGCATTAGATTCAAATATTGCGATTTTACGCCGACACATAGCGCATGGGCAGCCCGTATTTGGGTATTATTGGGGTGACTGGGTGCGTGTGGTTCCGGAATTAAAGGATTATGCACATTTCTGCAAAAGCGAAGGCGCTTGGAAAAAGCAAAAGATTAAAGAATTGGACAAGTTTTTAAGCAAGGAGGTAAGTTGATGCTCTGGGGTGCGATTGTCGGTGATATTGTTGGTTCGGTTTATGAGTTTTCAAACATAAAAACAAAGAGTTTTCCGTTCTTTCATGTGAATGGTTATATCACAGATGATTCTTGCATGACGATTGCTGTGGCGCATGCACTGATGAAATGGAAACGTGACGGTGGTGAACTGCAAAAACATACCGTTGAGTCTATGCGTAGGATCGGCTTTCAATATCCCAATATGGGTTATGGATTCAGGTTCGCAAAATGGATGTTTAATAAGGAATCAGAACCATATAACAGTTGGGGCAATGGTGCGGCAATGCGCGTGTCAGCGGTCGGATGGGTTGGGCGCAGTATGGCAGAGGTTAAGCATTTGTCGTATATGGTGACATCGGTTAGTCATGATCATATAGAGGGCATAAAAGGTGCCGAAGCAACCGCGATTGCCGTATTTTTGGCACGTATGGGCAAGGATAAAAAAGAAATCGAAAAATACATAACTGATAATTACTACGCCCCGTGCCCATCGATTGCGGAATTACAAGAAAATTATAGTTGGGATAGCTCGTGTCAGGGCACAGTCCCCCAGGCATTAGAGTGCTTTTTTGAATCAACAAGTTTTGAAGATGCAATACGCAATGCGATTTCAATCGGTGGTGACAGTGATACTATCGGCGCAATTACCGGGGCGATTGCCGGGGCATATTATGGCGTGCCGGATGATATAAAATCCACCGCACGCGAATACGTGCCGGAGAAATTGCTTGAAATTGTGGATGAATTTGAACACTGGCTGCGGCCCCACCTATAATATGGAGCAAATTATGGTAATAGATAAAATTCGAGAGGCATTTAATAATTTAAAATCTCAAAACCGTTTTTTTTGTGTCAGAGGCGGATTTTCAGCACAGCCTGGCGATGGAGTTAGAACGCGCATTCCAAGGCGAACCTGACACGTCAATCATATTGGAATTTCCAATCGACCAGGGTGGTCGTAAAATCTATGTCGATATCATGATTGTGCATGGCGGTCGGTTATACCCGATTGAACTTAAATACAAAACCAAACATATTCCGGCAGATAATATATATGGTCAAACACAGATATCTGTGCGTAATATCTTAAAAAATCAAGGTGCCCAGGATTTAGGCGGATATGAAATCTGGAAAGATGTCAATCGTATTGAACGTCTGATTAAAAATGACCAGGTTCATTCGGGTGCATGTATTGTGATATCAAATGATAAATATTACTGGGATGGTTTTTGCAGCCCGCGCGCCCAAGGCTTTGCATTCCGCACAAAGTCCGGGGTATATTCGCCACGTAAATGTGATTGGAATATTATAAATCAAACGGATGTAAAGAAATGGATTGCGGAACACCCAGGATTCAGAATAGAAAACGAATATAATCTAGAATGGACCGACTTTCATAATTGTGACCATCAGAACAGGTGCTTTAAGTCATTGTTTATACCCATTCAGCCGAAGAAGCCGCGCCCCAAATCGCGCGCGACAACAAAGCAGGCATTGGCGGATATAGAATACCTGCGTGAACGTACCAAAGGGTATATATCAGAAGAATATTTGGAAAAATTGGTATCACTGGGGATAAATCCACTAAATAGCGATGGGACCTTAAAATCAAAAAATATACTGAGTGTAATGATTTGGCGGTATACAGATAAAAGTAGATGGACAAAATCCACCAAAGCAAAAAAATAATAAAAGGCCGTAAGTATACGGCCTTTTGGGTTGCCAGACTGACCGGGTTTGAATTGTGTGGCGGTTGGTGGTAATTTATAGCCTATCATTTGATTTCTCCTATCTTTTCGGACTTTGTGCCAGTCAATGTTTCAAAGCGTTTGATTGTGACGTCACAGTATTTTTCTTCTATCTCTATCCCGCGGCATACGCGCCCGGTCAGTTCACACGCAATCAGTGTAGAGCCCGAGCCCAAGAAACAATCCAGAACAATGTCGCCCCGGCGCGTCACGTCCAGTATCGCATCGCGCAGCAATTGCGACCGGCTTTACGGTCGGGTGCAGTTTCAGGTCGTCTTTACCCGCGCCGAACGCATTTGCGCCGGCATAGTCCCAAACGTTCGTCCGATATCGCCCATGTGCGCCGAGTTCTATGTTATTGATGTGGGGTGCGGTGCCAGATTTATAGATAAAGCATAGCTCGTGCTTGCTGCGATACAGGCTGCCCATGCCGCCGTTGGTTTTATTCCAAACACAGATGTTTTTGAAATCGTCATAGACGGCCGCGCCGGCGGTGGTCATTTCGCCAACGTGCTTCCAGTCCATAAACAGGTAATGCAGGGCGCCCTTCACGGAATATTCCTTGGCATGGCGCATAAAGGTCGTCAGGAACTCTGTGAACTCGGCTGGTGTCATCTCGCCTGACGCCATGGCAAACTCATCGTGCTTGTTTTTGCCCATGGATCCGATGCTCCGGACCTTTACATTATACGGCGCATCGGTCAGAACCATCTGGGCGCGCTCGTCACCCATAAGGGCGGCATAAGACTCGGCCATCAGCGCATCGCCACAGACGATTGTGTGTCGTCCAAGTTTCCAAATGTCGCCGCGGTGGCACCGCCGGTCTTCGTCTAGCAGCGCCGGAATGGCGTCAGCTTTCGGATCGCTTGTCCCGTCGCCGTCCAGAATCAGGTCTATTTCAGCGGTTTCAAACCCGGTAATTTCCAGATTGAAATCCAGGTCAAGGTTGCTTAACTCGCTGAACTCTAAGTTCAACAGCTCGATACTCCATTTGCCAAGCTCGGTCAGTTTGTTATCGGCAATGCGATATACGCGCTTTTGGGTCTCCGTCAGATGCGACAGGATTATCGCCGGAACGTCACGCATACCGGCATCCTGGGCTGCCGTCACGCGCCCATGCCCGGCAATGATTTCCAGATTCTCGTCCAGTAAAACTGGATTGATAAATCCGAATTCGCGAATGGATTCGCGTATCTTCGCCATCTGGGCATGGTTGTGCAACTTCGGGTTGTTTTTATACGCCCGTATCCGGGCGATTTTCTATGTTTTGGATTGTTAAGTCAGTCATTAGACTCTCCTTATAGTTTTTGTTATCTATCCCTAAAAATTTTTAGGGGTTCCTATATATAAGGTCGAGTGAAAGTTTACTCAGGCGCGAACCCAAAAAACGATACACTTCCCCTCTATATAGGCGATTTGAAAGTTAATGTGTTAATGTAGGGACAAATCTTATGTTTATACTTGAAAAATACGGCAATTTGATTATATATCAGAACGATATGAAAATTATGATGGAGTTATAGACCGTACATATAACAATTTGTGACATATAAAAATGAGAACGCTGAATTTGATTTCTTTTGCTGAAAGTTTGGCATCTGATGTTTCAGATGCAGCCTGTAGGTATTTGGAAGTTTTGCCGAAAGATACAGAAAAAGAAATTATACAAATTCTGGCTAAAAGATTTATCGAAAAAGGACTTCCAGTCGGATCGTTTAATGGTTTTTATTTTGGCTATAATATACCTCAAATTGGAAAAGAATTCGATTTTTTGAGAATGGGTTCAAACTACATTGTAAATTTAGAAATAAAGAGTGAGTCGACCGAAGATAAAGTAAAAAAACAATTGGTTCAAAATAAATTTTATTTATCTCTTCTTAAGAAACCATTGAAACTTTATACATACATATTGAATGTGGATAAATTTTATAGTTTAAATGAAGATAACGGCCTTTCGGAGATTGATTTTGGACAAGTCGTTACAAGTATTTTGGAACAAACAGATTTATATACAGATAATTTAGATACTTTATTTGGTGCTTTTAATTATCTTGTTTCGCCATTTAATGCCACGGATGAATTTATAAATGGATATTATTTCTTAACTCCGCAACAAGACAATATTATACGCGATCTCGATAGCATTTTTTGCAATTCTACTGGAAATATTGTGGCCATAGAAGGTGCGGCAGGAACAGGCAAATCGTTGCTATTATATGATTACGCCAAAAGAATAATGGAGAGTAATGATCGGGCTTTAATAGTTCATGTCGCGCAATTAAACCCCGGACATGATAAATTAATGAGAAATTATGGATTTTCTATTTCTAACATAAAAACGTTTATGGAAAATATAAATAATTCAGTTCTTAATAATTTTGATGTCATACTTATAGATGAGGCACAAAGGCTATTCACAAGCCAACTAGAACAAATTATAGAATATGTAAAAACGCATAACATAAACTGTATTTTGTGTTATGATGAAAAACAAAAACTGTCAGATGGTGAATTTAGAAGTGAATCCGTTAGTCTAATTAGACAAAACTCCCGTCCGAATTATACATTAGGAAAGAAAATAAGAACGAACCATAAACTTGCATCTTTTATAAATAAGATGTTTGACTTAACGAGTGAATTTGATGGGAATTGCGCAGAAGTTTCTCTTACTTATTTTAAAAACTTTAGAAGTGCATATCAATATTTAGAGACAAATGTAGATTATAGTTTTGTCCGGTATACACCATCAAGGTATTATCCAAATCCGCAAATAAACCTATTAAGTGGTTTAAAATCGTGCGTTGGTGCCGCTCATGAAGTTATTGGGCAAGAATTTGATAATGTATCTGTAATGATAGGAAGAACGTTTTATTATTCCGATAATGGAAAACTCTGCTCAAATACTGTTGAAAGGAATCCTTACAATTTCTTAGGTATGTTATATCAAGCTGTTACCCGTGCTAAGAAGAAATTAGAAATCATTGTGGTTAACAATCCATCTGTGTATAAAGAGCTGGTTGCAATCATTAGAGGCTAAAAGCAATATCAGTAGCTATAAATGCACGATGTCGATGTCGGGGAATTGTTCGGCGATGTATTCGGCCGCCAGGCGGCGGTGGCATTGTAGAGCGGATTTTTCGGTACATAACAGGCAAATTCGGTCAAGGTCAGCCGGGGTGAGGCCCACGGTCGGGCGGCGTGCGGCCAATAATTCACGGTACATTCGTTCATAATCAGGCCAGGTTATGCGACCATCTTTATATCCGGCCAGGATTTCCACCGTTGGGGCGAATTCTGGGTGATATTCATATCGCGGTCCCAATGCCACCGCCAGGTTTTCGCCGCTATAAAATGGCACGTATGTGCAGGCGCGCCATTGGCGTATGTCCCAGACTCTGCGTACACGCACTGCATTTAACACGTCCATAAACGCGTCTGGGGTCTTGCTGCTAAAGCCAATTGTAAATATTTTCGTCATATTATTGTAATTATGACGGGAAGTGCGCGCATAATCAACCATCAATCGCGATTAGTTCTTTTACCCGGATTTAAGCATTTTTTTTGTTTTTGTATCGTCCACGGTAATGAACGGCGATATTGAACGGGCGATATAAATGAATAAAATAATAAAAAAATGTTGACATGAAAAACATTGGGATATATGATAGGGAGTAGTTTAAAAGGAAGATAAAAATGGCTTTTATTGAATTTAGAGAAGTACGGGCAAAAAATAATGTACGGGCGACGATTTCTGGTCGCGGTGAATTATCATTTACCGGCGGGGTGATGCGTAAATTCATGATTGATTTACGCCGGGATCGATT
Organism: uncultured Alphaproteobacteria bacterium; assembly: GCA_964017835.1. Lineage (GTDB taxonomy): Bacteria > Pseudomonadota > Alphaproteobacteria > Rs-D84 > Rs-D84 > Enterousia. The sequence goes on from CAXHMP010000002.1 coordinate 38,629, forward strand.
TGCCAAACTTTATTTTGACCCAGCAGACAAAAAAATTGGCCTGAAATTAATCATGATGGATGACGGATACGCGGTGAAAATTCGCCCCCAAGGTCAGGGATTTAAAATTGTAAACAAGGCGTTTTTCGAAACGTATCACATTATGCCCAAAGAAACCTGCAATTATGATGTCACGATGGAAGATGACATGTTGGTGGTGGATTTAAAAACGGCGCGGCCCCGGGTTGCGGCGCTGGATACGGACGACGAATAAAAAAAACAGCCCAATCTGCTGGAACAGGCTGGGCTGGGGGAACGATTCTAATACACATTAGAACAATTCTAACCATTCTAAGTGTAACAAAAGTTCCCTAAATTGTCAAATTTTGATGTTTAATATAAAGCGAAAGGGGAATTTTATGCATAAATTTCAAATAATTGGTGGATTTTCATCTTGTTCTGGGGGATGTGTGATGGGGATTGTTGATACATCGCGGCCAATCTGTACCATTAGACAGATGAATACAAGGGCGTATTTAAAGGGGATGTTGTTCTGCCTGATTATCAAGCGCGGCGTCGATTTTTTTTGGAATTTGCTGCATGGGATAGTGACGGGATTAATGGATTATGGAACGCAATGCTGGACGTTGTGTGGATAGTTAACGGTTGGTCAGCATGGGTATGATTATATTTATTTCCCATAGAGAAGGGCGCAGTGCGTACATTTCTGGCGCAATGTGGGGCGTTTGTGTTGGGGGGATAAATAGTATCTGAGAATTTTATTAACGGTCCAAGACGAAGAAAGGTATTAAACCGAGTTTATAGAATACTATAAATTAATGGGAGGCGAACATTTTTATATATGCATCCAATAATGGGACGGATGAAACGCCGAAATACAGAAAAAAAACACTAAATCGGGAATTATTACATACCAAGGTTATCCAGGGGAAAAGGATTATTCAGGGCAAAAGGTTCAAACAGATATTTATAATTATGCGGGGCATCATTATGGTATGAAAACGTGGTGGATGGCGATTATCGACGCGGACGCGTTTATTGTGCCGGTGGTCCATAAAACGATTCCGGAATTTTTAACCCGGTACGAGAAATATTCCCAGGTCTGTATTCATTGGGTTTTATATGGCAGCGCCGGCGGATGGATGCACGGGCGCCAATCGATAAAATTCGCATAAATCGTTATGTAACCCAGTCATGGGATGAATTTATGGCCCAGATAAAGCACAGTCGTGCATCGGGTCGGGATGATGATTTGGTTGTGTTTTTTTCGCGCCCACGATAAAAATGACGTAACCGGCAATATCGTGAAAAAATATACTTGTATCATCAAAGCGGGTCGCAAGTGCCGGGCGGTAAACGCATCATTATTGGAAATAATGCCAATTCATGTTTTTGTTTCCGCGGGCGATTTTCAGATTTCATGGTTGATTTTAGGCCGTTTATCTTTTAATATGTTTTCTGTATTCATGCGATGCATGAGTATGTTAGTAGTAGGGCGTCGATAACCCGGATAACTAGCACACATTGTGTTTTGACTAACAATCCCGACACTTGTCGGGAAGTTGTGGCTATACAACAGGGTCATTGACCCGAAAACCACAAGGTCAAAGTTATCTGACTTATCGAACTTCCCGACTCCTATTCCACAAAATAGGGGTTTGTTTTTATCAAAGGGGATTATGATATGTCATTACCAATTTTAACGTCAAACAAGGTTTTATTTGCCAAAATTATGACCGGATGGATTCCGTTCAAAGTCTATCGAAAATTGGCCCGGGCCATCATGTACATGGGGGTACGAAATTGGGGACGCGTTATGCGGACGGATAAAAAGCGAACATTTCCGCATGAATTGTCAATTGTGGCCACGATGAAAAACGAGGGACCGTATCTGAAAGAATGGCTGGATTTTCATATCTTGGTCGGGGTGGAAAAGTTCTATCTATACGATAATGATTCGACGGATGATACCAAAACTGTTTTGGCGCCGTATATTCGTCGGGGGATTGTCGAATATATCCCATGGCCGGGCGCGGGCCAGCAAAACAATATCTATGTCGATGCATTGAACAAATTTGCAGAGGAAACGCGGTGGATGGCCATTGTTGACGTTGATGAATTTATTGTACCGGTGATGCACAACACCATACCTGAATTTTTAAAGACGTTGCCGCCGCGGTTTGGGTTGTTGGTTTTAACGTGGATTATGTATGGGTCGGGCGGTCACCGGAAAAAGCCCGATGGCCTGGTCATTGAAAATTACAAATATCACGGGGACAAAACGCGGGCCGCGGGGTGCAAGTCAATTGTCAATCCACGTTTGGTGGTGCGTCAAAGCAATCCGCATATTAACGAAGTGGCGGGCTTTGTCATCGATGAAAACGGCAAAAAGTTGGGGACGATTAATCAAACGTACAATCCGCCCAGTTCAAACAAGATCCGTATCAATCACTATGCGGTGAAATCATACGATGAATTTATCGCCCGTGGACGCCAGGGGAACGCCAGAGGCCTTAACACCCGCACGCCCGACAGGTTTGCGGCCAGGGATACCAATGACATTTATTCATCCATTATGGATAAATATATCGACCGGCTGAAAGAAATGTAGAACTTGATTTAACGGCATAAAAAGGATAGCCTGGGGGAAAGTGATTAAGGGAGGTTTTGATGAAGGTTTTGTTAACAGGGGGCGCCGGGTATATCGGCAGTCATACCGCCGTTGAATTGATGCGCGCCGGCCATGATGTCGTGATTATCGACAATTTATCCAACGCGGACGCGGATGTTATCGATAAAATCGAACAAATTACCGGGCGCCGGCCGGTGTTTTACCAGGGCGACATGCTTAATCGCGGTGATGTGGAAACCGTATTCCGTGACCATCAAATTGATGCGGTTATCCACTTTGCCGGGTTCAAGGCCGTGGGCGAAAGCGTGGCAAAACCATTGATGTATTATCAAAACAATTTGGTGTCGACGTTAAACCTGTTGGATGTGATGGGGCTGCACGGGGTCAAAAACTTAATCTTTTCATCCAGCGCCACCGTTTACGGTATGCCGGAAACACTGCCGATTACCGAGGATTCACCCCTGGGGGCCTTGTCGCCGTACGGGTACACGAAATTGGCGATTGAACGCATTCTGGGTGATGTGGCGGCGGCGGATGGGGATTGGAATATCACGATGTTGCGCTATTTCAATCCGGTGGGCGCAGACGCCAGCGGATTAATCGGTGAATCGCCGCGTGGGATTCCCAACAATTTGTTTCCCTTTATCATGCGGGTGGCAATCGGTGAATTAAAAGAACTGGGGATTTTTGGAAACGATTACGATACGCCCGACGGGACATGTATTCGCGATTATATTCATGTGTCCGACCTGGCGGTGGGGCATGTGCGTGCGCTGGAAAACCTGGGGGGAATGCGGATTTACAATTTGGGAACCGGTCACGGGTACAGCGTTCTGGAATGCGTCCAGGAATTTTCACGCGCATGCGGGTTTGATATCCCGTATGTTATCAAGCCGCGTCGCGCGGGTGATGCGCCCATGGTTTATGCCGATGCTTCGCTGGCCCAGCGCGAGTTGGGTTGGCGTGCGGAAAAAAATCTGGGTGACATGTGCCGGGATTGTTGGAACTTTCAAAAAAATCAGAAACAATAAAAACGCATTAAAATCGCCCCCACCACGGGGGCGTTTTTTTACGGTAACGGTCGATTGTGCGTTGCCCGGATGATGCATAAAAAATCCCCCCGGGCGGGGGGAATTTGGTACGCATCCATACCCTAGAACGAATAACGCGCGCCCAATTTCAATTCATGCGCATAAACAAATTCGCCACCGATGGTCGATGAATTAAAGCGGTATGCCATATCCGCCGCCCAGTTTGGCGTAAAGTGGTACGCGGTGCCAAATCCAACCTGCCATTCGAAGACGGTTTCGTCATTTTCCAGAACGGTCATGGATTGGTCAAAGGGAATATTGTTGGCCATGAATGTCGCGTCACCCGACACATCAACCTTGGCCTTTTGTTTATACGTGCCAACGCCGATACCGCCCCCGACATAGGGTTCCCAACGTGAATCAGCGATTTTAAAGTCATAATAGACATTGGCCATGTATGAATTGTGCGTGACCTCGGTCGTGGTGGCGATGTCGGCGTTGACGTTTAGAATGCCGCCCAGTTTTGAAAAACTGCCGTTAAAGATATCGTATTTGTCTTCGGATGCGCTGCGGAATGCGGCCTCTAGTTCGGCGCGCAAATGTCCCCATTTGATACCTGCGACGAATTCGCCGGCAACGGCCATGTCGAATTTCATATCGCCCCCGCCGTCGCGAACAATCGCTGCACCCATCGCATCGGACATCAGTTTATTAATATCAGGATTGCGCATGATATCAGGGGTTAATTTGATATCGATATTGTCGGCATTGAATCCAACGCGCTTGGCAGATGTGCCGGCCTTGTCGATAACAATTCCCATGCCAAAGTAAGGGGTGATTTCCGCCGCCCAGGCGCCGGTTGCCGTGGTGACCGATATCGCGGCCATGGCAAATATTTTTTTCATTTTATATCCTTTTGCGTTTTAATCCTGTACTAGGAAAATTATCCCACACCCGGGGGCGGATTGTCAAACATAATCCGTTTATGGGGGGGATAAATAGAATACAGTTTATTTGACAAATGGTGAATTTGTGTATAGAATAAGTTTCTTTGGATAAAGATTGACCATGAAACATGAACTTTATATACCAGTTTTGACGCGTCCCCTGTCCCAGACTTTGACCGATGGGGCGGCGCGTGATATATTGGGGGCGTATTACGCGACCGGTCTGGTGTACAATTTTGATATAAAACAGTGGAACCGCCAAGATTATTTAAATTTTCCGCTGATTCATCAATTGGCCCATACAAAAAACATGTGGGGCATGAAACGGGTTATGGAACAAGCGCCCTGGATGGCGGGACGTGAAATTGCTGCGTGTGTCAGTTTGGTTATCCCCCTGGCGGATGTGCCAATGGGGCATGTTGGAATCGTCAACCCCACTTTTTCCAACAGCGGGGTTGCTGTTGCAGTGAATCTGGTAATACGCGACCAAGATAGTGGCCGTTTAGAAATGGCCCCCAAATGGCAATGCGCCGATGTATACGGCAGTCGCCGCACCGCCGCCCAACTTGCGGGTGGTCAATGGGCTGGGCGGGTGGCCCAGCATGCCATATTTGGTAAAATGTTTGGCCAAGTCCAGGGATGGTGCAAATAAAAAAACCGGACTGTTTCCGGTTTTTTTACGATTATTCATCTGCCTCAATCGATAAATCATCGCCGGCCCGTGCCGCGGTTTCGATTTGCAGCAACTGGTTTTCCAGGGCCGTGCGTTCCGAACTTTTGTATCCGGTGTCGGTGCCGGCATCGGGCGTGTCCTGGGGGGCGGCGGCAGTCGTGGTTTTCGTCGGCGAAACCGTCGCGGTTTGTACCGCGGGGTTAATCAGATTGTTATAAATGTCCATCGCTTCGCGGGTGCCGGTCATATCGCGGGCCAACAATTTGTTTTCACCGGGGATAAACCATTGCTGAATCTTTAACGCCGTCAGTTGCATAATCGGGCGGGTGCGCGCCTGGGCAATCCAGGCGGGCAGGCCGGGCGTGTCGGAATAGTACCACAATGCCGCCCAATACACCAATCCCATGACCACAATCCCGCGGATAATTCCGAAAATCACCCCCAGCGTATGGTCTGTCACGCGCAGCATGCTGGCCTGGATTCGTGACCGCAGGCGTTGGTTAAACAGTCCCATTATCAGCAGGATAACGAAAAACACGATAAAGTACGAAGACACCATCGTGCCGACCGTCGATTCCGTCAGGTTAAACCATTGTTGAAACACGCCGTCCAGCCAGGGCGAAGCAAAACGCGCCGCCACCGCCGCCACAACCCATGACAGCGTTGCGACCGTTTCGTAAATACCCCCGCGTATCGTGGCCCATATCGTGGACGCCACCACGACGCCCACATACACATAATCCAAAGTTGTTAAATCCAGCATAGTCTTAGCCCTTTGACGGAATTATTTCCGACGCCGTCCCAATACAACAACCAATCCCATGACCAAGGCCGCCATCAACACGTACCAATAGGTCATTGACCCATTATCAGTTTTTTTTTGCGGTGCGGTGCCAAATTCGGCCATTTTTGCAACGCGGCCGGTATGCTGGGTGCGATAACCGTCGGCATCGCGCGTCATGGCGCTGCGGACGGCGGCGGCGGCCTGAATCTGGTCGTCGGTCATGCCGCTTTCAACCGCGCGGCGCAAATCGTCCTGCATGAAGTCGGCGTAGCCCTGGAAACATTTTTCACCCACCACAATCACCGGAACGCCACCGTTGTCAAACTTGCACTTGGTGACGGCATCCCGGAACAGGGGCATGTTGTTGTTGTCCATCACATTGATATTGATGATTTCAATGTCGGGGTATTCATACATCATCTGTTGGGCGAAAAAGTCACGCGCATGATGACAATGCGGACATGACGGGGAATAAAACAGACGAACATCCGTCGCGCCCGCCGCGCCCATGAACACCAGCGCCGCATGCGCCGCAAATAATAACGTTTTTTTCATGATAATTTTCTCCTTTGATGGGGTAATTATAGAAATCGATGCCGATGGGTGCAAGCCCTTTTTATCGGCATAATATCCCGCCGGCGAAATGGTCATAGGTTCCTGTTGAAGAATTTGGGTGGGCGCGTCAAAATGTTGGGGTAACACAATCGGGGGGATACGCCATGTTTTCACTGGAACAATTTCCGTTGCCATTTGGGGTCGATGCGCTGGCGCCATATATGTCGGCAAGCACCATTAAATATCATTACGGCCATCATCTGGCGGGATATATAAAAAAAACAAACGATTTGATTGCTGGGACCGAATACGAATCCCAGCCCCTGGCCCAGATTATCATGCAATCGGCCACCGATGCGACGCCCATGGGTCAGAAAATTTTCAACAATTCCGCCCAGGTTTTTAATCATGCGTTTTTCTTTCGCTGTCTGCGGCGGGGGGTGGATGCGCCGGTTCCGCGGGCGATTATTGATGCGTTTGGTTCGGTCGACCAATTCCGCAATGATTTTGCCGATGCCGCCCGCGCTGTATTCGGCAGCGGGTGGACATGGCTGGTGCGTGACGGGAATAAATTGCGTTTGGTCAACACCGAAAACGCCGATACGCCCATGACCCACGGGATGCAGCCGATTTTAACCCTGGATGTGTGGGAACACGCCTATTACTTGGATTATCAAAACCGGCGCGATGAATTTATTGACGCGTTCTTGACGCATTTAATTGATTGGGACTGGGTGGCCCAGAATCTGTAAAACAAAACCGGGCGTTGCCCGGTTTTGTTTATGCATTTTATTTCGCGATGGCGTCAAAATTGGTGCGGATGATTTTCGCCGACCGTTTCAAGGCGACCGATTCTGCGTCCGACATCTTGGGCATCAGGACGGTTGTTACCCCATCCGCCCCCACAATCGACGGCATTGACATGGCCACGCCCATGCGGGTGGCGGTGGTGCTGACCGTCAAAATGCGGCGTTCGTTGCGCGCGATGCATTTCAGTAAATCCGCCGCCGCCGACCCAATCCCATCCCATGTGGCGCCACGGCCCTGGATAATTTCATAGGCGGCGTTTCGGACGCGGTATTCGATTGTGCGGCGCGTGGTCTGGGTTAATGAAATTTTTGTCTGGCGACAAAAATCATCCAGGCCGATTGCACCCACTGTGGCCGATGCCCAGTTAATCACACTGCTGTCGCCATGTTCCCCCAGGACGTATGCGTTTATCGATTGGGTGGACGCCCCCAGGCCGCGGGCCAATATCGTGCGCAGGCGCCCCGAATCCAGCATCGTTCCAGTACCGATAACGCGACCGGAGGGTAATTTGGACAGGCGTTGTGTTAACATAACCATCACGTCCAAGGGATTGGTCACCACAATTATCTTAACTGTTTGGGCATCAACATTTGGCATGATGCGCGGTACAATGTCATTGATGACCGCCGCGTTTTTATTCAGTAAATCCATGCGGGTTTCGCCCGGCTTTTGATTGGCGCCCGCCGCGATAATCACAACATCGGACCCACGGATATCACGATAACCGGACGCCGCGCGGATATTGACGTCCCAACAGAACGCGGCCGCGTGGCCCAAATCTTCGGCCGCCGCCCGTGCGCGCGCCGTATCCCGGTCCAACAACACCATTTCCGACGCCAGGCCGGTATTCTGGACCGCGGTGGCGACCGCGGACCCCACGCTGCCGATGCCGATAATTGACACTTTCATTGTTATTCCCCCGTTTTATTGATTCCCGTATTATACCAGAAATTTGTTGTGGCGTAAATGAAAACGGGGCCGCGGCCCCGTTTCCTACCATAATTTAACCCGCGCGTCCGGGGCGATATACATTTTATCGGCCGGCGTGATGTCAAAGGCGTCATACCATGCATCAATATGCGGCAAGATGCCGTTTACCCGCCACCGCGACAGGGAATGTTCGTCGGTCTTGGTTTGATTAATCAGGGCGTCGTCGCGGATATTCGACTTTTCGGTTCCCACGTACGCAATGAAAAAGCGCATGTCCCCCGTTCGGCCGTTTTCATCCGGCGCGGGGATTTGTGCAAAATTCTTGTACGCGGTATAGGCCACCGTGATGCCGCCGTAATCGGCCAGGTTTTCACCCAATGTAAATGTCCCGTTGGCATGAACGCCGGGCGCCACCAAAATATTGTCAAAGAATTTGCGCATCACGTCCGCCCGTTTCACAAAGGCGTCTGCATCGGCGTCGGTCCACCAATCGCGCATGTTGCCGCGCGCGTCAAAGTGCCGGCCGGTGTCGTCGAAACCGTGCGTCATTTCATGGCCAATAACACTGCCGATGGCGCCATAGTTAAACGCATCGTCGGCATCCATGTCAAAAAACGGGTACTGCAAAATTCCCGCCGGGAAACAGATTTCGTTTGTTGACGGGTCATAATACGCGTTGACCTCGTGCGCGTTCATGTACCAAATCGTCGGGTCATTTTTCTGGCCGATTTTATCCATCCAAAAACGGTCTTCGAATTCGGCAACACGCGTCATATTGTCCCACAGAGACGCGTCCGCGCGAATGTCCAGTTTTGAATAGTCGCGCCATTTGTCCGGGTATCCGATTTTCGCCCGAAAGGTCCCCAGTTTTTCCAACGCCCGTGCGCGTGTTTCATCCGACATCCACGTCAATTTTTCAATCCGCATTCCCAACGCACGGCGCAGGTTTTCGATTAACTGGGTCATGCGTTCCTTGGCCGCGGGGGAAAAATATTTGTCGACATACAACTGGCCGACCGATTCCCCCAGGGAATCGTCAATCATGGAAACCGCGCGTTTCCAACGGGGTTTTGGCGTCGTCTGGCCATTGATGGTGCGGTTATAAAAGTCAAACGCGATGTCGTATGTTTTATCATCCAACAGCCCGATGCCCGAATTAATCACGCGCCATTTCAAATATGTTTTTATTAATTCCAAATCGGTGTCGCGCATGATGGCGATGGATTCGGTGATGGCCGATGGCTGGGCCACGTTGATAAATTCCGGCGCAATTTGGCGGGCGGCAAAATACGCATCCCAATCAAAGCCCGGGAACTGGGCCGCCATGTCGCGGCGCGAAATTTTGTGGTAATTGGCGTGCGGGTCGCGCAGGACTTCCTTGGTATGAAAGGCCCGGGCCATGCGTTCCTCGAACGCATACAGGGCGTCTGCGTCCACATCAATGCCAAAGTTTTGCATCTGGTCTGTGATGTATTTCTTGTACTTGGTGCGGGTGTCGGCCGCCTTGGCATCGTCGTCAAAGAAATAATCGCGCGACAGTCCCACGCCCCCCTGGTGAATGTTATACAGGAAATGGTCGCTGTCCATTTCGTCCAGTGACACCCCGTCCCCCCAAAACGATGTGACGGTCGCGTGCATCTTGCCCAAAAAATCGGCCAGTTCGTCGCGGGATTTGATTTCATCAATCTGGGCCAAATCCGCCGCCACGGGCGTGGTGCCGTCGGCGTTTAATTTTTCGGCATCCATGGCGATGCGGTACAGTGTGCCGATTTTGCCGTTATCATTTTCGGCGATGTTGCGCACCCGTTCCAAATTTTCCGACCGCAGAACGTCAAACGACCCATAGCGCACATAGTCGTCCGGAATGGGGTTGGCGTCGCGCCACCCGCGGGATGCGTAATCATAAAAATCGTCGCCCGGGCGTACGGTTAAATCCATGTCTTGGGGACGGATACCTGTGGTCATTTTTTTGTCCTTTGTCATATAAAACGCCCCGGCCAGCGATACGGCCACAGCGATTATTCCAATAATGTTCAAGAATTTGTTTTCCATTTTATGCCACCAATTTTATCAATATTTCGTCCAAAATCAAGATGCCGTTATTCGTTGCCGCCAAACGGTTGTCGGGGGTCAATGTAATTAAACCGTCCATATCGCGCGCCGCGTTCCAATCAATCGCCGCGCGCACATCCGGCGTCAGGTTAACCCCGCGCGTGGTGCGCATACCGGTAATAATTTGTTCAACGGCGCGCGTGGTATTCGATATCGGGGTGCAGCGCCCGCCGCCCCCCATTTGGTCATGCCAAACGTCATCAATGATGGGACGGCCCGCGGCCCCGCGGCCCAATCCAATGTACGGCGCCGCGTCCCAAATATTGGAATTATGTTGGCATTCGTTGCCCGGGGCGGCGTAATTTGATACCTCGTACCTGGCCAGGTGCAACGTATCCGAAATCGCATTGTACATGTCGGCCATGGTGTCGTTGTCCGGCATATCCAGATTCATTTTGCCAAATGGCGTCGCCGGTTCAATCGTTAATTCATACAGCGACGCGTGTCGTAACCCGATGTCATTAATTTGACGGCACAGATGTTCAACACTGGGTGCCGTATGTCCCGGCAGGCCATAGATAAAATCCGCCGACACACGCAGGCCTGCATTTAATCCTGCGTCAATCAATCGGCGGGCATCGGTCGCACTGTGGCGCCGCCCCAGGAATGCCAATTCTTCATCATTAAAACTCTGGACCCCAATCGACAGGCGATTAACCCCCAGATTTTGAAAGGCGCCCAATCGTTCCCCGTCCAATGTGCCGGGATTTGATTCCAATGTGATTTCGCACAGGGGCGATACATCAAAACTGTTACGGATATGGGTCATTATCCGGTCAAAAATGGGCGTCGGCATCAGCGACGGCGTCCCCCCGCCAAAGAAAATGGTTGGGACCGAAAATTTACCCAGTTTCAATCGCCAATCATCGATTTCCCGGCAAATCCCGCCCGCGTACATATCCCAATCGGGTTTGACGGCCGCCGAATAAAAGGCGCAGTAACGACATTTTGATGCGCAAAAGGGGACATGGATATAAAGATTGTGGGCGACTGTCATGGATTTTTATTCTAATGACAAGGCGACCAGATTCAAGTATAAATTAATCGCTTTTGCTGGAAAAATATTTATGATATAATGCGGATATTGATTTAGGTATGAGAAAAAGTTTATTGGCATTTTTTACCGGAATTCTGATGCCTGGGGCCGTTGTCGCGGCCAGTGAAGGGGTCCCGGTTTATTATCAGTCGCAGTCTCAAAACGCGAACCAGGCGGCCTATGGCGAATACGCGGCCCAGGGATATTCCAAATACGTCGGGCAATCTGGCCAGAAACAGGTCGTTGGCACGCGTACCCAGACGTATCAGGTCCCCAAGGCGGTCACCCCAACCATTGCGGGAACCATGACCGCAAACGGCATTTCTTTGCCGGCCGATGCGGAAAATGGGACCCAGGTTTTTGCCGAATACAGCCGGCGCTTTGCAGATTTTCAATTTAAAACGGGCGTGAATTCCATTCTGGAATGGGATGACATGATTTTTAATGAAATCACGGTTGGCGCCCAGCATAACTTTTCAATCCGCAGTTTTGATATGTTTGCCTACGGTCAATATACGTACGGCGATTTGTCGCACGGCGGGCTGTCGATGGACTATGACCTGGACCCGTTTGATTATTCCAAGCCGTCTGAGGGGATATTCACCATTTCAATGGGGGATATGTCGGGGCGGTCCAATCATTTCCGCTTTGGAATCGGTGCGCGGCACGTGTGGGATATTGGCGGATGGAAATTGTCGCCGTCGATTGGGTATGAGATTTTCAAACATAATCTGGAAATGGGGAATCATATTTACCCCAATCCCGGTGTGTATTTGCCCCTGATGACGGACAAGGGGGATTATGTCTATGGCGATTCCCAGGGGTATTATTACAGTTTGCCGGTCGGCACCACACCGCCTGATGATTGGTACCAGGTTTGTATGTCCCCCGAAGATATCAAAATTGTTCCCGCCGTCGGCAGTGGTGTGGAATTGGGTGATAAGCTGACAACGGTTGACTATGACCCGGCGTTGGGAATTATCCCATGGGGGGTCGAGGCCGGCGAATGCGTCATTATTGGTGGCGATGGTCCCATTCAAATCGAAGGCACAACCCATATTTACAACACAACGTGGAGTGGGTTCTATGTCGGCCTGGAAGTTGAAAAGCAAATGACGCTGACCGACAAATTGCGCTTTTATGTCCAGTTCGGCTTGCCCAAATACTCATCCGAAGGGATTTGGCCCAATCGTGACGATTGGCAACAGAACCCCAGCTTTATTGACGAAGGCAGCAATGGCGCGTATTCATACGCCGCGGAAATGGAATATAATTACCGGCTGTCGGACAGATTGCAATTGGCGTTAAAGGTTGACACCAACGTCTTTCATGTGGGCAAAATTCCGGGTGAATTGTATATCGCGGAATACAGCCATTATCTGACCGATGCCAACGGCCAATACATTTTGGATGATAACGGTTTGCCCATTTTGGAAACAATACCCGCACACACCGAACATGTGACAGATTCGCTGAAAGAGGCGACATGGCAATCGTTCGGTCTGCATTTGGGTATCAAGTACGCGTTCTAAAGTTTTATTTAACCCGGGGTGATGAATATGAAATCTGTGATGGCGCGCCTGGCGGGCGCTGTGGTGTTGTGTTTTTTGTCGGTACCGGCGTTGGCCGAACGGGGCTGTTTTGATACCGCGCGATGGGATGCGATTTTGTCGGATGTTCGCGTTTCTGCCGCGGCGGCGGGGGTGGGTGATGCAACAATCAATGCCGTCGTCAAATCGCCGGCCTTTATTCCCGCCATTGTCAAAAGCGACGCGAACCAGGCCGAATTCAAACTGACGCTGGACCAATATTTGGCGCGAACAATCAATGCCACCCGCATTGCCCAGGGCAAAAAGATGCAAGCGACATATCCAACCATGCTGGGGCGTGTGGAAAATAAATACGCGGTTCCCCCGCATGTGATTTTGGCGTTTTGGGGATTGGAATCGAATTACGGCGGGTTCAAGGCGCGTCACAAATTAACCGATGCATTTTTAACCCTGATTTACGAAGGGCGCCGTGAGACGTTTTTCAAAAAGCAATTGTTATCGCTGATGAAAACGGCGTCTAAAAATAATCTGGATATCGCCGACATTCGTGGCAGTTGGGCCGGCGCCATGGGACACTTTCAATTTATACCGACCACGTTGGAACAATACGGCACGGACGGAAATGGGGACGGAAAAATCGACATTATCCACAGTGTTGGCGACGCCATGTTCAGTGCGGGAAATTATCTGAACAAACTGGGGTGGGACCCGACCCAGCGGATTGTGCGTCGTGTCGCGCTGCCGGCGGATTTTGATACCAGTTTGCTGGACAGTAAAACAAAAAAATCATTGGTTGAATGGATGCAAATGGGGGTGACAAACCCGGACGGGACGCCCATTCCCGTGGCGGACATGACGGCCGGATTGGTGGCTGATTTGAACCAAGTCGCGCTGCAGCCTGCAACTATTACCGATGCACAAAATGCCATTGATACCGATGTCGCCCCGCGGCCGGTGATTGTGGCGTATTTAACCTATCCCAATTTTTATCGCATTAAAAAGTGGAACAGTTCAAATTGGTATGCCATTGCGGTGGCAACACTGGCCGATGAATTGAAATAATGACGCCATAATAAAAACGTTGATAAGGCGTGTTTTCTTTGATATTCTTCCCAGTGCAGATATATACAAAGGATTAATTTATGGGAATAAAAGTTCGTGATTATGAAGTTCGATTAACCCGGACCAAAGAAGAACGGCGTCAGGTGCGCCAGTTGCGCTATGACGTCTTTGTCGAAGAAGAGGGCGCATCTGCCACCGAAGAACAGAAAAACCTGCGCGAGGAATATGATGCCTATGACACCTTTGCCGAATATATGGCGGTGTTTCACCAGGGAAAGATTGTCGGGACATATCGGATTATCGACCGGACGGCGGCCGAAAAAATGGGGGGCTTTTATACCGAATCCGAATTCAATATTTCAAAAATAAAAAAGGCATCCGGCAATATCGCTGAAATGTCGCGCGCATGCGTGGCGGCCGATTATCGCGAAAGCGGTCTGGTGATGCGGATGCTGTGGCTGGGGCTGGGGGAATATATCGCCAAGCGTCAGATTGCCATTTTGTTCGGTGTTGCATCGTGGGTGGGCCAAAACCCGGTTGATGCCGCCCAGGCGATTTCATATTTATATTATAATCATTTGGCGCCGGTCGGGTTGCGGTCAACGGTGCTGACGGATAAATTTGCCGATGGGGTTGACCGCCGTCTGGGGCAAATGAATATTTTACCGCGTGCCTTTGTTATCGAAGAACGGGCGCGCCGTGAAATGACACCGTTAATCAAGGGATATCTGCGTCTGGGGGCAACATTTGGCAAAGGGGTCTTTGTCGACGCACCGTTTAACACCTATGACGTCTTTGTTATGATGCAAACCAAGAAAATCGATGCCGCGTATCAAAAGCATTTCGCCGGCAGTGAAAACGCGTTTGAACATCTGGGGCTGCGCGATGGGGCGATGAAAACGCTGGGGAAAATCGTACTGTTCCCGGTGACAGGGCCGTATCGGGCCTTGCGCGCGTTTGGGTCGTTCTTGCTGCGCGAAGATGTGGATAATATTGAATATATCGATGATGCCAAATCGGACGTGTCGGATGATTAATCAGGAAACGATATGATGGCGCGCGTTATTCGGCAAAATTTTTGGAACACAATATGGGGAACGGTTAAGTTTACGCTGTTTCTGATGGCGGTGCTGGTCCAGTTGCCCATTGTGTTCATTTTGCCGCGCGGTCATGTGTCGGTGGCCTATATGCGCGTGTTTATGCGCATCGTTATTTTTATCGCGGGTATTCGTATACGGCGCCATGGCGTACTGACCACGGACCGGCCATTGATGGTGGCATGCAATCATATATCCGTGTTTGAATTGGTGACGTTTCCCGTTGCCTTTGGCGGCAGTTTTTTTGGCAAAAAAGATATCGAACATTGGCCTTTGATTGGATGGGTGTCGAAAAAGTTCGGGGTTATTTTTGTTGACCGCCGGCCCGCCCACGCCCGTGATGCATTGTTGGCAGTGCAAAATCAAATGGCCTGTGCGTCGTATCCCATGGTGTTATTTCCCGAAGGAACCACCACAAACGGCGCGTATGTCAAGCAGTTTAAAAGTACCCTGTTCAATGTGGCGGAACACGGCGGCATAACGATTCAGCCGGTGGTGATTCATTACCGTCACCGTGACGGAACACCGATATCAGATGATGACATGGCCCAGCATTACGCCTATTTCGATAATGCCAAGCAAGACCGCGGACCATACGCCATGCGTGAACGGTCATTGGTGGCCCAGGTCTTTCACATCATGGTCATTGGTGGGTTTATGGTGGAATTTACGGTTTTGCCGCCCATCGATTTGGCGGGCATGGACCGCAAGGAAATTGCCGCCCGTTTGCATGACATCGTATCGGACAAATATTTGGAATTAAAAGACAAAAGAAGTGGAAAATGAAAACAGCGATTACCCCGACGCGGTCGGAAAACTTTAGCGAATGGTATCAAAATCTGATTGTGGCGGCCGATTTGGCCGAAAATGCCCCGGTGCGCGGATGCATGACGATTAAACCCTATGGCTGGGCGATTTGGGAACTGATGCGCGATGAAATGGATAAACGTATCAAGGCAGCCGGCGTCCAGAATGCGAATTTCCCGCTGTTGATTCCCATTGATTTCTTTAACAAAGAGGCGGAACATGTTGCCGGCTTTGCCAAGGAAGCAGCGGTGGTCACCCATTATCGTTTGAAAATGATTGACGGCGCGTTACAGCCCGACCCGGAATCGAAATTGACCGAACCGTACATTATTCGTCCGACATCCGAAACCATTATTGGCGAAGCGATGTCCCGCTGGGTCCAATCATATCGTGATTTGCCGATGAAGTTGAACCAGTGGGTGAACGTTATGCGGTGGGAAATGCGGCCGCGAATGTTCCTGCGGACGTCCGAATTTAATTGGCAGGAAGGTCACAATGCATTCGCGACGCATGACGAGGCAAATGCCGACGCCCGCCGAATGCATGCGATGTATGCCGATTATATGCGTGATGTTTTGGCCATCCCGGTGATTCGCGGTGAAAAAACACCCGAAGAACGCTTTGCAGGCGCCGACCATACGTACACTGTTGAACAGATTATGCAGGACGGTAAAGCCTTGCAGGCGGGAACATCCCATGATTTAGGCCAGCATTTTTCAAAATCGTTCGGGATTCAATATTTGGGGACCGATGGTCAACTGCATCATGCCTGGACCACGTCATGGGGAACGTCAACCCGTATGATGGGTGGGCTGTTTATGGTGCATTCCGACGATGATGGCTTGGTTTTGCCGCCCGCAGTTGCACCGCACCAGGTTGTTATCATTCCCATTGTCCGGGACGAAAATACCGATGAATTGAATGCCTATGCCACCCAAATTGCCGATGCATTGACCGCGGCGGGTGTGCGCGCATTGGCCGATGTGTCCGATATGCGCGGGGCTGACAAAATGTGGAAATGGATTAAGCGTGGCGTTCCCCTGCGGGTCGAAGTTGGTGCGCGTGAAATGGCGGACCGCATGGTGACGGTCACCCGGCGTGATTTGGGTCGCGCATCCAAGCAGACAATTGCCATGGATGAATTTGTGGGCGCCGTCACGGATATGTTGCATCAAATCCATAACGATTTGTTGGCGGCCGCGGTTCAGCGCAATCGCGACATGACCCATGACATCGCCGATTTGGACGCGCTGGACGCGGCGTTGACGGCGGGCCAGATTGGATTTTTCCGTCTGCGTTATGACCAGACCCTGGACAAACGCTTTGATGAATTAATGGAAAAATACAAGATTACGCGCCGGTGTTTGGATGATGCCGACCCGACGTATGTCTTTGTTGCCAAATCGTATTAAAAAATCCCCGGGCCAACCGGGGTTTTTAATAAGGTATAAGTTATAAATTATCAATTATAAGGGATTGTCTAAATTTATGATTTCTGATTGGTTTGGCGCTGTTCTTAATCTCCTGGAATCTAAAAGCACCCCGCCGCAAGGTGGTGATTTTTAATTTTCCTTGCGATTCCATTACGATTAGAATATAATCCACACTGCATCGGCCGATTACCGATGTGGGGTGTGATTACCTCCTTAGTAAAGACTCCAACGATGGTTGGAGGGTCGTGATATATCAAAATAAACGACACTATGCTAAGTAGTAATCAACCTCCAACCGCCCTTCATCACGGCGGATTTTTTAATTTGGGGGTAAATGGAAATGCCAGTAATTTCGAATGAAACCAGATTAATCGGCGGGGCGATGCGCCATGGCCACCGGTTAAACCGCATCAGCCGCACGGACGCCGCCCGCGCCTTGCGGGTTAGTTTGGAGGAATTGGGCCTTATCGAGGGTGGCCGCATGGTCATCCCGCGGCGCGTGTTGAACAGCCTGATGTACCACGCGATACGCAAGAAGTGTAAAAAGGATTAATGCATATTTGTACGGGATTGTGACGCCCGGTCGCCATCGCTTGCACGATGGACGCCCTTGTGTGCGATGACAGAAGTTTTTAAGAGCCAGGGAAGTTAAGAACAGAACCAAAATAAATCAGAATTCAGAAAAAAAAATCCCCGCATTCGGGCCACGCGCAAACAGGGTTTGCGGGGGGTGGAATGTGGGGAGTTTTATTTAAGCAACCTTTTTCAAAACCAGGCTGGCGTTTGTGCCGCCAAACCCAAACGAATTGCTGATGGCGGCGTCAACTTTGCGTTTTTTCGCCACATTCGGCACCAGGTCAAAATCACCAACTTCGTCTTCGGGATTTTCCAAATTGATGGTCGCCGGGACAATTTGGTCACGGATGGCCAGGGCGCAGAATATTGCCTCGACCGCGCCGGCCGCACCCAACAGATGGCCCGTCATTGATTTGGTCGATGACATGGAAACGTCCGCGCCGGCAAACAAATCTTTGACCGCGGCCAATTCACCCATGTCCCCCAGGCCCGTTGATGTCCCGTGCGCGTTGATGTAATCAATGTCGCCCGGTTGCATGCCCGCATCGCGCAGCGCGCAGCGCATGGCACGACCGCCACCTTCGCCGTTGGGCGCCGGGGCCGTGATGTGGTACGCATCGCCCGACATGCCGTAACCGGCAACTTCGGCATAAATTTTGGCACCACGGGCCTTGGCGTGTTCATATTCTTCCAGGACCAGGACACCCGCACCTTCGGCCATGATAAAGCCGTCGCGGTCTTTGTCCCAGGGACGCGATGCCGCCGCCGGGTCGTCGTTGCGCGTCGATAACGCCTTCATCGCGTTAAATCCGGCAACGCCAATTTTGCCAACCGCCCCTTCGGCACCGCCGGCAATCATAATGTCTGCATCGCCATGTTGAATCATGCGGGCCGCTTCGCCAATGCAGTGGGCGCCCGTCGCACAGGCCGATACCACCGATAAATTTGGTCCCTTTAACCCATATTTAATCGACACCTGGCCGGCGACCATGTTAATAATCGCCTTGGGGATAAAGAAGGGGCTGATGCGGCGCGGGCCGCCCGTGTGCAGTTCAATGCAATTATCATAAATCGTGTTCAGGCCCCCAATGCCCATCCCGATGGAAACACCCATACGTTCACGGTCGCCCTGGAACGTGTCCAGGCCCGCATCCCGGATGGCTTCGTCCGCGGCAACAACGCCGTACAGAATGGATTTATCCATTTTCCGTTGTTCACGGGGTTCAACAACTGCGTCCGGGTTAAACATGCCCGGTTCCGTTCCCTGGACCGGCAGACCCGCAATCTGGGTCGCGCAATCAGATGCGTCAAATGTATCAATTTTACGTACGCCGGACACACCGTCCAAAATATTTTTCCAGGCATATTCAACACCGGTACCAACCGGGGAAACAATTCCCATACCTGTGATAACAACTCTTTTCATACCTTTTCCTTTAAAAGTTCAGACATATCTTAATATGTCCCAGAACAAAAATACAGAAAAAAATCCGTCGACAATATAAATATTGTGACGGATTAATTTTATCATAAAAGACACCAGAAATAAATTATTTCTTGTGGGCGTCAATGTATTTCACAGCATCGCCAACGGTGTTCAGTTTCATCGCTTCATCGTCCGGGATGGTGATGTTGAATTCCTTTTCAACTTCCATAATAAATTCGACGACGTCCAAAGAATCCGCACCCAAGTCGTTCGAGAACGTCGCGGTTTCGGTCACTTTGTCTTCGGACACATCCAATTTTTCAATCACAATCTTTTTAACTTGTTCGAAAGTTGTCATTTTTTTTCCTTTGTTTTGGTTAAACTTTTTACACGCGTTGACGTGTTATTGTCACTAATCTATCATTTTATCGATAGAGTGTCAAGATATTATAACAAACTGTAACAAAACTTGACAAACGTGCCTTAGGAATTTTAACCCAACACATTGTCCAGCAAGGTGTTCATGTTGTTACGAAAATCTTCGCGGTCGGATGCCCAGGTTAATTGCCGCATCAGGAATTTATGCACATCGTCCATTGTTAAATTGGGAATGCGGGCCGCCGTGGCAATGCGGTGCCACGCCACGCGCGGGTCAGTCAACGGCCGGCCAATACGCCCCGGGAAAACCCAGCGCCCGTCCTGGGGTAAATCACGCAGCAGAACAACCGCCCGGTCCGATAACGGCATTGTTCCCCACATGTAATGATTGAAATCCAAATCACGCCATTGCATGGAAAAGATTTTTGATTTTGGCGCAAACCCATAAATCAGCATTTGAAACGCCGCCCGCAGGACTGGGTTTTCTTCGCGTTCAATGGCACCCGCCACGCGATGCATCCCCGCCGGCGTCAACGGACGCGTGCGACGCACCGATGTTGCCTTGGCCACATGGCGCATGGGATTGTCGGTAATATATCCCATGTCAATGGCGAAATTAAAGACGCTTTGCAGCAATTCGTGCATGCGGCCCGCCATTGCGCCGCCCGATATTTGCCCCAGTGTGTCTGCAATCATGTCCGGCGTTATTTGTTGGACCGTTTTTGAAAACAAAGGCATCAGGTGGCGGTTAACCGCGCGCGTCAATTTGGCGCGGCCGCTCTCGCTGCGCCGCACCTTTTTATTCATATACGCGTCCATTAACCGTTTGAATTCGATTTTATTACGGCGCACCGTAATCGTGTGATGACGCGGCGCGTCCAAAACATCGGTCGCCGTACGCCGGGCGGTTTCAATATCAATATCGGGATAATTGCCAATAATAATTCGGCGGTCACGGCCATTAATCCGGCGGCGGACAAAGAATGTCTTGACGCCGTGACTGGTCACATACAGGCGCAATCGCGGCTGGGCCGCATCCTGGACAACGTCAAAACCTGAATCCGGGGCCGGCAGATTGTCCAGTATGTATTCTGCAAAGAAAAATTGATGCGCCATATTTCATCCCCCCGTTGTCGCGCGTCGCGCCGGTTATTTGGTCTGCATAAATTTGCGGGACCAGAAATTACGTTTGTTTTTGCGGGCCGCGTTATAATTTTCCAAAGCCCAAAAATAGGACAGATTTTTCGCAATATGGGGACAGGCGACATTACAGCACGAGGTTTCCTTTCTAAAATTCGGACAAACCTTCATCGCATAGGCAATTTTTTCGCCGTCATCCATGCCAAAATTTAATATCGGATTGAAATATTTATACTGAATACAGGCTTGGTTATCTTGAAACATATCTTTTTCAGGCACATCAATGCCCAGGTCGTCATGCGCGCGGGTCAATTGCGTGTGCAGATTGTCGCAGTGTTGGACAATGGTGCGATATTCCCGGATGGCATTGCGGATGTCACGCATCGGGGTTGAAAAAAAATATTTAAAAGCCATTTTTATCATCGATTATTTACCTTAACTTGTGTCTATCTATTTATTTCCTTTATGAAACCTTTAACGCGTTGATAAAGGCGCTTTGCGGGATTTCAACGTTTCCAAATGAACGCAGACGTTTTTTGCCTTCCTTTTGCTTTTCCAGCAATTTGCGTTTGCGTGTAATGTCGCCGCCATAACATTTTGCCGTTACGTCTTTGCGATATGCGGCAATTGTTTCGCGGGCGATAATTTTACCGCCAATCGCCGCCTGGAGTGGAATCTTGAACTGGTGCCGCGGTATCAGGTCTTTGAGCCGTTCGACAATTTGCCGTCCACGTTTTTCTGCCGCACTGCGGTGACACATGAATGATAGCGGTTCTACGTTCTCGTCGTTAACAAGAATAGATACCTTGACCAAATCGGATGGTTCGTATCCATTCAGGACATAGTCAAATGACGCGTATCCCGACGACAGTGATTTAACCCGGTCATAGAAATCAAAAACAATTTCCGCCAGTGGCAGTTTATAAACCAATACCGCCCGGTTGCCAACATATGAAATGTTTTCCTGGACACCGCGGCGTTCCGCGCACAGCCCCATAATGCCGCCCATATATTTTTCCGGCATCATGATGGTGGCACGAACCCAAGGTTCTTCAATCATTTCAATACGTGTGGGGTCCGGCATGTCGGCCGGGTTTTCCAAATCCACAACGTCGCCCCCGCGCAGATGCAGGCGGTACAGCACGCTGGGGACTGTGTTAATCAGGTTTAATCCAAATTCGCGGGTCAATCGTTCACTGATGATTTCCATGTGCAGCAGGCCCAAAAATCCGCACCGCAGACCAAAGCCCAGTGCGCTGGATTTTTCCGTGGTGAACACAAACGACGCATCGTTCAGGGCCAATTTTTCCGCCCCCTCGCGGAAGGCGGGATAATCATCCGCTTCGACCGGGAAAAAGGATGAAAAGACCACCGGCACCGACGGCTTGAACCCGGGCAGGGGGTCCCCAGCCGGGGTGCGGGCGTCGATAATGGTATCGCCAACCTTGCAATCATGGATGGTCTTCATCCCCGTGATAATAAATCCGATTTCGCCGGTATTTAAACAGTCGGTGTCCACCATTTTCGGCGTAAAGTAACCAATTTTATCCACGGTGTAATCCGCGCCGGTGGCCATAAAGCGAATCTTTTGCCCGCGGGCCAGTTTCCCGTCAACCACACGCACCAGCACCACAACCCCCAGGTATGAATCATACCACGAATCCACCAGCAGGGCGCGCGTCGGTGCGTTTTCATCCCCATGCGGGGCGGGCAGTTTTGTAACAATTTCTTCCAGTAATTCGGGAACGCCATCGCCGGTCTTGCCCGATACGCACAGGGCGTTTGACGCGTCCAGTCCGATAACGTCCGCAATTTGTTCACGGGCGGCGGCAACGTCGCTGGACGGCAGGTCGATTTTATTCAATACCGGCAACATTTCCAAATCGTTATCCAGCGCCAAATACGCATTGGCCAGGGTTTGTGCCTGGACCCCTTGGGTGGCATCCACCAGCACCAGCGCCCCTTCGCAGGCGGCCAAAGACCGTGACACTTCGTATGAAAAGTCAACGTGGCCTGGCGTGTCCATCAGGTTTAATTGATACGTTTGGCCGTCGCGGGCCGTATAATTCAACCGCACCGTCTGGGCCTTGATTGTAATGCCGCGTTCGCGTTCAATGTCCATGGAATCCAGGACCTGGGCCTTCATCTCGCGCGATTGCAGGCCGCCGGTGAATTCAATCAGCCGGTCCGACAGTGTCGATTTGCCGTGGTCAATATGGGCAACAATAGAGAAATTGCGTATGTTTTTTTGATTCATCATGCGGCAATCATACACCAGTATTAGCCACGCCGCAAGGTGATTTTTTACTTTGTTTCCAGGTGGCTTAGCAATTCGTCAATCCGCGACGCACGTTCCATTGTGTCGTCATAGGCAAAACGGATTTCCGGGACATATTTTTGGTCGATTTTCATCGCCAAACTGTGGCGGACCATTCGTGTGATTTCGTCCAGCCGTTTTTGAACCGCCGCCAAATCATCATTGCGGGAATAATAAAACAGTTTTACATACTGTAACCCGCCATGTGCGACCGCCCCCACCAACGACACGCCGCCAACCAGGGCGTCGTCCCCGAATTCGTCGCGCAAGATTTCGGCGACCAGTGTTTGAACCTTGGATGCGATGCGTTCGCTGCGATTTGATACGGTTGGTTTTTTCATGCCTGTTTTCCAAATAAATTATAATTGTAAATTAGCAAAGATTTCTGTACAATCAAGCGAAATTCATTCACAGGGGAAGCACATCATGAAATTAGTGGACGCAATCTTGCAAAAATCGGGCCATCCGGCGTTTTCGTGGGTGGTTTTTTTCCTGACATTTTGTGAATCTATATTTTTATTCATTCCACCCGAAGTCTTTATGACGCCCCCCATTGTTGCCGACCGCCGGCGCGCGGTGCCAATTACGGTTGCGGCATCGCTGGGGTCGTTGGTGGGGGGCGCCGTGGCGTACGGAATTGGATGTTGGCTGTTTGATTCAGTGGGGGTGTGGCTGATTAACAATTTTGCCAGCATGGAAAAATTCCAAATGGCCCAAGATTTGTTTATCGGTCACGGGGTGCTGATTATCTTTTTAACCGCGGTGACGCCCATTCCGTACAAGTTAATGGCGATTTGCGCAGGTTTTTTAAATTTCCCGGCTTTGTTGTTCTTGGGCGTGTCGGCAATCTTTCGCACGGGACGTTTCGCGATTGTGGGCTATTTGCTGTGGCGGTTCCAGGCGCGCGCCAATGCCATTGTAAAAAAATACTTTTGGCCGTTAACCGCAATTGCCATTGCGGCCGCCGGTATCGGCATCGGGTTAATGATGTTGTTATAGAAAAAAACGGGGTGGGACCCCGTTTTTTAACGCGATGTATTTTTGCGTTTTTGTGTTTGCGTGGATGATTTGGATTCACGCGCCTGTGTCATTTCGTTATCCATGTTGTGGGATTTGCCGTTTGCGCCCCGGCGGTCCGTAAACTTTTTAATTCCGTACAAAACCGCACCCGCAACCAGGCCCGCAACATCTTGGGGGGATACCTGTTCGGTGACGCGGTCACGCACGTCTTCGTACAGATTCTTGACCGCGGTTTTGGCCATTGTAACCATGCGGCGCCGGCGGTTACGGGTGACGATTTCATGGACCCACATGGCAATCAAAAATGCCAGCAACGGGACCGCCACGCACCAGATAAAGTATTTGAACACGTGGTCGTCACAGAATGTGGCCCCAAACATGGCGTCGCATGTCCGCGAACAATGCAGCAAGATTATTGCCGCGATTTCATACACCGAAAATATGGTGAAGTATGTTTTTAGTTTTAACATCATGGTTAATTTCCTCCTGTGTTATCTATTGTGACGAAATGCCCCGTTTCTGTCACCAGGAACCATTACCCAACATTAGGGGATTATTCATATATCCCATGTCCATTTCGGTATGATATAATTTAAGTATGGCAGATGATGTTTCATATATTTTAACCGACGACGGTCTGGGCTTTGGCGCCCATGTCGATGGGCATCGGGTGGGACAAATTACCTTTGTTCGTGTTGGTATCGATAAAATGATTATTGACCACACGGATATTGACGACGAATTTCGGGCGCGTGACGTGGCGTCGGGATTGGTGGGGTGCGTGGTGGATTTGGCCCGGCGCCAGGGACGGCGGATTTTGTGCATGTGTCCAGTGGCGCGCGCCATATTTAACCGCACGCCCGAATACGATGATGTGCGTTTGATTAACATGCACTGATGAAATGCTTTCCGGACTTGAACCGATTTGATTTTTTCTCTAAGATGCCCGCATAAGCACAGGGGGATTTATGACAAAAAAATTGCGCGCGTGGTTGGTGTTTCTTATCTTTTTAAACGGGTATGTCAGTTTGTCGTTGGAATTAATCGTGTTACGACAACTGTCGTTCTTTGTCGGCAGTGCCGCCGTCATCACCAGCATTATTATGGGAACCTTTCTGGGGTTTATGTCGGTCGGATATTTTCGCGGCGCCACCATTGGCGCGCGCCGACGCGGCGGGGCCAAGCGCGCCCTGGGGGCCAGTTTTATTATCATTGCGGCGATGTCTATCCTGGGCGCCAGTTTTGCGTTGTTGGGAACATATTTTTCAATAATGTATATTGCCGGCATAACGTCCGGCGCCGTCCAAACCGCGATTTATTCCGTCATTTTCCTGTCGGTGGGGCCGTTTTTGTTCGGGGTTAATACCGCGCTGTTGTCGCGATATCTGAATAAGTACAACATCAATTCGACCGGCGCCATTATGGCGTGGGATACCATTGGGTCGGTGCTGGGGTCGTTGGCGACGACGTTGATTTTAATGCCCTTTATCGGGGTGAATTATACAATCTTGCTGGTGACGGCGATGGCATTGGTGGGGGCATGGGTGGCGCGCCCCCGGTGGCAGACGTTAATTTGGGCGGCCGCGATTTTAATTCCGGGTTGGATTATTAACAACGGGGCGTTCCTGCGCCGGGAAATGGGCATATTGGTCAATAATGCCAATTCAACCATTTCGGTGGCCGATTATGGACATACGCGGGTGCTGTATATGAACGGATTGCCGATGTCTGTGTTTCATCCTGATAACCGCACGTCGGCCGAATATATCGATTATGTGAACACCAATTTTATATATAATATGCCGCGCAACCGGCGGCGTGATATCTTGGTGCTGGGGGCGGGCGGATTTACAGCCGGATTGGATGACGACTATCACAACTATACCTTTGTCGATATTGAACGAACGTTAAAAGATATATCTGAAAAATACTTTTTGGACCGTCAATTGACACCCAACAAAAAATTTGTCGTCCAGGACGCCAGCCAGTTCTTGAAAAATACAGACCGTCAATGGGATTTGATTATGTTGGATGTGTATTCAAATTCGTACCAGGTCCCCGAAGATTTAATCACGGCCGAATTCATGATGCGTATTCGTGACCGGGTGAAACCCGGGGGCGCCGTTGTCATGAATATGATTACCAGTCCTGATTTTAGTGACACGTACACCCGCGTGTTTGACAATACGTTCCGGCATGTGTTCACGTCCAATGCCGGTCGCCAGGTTATCGGTAATATCAACCCGTGGG
>CAXHMP010000002.1:65204-68232 GCA_964017835.1 uncultured Alphaproteobacteria bacterium
CGTGTTTGACAATACGTTCCGGCATGTGTTCACGTCCAATGCCGGTCGCCAGGTTATCGGTAATATCAACCCGTGGGCGCAAACAGGCCCAGCAAACGTTGTCTATGTCTGGTACAATCGTCCTGAATCCGACCGAATTTATACGATTAACAAAACACCCGTGATTTACGACCGGTATAAAAATTAAGCTGTCGCCCCGTGTGCGGCCAAATGTAAAATCACACTAAGCAAAAATATAAGCGTCACAACCCCCAGGATAATTTTCTGGGGGCGATGCGTGGCGGCGCCATGACAATGGTCACATGAACACCGGCAATCACGCATCACCAATACCCATGACAGCCCCAGCATCATCGCCGAAAAGACAAACATCCACGGTTCCAGCCAATGCGGTATCAGGTGGAAATGCGCACCTTCGGGGGCAATCAGACCAATAATCGACAGCACAATTGGAATGCCACAACAAAATACATGCGGCAATGCCGTCGCCAAAATACCAATTTTAATCGCTTTGTTTTTCATGGCCGCCATTATACTGGTTATTCAATTTAGTGTAAATAAAGAAAATATAGGAAACTTATCCTGAAATCAGGATATGTGTTGACAATTTTGAAATTTGTGTTATATCATAGAAAGTCATGTTTGATGTTATTAAAACATTTTATGCGTTAAAAACGTTACATCGTAATACACACACCCCAAGCGAAATTAAATTGGGGGCGCGGGTGTTTAAATGGAATAATCCCGTATATTTATTTTCAAATGAAAATATTTCGGGATATTTGCAGGGTCTGGACAACATGCGGGGCGGACGTGTATTGGCGGTGGGCGCATCCGGTGATCATGCCCTGGAATCGTTGTTGATGGGGCCAGGCATGTGGATACGTTTGACATTAATTATCTGCAGCGCCATGTTTTGGAATTAAAAATGAAAATGATTTCGCATTTGCCCCATGCGGACTTTGTGGAATATTTTCTGGCCGATGACCAGAAAATGAATCAACAGATTATTCGGCCAATCTGGCGCAAACTGTCGCCGGCGTTGCGTCTGTTTTTACGGTCGATTCAGCGTCCCAATGGCATGGAAATCTTTAGCCATTCGTTGGATTGGCGTGATGCCAATGCGTCACCGGTGCGCTATGTTTCCGATGCCGGGGCGTATAATGAATTGCAATCTATTTTACGGCACAATTCAACCCAGGTCACATTTCATGAAAATGATTTGTTGCATGTTCCCGCAGTGTTTCATGAAAAGTATGATGTCATTTTGCTGTCGAACATATTTTCATATTATGCCCCGGCCCAGATGCCCATTGGCCAGATGAAGACCTTTTACCACAATATTTTAGTGCCGTTGTCCAAATTAAACATGGGGGAACGGGGGACGATTTGCTTTAATTATATGTGGACATCCCCGTTTTATAATCATTGGAAAAATGATTTTTCGCGTCTGTTTATCAATCGCGAAATGATTGACAGTATGACAATTTCACCCCATCATTCGTTTGAATTAATCGAAGTCCCCAGTGTCATGAAACCGTTGGTCCAGGATTGTGCATTTGTCATGCATCAGCACGTGCGTTAGTGGAAATTTTGGTATCCCCAACAGGAATTGAACCTGTATCAAAGGTTTAGGAAACCTCTATTCTATCCAGTTGAACTATGGGGACTGGGTGCCTATATCTTATTCGTCGGATTTTAATATTGCAAGTTATAATCGGCGCCGCTATAATAATCAAAAATTACGGAGAAAAAGTATGGGCAGCAGATTAATCGGTTACGGGTCGTATTTGCCGGACAAGGTGATGACCAATGCTGATTTTGAAAAAATAATGGATACAACGGACGAATGGATTGTCCAGCGTACCGGTATGCGTGAACGTCATTTTGCCGCGGAAAATGAAACCGTGGTGGATATCGCGGTCGTTGCCGCCCGGCGTGCGCTGGAAAATGCCAATCTGGGGATTGACGATATCGACTTGGTCATTGTTGCGACCACAACGCCCGAATTGGATTTCCCGTCGGTGGGTGTCCAGGTGCTGGGTAAACTGGGGGCAACCCGCGATGTCCCGGCGTTCGATGTTCGTGGGGCATGCACCGGGTATATTTATGCACTGCATTGTGCGCGTGCCTTTTTTGCCGCCGGCATTCACCAGCGTATCATGCTTATCGGTGCCGAAAAAATGTCCCGGTTTATCGATTGGACCGACCGCAGCACGGCCGTCTTGTTTGGCGATGGGGCCGGCGCGTTGATTTTTGAATATTCAACGTCCAGTTATTCCGGTATTATCGACACGGTGGTGATGGCTGATGGAAAATGCTTTGACATGTTGCACGGAACACCCGACCATAAAATCGCAATGAATGGGCCCGAAACATATAAAAAAGCGGTGACGTTAATGCCAGATGCCGCGCAATATATTATGGAACATGCGGGCATCACCGCGGAAAATGTCGATTGGATTATTCCGCACCAGGCAAACCTGCGCATTATTCAAAGCGGGGCGTCCCGTCTGGGGTTCCCGTTGGAAAAAATTGTTGTAACCGTGGATAAACACGCAAACACCAGCGGGGCATCCGGCGTTTTGGCAATGGCGTATGCCTTTGACAACGGATTGATTAAAAAGGGCCAGTTGGTATTGTATCCGGCATTCGGCAGCGGCCTGACATGGGGCGCGGCACTGATCCGGGTTTAAGATAAAAGGAGAGAGGAAACAATGGCAACCGTAACCAGAATGGATTTCGCAAATACGCTGCGGGCTGAATTTGGTCTGACCATGGCGGACGCGTATAAATTAATTGATGTGATTTTTGGTGAAATCGAAGAATCTTTGATTAATGGCGAAGAAGTCAAGTTCGCCGGTTTGGGGACTTTTAAAATTCTGGGCAAGCGGGCGCGCATGGGCCGTAATCCCAAAACCGGGGCGCCGGCGGTTATATCCGCCCGCCGCGTGGTGTCATTTCGCCCCAGTACGGATTTCAGAAAACGCGTTGCCTAAAAAAAATAAATCCAAAAATCCCCGCAATC
>CAXHMP010000003.1:0-22644 GCA_964017835.1 uncultured Alphaproteobacteria bacterium
TTGGTGGTTTTTTGTTTAAAACAAAACGGGGGCGATATGCGAAAAATCACCATTATGATGATATTTTGTCTGATTACAACGTCAATCGACGCGCATCAGGGGAACAACAATAATAATTCAACCGAACCAAGCATGGAATCGGACGCATCCCATCGGGGACAATCCATTGAATGGCATGACGATTGGGACGATGACCATGGGTCCGCCAAATGGTTTGTGACCGTTGGGACGGACGTTTGGGCCCGGACACGCGTGCGTGCGGATGTGCTGGGCATCAGCGCGTCGGAAAAATATAATGACGCCTGGTCCGGGTTCACGATTGGGGCGGGGCGTCAATGGGGGCCGGTTAGTTTGGGCGCGTATTTGACCGCGTTTGACATTGATGCGGCGCGGGTGCAAAACGTGACCCTGCGCGCCACAATGGATATTTTGCCGATTGAAAATCTGCCGTGTGTTATTGGGGAATTGGGTTTTGCCCAAATGAATTCGGATTTATTGGTCGAACGCGCCTTTTCATACGGATGGGGCATCGGGTGGCGTATGGAATTAATCGAAGGGTTCTTTGTCGACATCACCGGCATATACAATGACGCGCGGTTTAAATTTGATGTTATAGAGGGGATTCCCATGCGCCTAAACGCCAATCGCTGGACCGTCATGATGGGCGTTGGGGTGATGTTTTGATTTAAAAAAATCCCGCCGTTTGGCGGGGATTTTTTTACTTGCGGATTTCGTATTCTTCGCGTTCTTCGACCGTCATGGTTGCCAATGGCTGGGCCAGCATTCGCGACAATCCGATTTCATCGCCCGACACAACACTGTATCCGAATGTCCCATTGTCCAATCGGTCCAGGGCCGCGTTGATTTTCTGCAACAAATTGTTGTCGCGCTGCGACATGTGCAGGTTCTTGGTGATTTCCTGTTCAAATGTTGCGTTGTCGGTTTCATCACCCACGCCATCGGCCGCCGATTTGTCCGCCAAACGGACCGCCCGCAGGGCATCGCCGCTTTCGCTGGCCAATTCTTCGCGCTGGGCAGATAACAGGCGATAGAAATACGCCAAATGCTGGGGACACATATATGGTTCCGATTTTTTCGGAACGTATTTGGGCGGTAATTCCATCGTCTTGTAATTTGTGTCTGTCATTGTGATTAACCCTTTAATTCACGCACCCACGCGGCCAGTGTTTCTGCATCCATCAGGCCGGTGCGCGCTTCGACCACTTCGCCATTTTTAAATGCCAAAATGCTGGGGATGCTGCGGATGCCGTATTTGGCCGGCGTGCGACGGTTGGCTTCGTCAATTTCAAATTTCACAAAGCGCACATCTGGAATCTGATTCGATACCGCTTCGAAAATCGGGCCGAACATCTGGCACGGTCCGCACCAAGACGCCCAGAAATCGACCAGTGTTAAACCGCTTGCCACCATATCGGCAAAGTTAGCATCATTTGCGTGTTCCAAAGCCATCTTTTTCTCCTTCTTTATTGATATTTAAAAAGAGTGTATTATAATCGTTATAAAATGCAAGGGAAATCATAAAATGAATAAAATCATATACTTAGACGCGGCGGCCACGGCCTTGAAACCGCCAAGCGTGGTGGATGCGGAAATGGACTTTTTATCCCATCGCTATGCCAATGCGGGGCGCGGGGTTTGTGCGCGCGCGGCGGCCGCGGATGCCATGGTGGCGGCGACGCGTCGCGCCGTGGCGGATTTTATGGGGGGGGACCCCAATCAGATTGCGTTTGTATCCGGGGCGACCGACGGGCTGAACCGGGCGATTGCCATGGTCAACGCGTCGTTTGGCGGAAAAAAATATCGCGCGGCGGTGTCGGATTTGGACCACCACAGCGCGCGTATGCCGGTTGAACACCTGGGCGCGCGGGGCGCGTGCGACATTGTGACGATTCCCCTGGATGCGGCATATAATATTGATGTTGAAAAAATTCCCGCGGCCGATGTGATGATTGTGACCGCCATGTCGAACGTCATGGGCGTCCCCCAGGATGTTGCCGCCGTCGCCGCGGCGGCCCGTGCCAAAAATCCCGACGTTATTATTATTGTCGATGCGGCGCAATACGCCGCGCACGTGCGGATGGATGCAGGGGCGTGGGATGCGGACTTTGTTTGTTGGTCGGGGCATAAAATCGGGGCGGATACCGGTGTCGGGGTGATGTATGTGCGTCATCCCGACCGGTGGATGCCCGACAAATTCGGCGGCGGGATGGTCAACCGGATTGAACCCGACGGGACATGGATTTTAAACAACGGTCCCCACCGGTTCGAGGCGGGAACACTGCCGTTGACCCAGATTGCGGGATTGGCGCCCGCCATTGACGCGTGGGACGCATCCGCGGGCGCGCCCGTAATGCGCACCATATATGACGGATTGCGTCAAAACCCGCGGATAAAGATGCTGACCGCGGCCGATGCGGCAACGCTGACCTTTACGGTCGACGGGATGCATGTGCTGGATTTCGGGGCGTTTGCCGGGGCGCATGGGGTTTGTCTGCGCGTGGGAAATATGTGCGCGACGTGGATGATGCGCGCGTTAAATATCGATGGCGCGGCCCGCATTTCGGCCGGGGCGTGGAACACCACGGATGACGCGCATGCGGCGGTTGACATCATCAATAAAATCGTAAAGTAATTAAAATGACAGTGACCAAAGAAGATATTATCAGCGCCCTGAAAACCGTCTATGACCCGGAAATCTCGGTCAATATTTGGGACTTGGGGTTGATTTATGACATTGCGATAAATCCAGGCGATGTTGTCATCACCATGACGTTCACCAGTCCGACCTGTCCCATGATGGAAGAATTGCTGGAAAACGTGCGTATGGCGGCGTCCGCCGCGGCCCAGATGCCGGTGCGTGTGGAATTGGTGTGGGACCCGCCGTGGGATATTTCAAAAATGTCGGATGCGGCGCGTCTGGATTTGGATTTAACAGACCAAGGGTGGTAAAGGCATGGACAATAAAAACCAATTCGATGATATCCGGCGCATGCTGGCACTGGCCGGCGACGGGGTCGAAAAACTGGAAATGGTGATGGATTTGGGCGCGCATCTGGCGCCCATCCCGGCGGGCGCGTCGTGTCATGAAATCGCAGGGTGCGCGTCGCGGGTTACGCTGTGCCGGGTGGGGGACCGATTTTACGGGTCGGCGGACGCCGCCATTGTGCGCGGGATTGTCGCGATACTGATTGCGATGGTGGACGGCCACAGTGTCGACCAAATCCGCCACATGGACCTGGCGGGCGAATTTGCGGGGCTGCATCTGGAACTGGGGGCGGGGCGGCTGAACGGCGTTGATTCTATGATTCGTTTTTTACAGAATTTGTGATAAAGTATTATCGGCAACAGGTTGGGGGATACGGATGAACGAAGACGAAAAAATGTTTCACTGGGGCATCGCGTTGGCGATGGCGGTCTTGATGTTGACCGCAGGATTACAGGTTTGTTACCGCGTCCAGAACAAGACGCGCGCCCGCGTGCGCGCCGAAATCGTCCGTACACAACAGGATTACGCCGCACTGTCGGCAAATTTTGCCGCCTATGTCCGGCCCGAAATTTTACGCAATCTGGTCACCAGTGTTTATCCCAAGGCAGAGGTGATTAGTTTCCGCAAATCCGTTCAAATTAATGATTTACCCAACAGGCAGTAATGTTCGAAGTCGGACGCGACATCTTTAAAAATGGTTTTTCCGGCCACAGCGTTGATGCGGCGCCGCGGCGCCGGTTGCGTTTTATCTATTCCTTGTTCATGCTGGCGTTTGTGGTGTTTATTGCCAAGACGCTGTATCTGGGGATCCAGGGGACGGACCAATCGCGGCGCGGGACGGGTGCGGCGGCGTGGACGGCGGCGCGGGCCGACATTGTTGACCGCAACGGCGATATCCTGGCCAAGAATATTATGTCGGGGCATATCACGCTGCGCCCCGGTCAGATACGTGACCGCGACGCGGCGGCGCGGGCAATTCATGAAATTTTGCCGTATGAATATACATTGGCCGATGCGCTGCGTCTGGTCGGGTCCCAGCGACGGTTTATTTACGTGAAAAAATTGGCGTCCGATTCGCAACGGGCCGCCGTGCGTGCGGCAAAAATTACCGGCCTGGATGTCGAGGAGGTACAGACCCGTCGTTATCCCAAGCGGCGCCTGTTCGCCCATGCGGTCGGATTTGTGGGCAGTGATGGTCACGGGTTAGAGGGGGCAGAGCGCACCTATGACGCGTATTTGCGGGAAAATACCGAGCCTTTGCGCCTGTCGTTGGATTCGCGGATTCAGTCTGTGTTTTATGAACAGTTGTCGTTCGCCATGCACGAATACCGGGCGCGGGGGGCGATGGGGATGCTGATGAACGCGCGCACGGGTGAAATGATTGCGATGGTGTCGCTGCCGGACTTTGACCCGGAAAATTTAAATGCGGACCCGGCGGTTAACCGGCGCTTTACCCCAATGCGCGGCGTGTTTGAAATGGGGTCGACATTCAAGATATTTAACACAGCCTTGGCGCTGGAAAACGGGATAGAGGTCAGCAAAGAATACTTTGTCGCCAAACCGTTCCCCATCTATGACAAGAACGGACGCCTGGCCAAGAATATTACCGATATCCGCAGTTTCAAGCCCCCGCGCCCCAGTATTAATGTCGAAGAAATTATGGTCCATTCCTGTAATGTCGGCAGTGCGCAGATTGCGCTGGAATTGCCGGACGGCGCGCAAAAGGAATTTTTTGAACGTCTGAATATGGACCATGCGCTGGATTTGGAGTTTGGACGCACCGAAAACACCATTCCCCAACGCAAATGGGGACCGGTGGAACGCGCGACTGTTGCCTATGGCCAGGGATATGCCGTGACGCCGATGCACCTGATGCTGGGGGTCAATGCGGTGACCAACGGCGGGATTTATATTTATCCGACACTGCGGGCGCGCAGTGTGGGCGTGGTGTCGGGCGCACGCGTTTTGGCCGATGAAATATCGGCGAAACTGCGTCCCATTATGGTGCGTGTTGCCGAAGAAACCAGCGGCAAGCGCGCGCGCGTCTCCGGGATTCAAATTGGCGGAAAGACCGCGACGGCGGAAAAATACACCAATGGGAAAATCGATACCAAGCGTAATGTGACGTCCTTTGTCGGCATATTCCCGGCGCACGCGCCCCAGTATGTTATCCTGGTCGTGATTGACGAACCCCAGGGGACCAAGGAATCATGGGGATGGCGCACGGCGGCATGGAATGCAGTGCCGACAACGGGAAAAATTCTTGACAGCATCCTGCCGTTGCTATTTGAATAATTTTCGATTATAATAATTTCGATAAGAAAAAAGAGATTAGCGTGAGAAAGTTAGTAGAGAAATCCATGCTGGGCCGGGCATGGGTTGCGGCCGACATACCGTCGGGCGCCGACGTTGTGGATTTGACGGCCAATGATGAATGCCTGTTGCACGCCATTTTGGCCAGTCGCGGTGTGACCGGGGCCGATGCCGTGCGAAAATTTATGAATCCAACGATTAAGGAATATATGCCCGACCCATCGGTTCTGCGGGATATGGACCGGGCGGTATCGGTGATTTGTGACGCCATCGTCCGCGGGGACAAGATTGCAATTTACGGGGACTATGACGTTGACGGGATAACGTCAACGGCGATTTTCGTGAAATATTTGCGGGCCTTGGGCGTGGATGTGATGTGGCATTTGCCCACCCGTGAAGGTGAAGGGTACGGTCTGAACATTGCGGCGGTCGATGAAATTGCCGCCCGTGGGGCCAAATTGATGATTACCGTTGATTGCGGCATCAGTGGCAACCGCGAGGTTGCGCGCGCCCATGAACTGGGGATGCGCGTCGTGGTAACCGACCACCATTCGCCCGATGCCCAAATCCCCGATGCCGACGCCGTCGTCAACCCCAAGCGTGACGATGATACATCGGGATTGTCCTATTTGGCGGGGGTGGGGGTGGCGTTCTTGACGTTGGTCGCGGTGAACCGTGAATTAAAGGCGCGTGATTTGCCGGACGGTTTGCGCGCCGCGCTGGATGGCGAAAATCTGATGAATTATATGGATATGGTTGCGCTGGGGACCATATGCGACACGATGCCGTTGGTGCATTTAAACCGGGCGTTTGTGGCGACGGGTTTGCGTGTGATGGGCCTGCGCCAGAATTTGGGGCTGTGCGTGTTGATGGATGTCGCCGGGATTAAAAAGCCGTCTGTGTATGCGGTGGGATTTGCCATCGGGCCGCGTTTGAATGCGGCGGGGCGTCTGGATTCGGCGGCGCCGGCGCTGGAATTGTTATTAACGGATAACCCGTTGATTGCCAATGACCTGGCGGCGCGCCTGCACCAGATGAACCAGGACCGCATTGATATTCAAAACGCCATTATGATTCAGGCCGCCGACATGGCCCAACACTGTTGCGATGCCGGCCGGTGCAGCTTGTTTGTCTGTGGCGACAATTGGCATGGCGGGATTATGGGAATTATTGCGGGGCGCCTAAAGGATAAATACAATCTGCCGTCCTGTGTGGCGACGCGAACGGACGGGACGATTAACGGGTCGGGCCGGTCGATTCCGGGCGTCGATTTGGGGCGGATTATTCACGATGCGCTGGCGGCCGGTGTCGCCCAAGAAGGGGGCGGTCATGCCGCGGCGGCGGGATTCACCCTGGCGGTGGACAAAGAACAGGAATTTTGCGAATTCTTGGAACAGGCCGTGCGCAGCCAATTAAACGGCCGCGTGCCGGTGCCGGAAATCACTGTTGACGCCCAGATTGACGCGGCGGCGGCGAATATGAATTTGGTGCGGCGGCTGGCTGCGCTGGAACCCTTTGGCCAGGGAAACCCCGAACCGATGCTGGCGCTGCGCGGGGCGGTGGTGAAATCGGCCACGACGATGGGGCGTGGCGCGCATTTGCGCGGAACTGTCGCGACACGCGCCGGGGGGCATCTGAACTTTGTCGGATTTAATCTGGTCGGGACGCCGATTGGTGACTTTTTGCTGGACGATGCGAATGTAAACACTACAATAACATTATTGGGTAAATTAAAGGAAAACGATTACAACGGTCGCGTCAGTGCGCAGTTTTTCCTGGAAGACATTGCGATAGAGTAAGAATAAATGACAACGGATATGAATCAAAAACTGGACTTGTTCGCCGCGCGGGTGCGCGATGCGTCATCTATTGCAATTATTGCGCATAACAATCCCGACGGTGACGCGTTGTGCAGTACGCTGGCGCTGGCGCGGTTGATTGAATTGAACTTTGACCGGCACCCCGTCTGTGTCTATGACGGCAATATTCCCGGATATCTGGAATCGGTGCCACATCGCAGTGACATGCATTATTGGGACAAGATTGCACAAACGCCGTTTGATTTGGTGATTGTCGTTGATACCGGTGCGCGGATTCAGTTGGCCGATGGGGATAAAATTGTCGCCGCCGCGCGTGATTTGATTGAAATTGATCATCATCAAAAAGATGGGGATCCGATTGCAGAATTAAACTTTAACAACCCTGATGCCGCCGCCACCACAGAAATCATTTATGACATGATGCAGGCCGCGCAATGGACGTTTGATGCGGATGTGCTGAATTTGCTGGCGGTGGGGATTTTGACCGATACGGGAAACTTTCGCTTTGCACGCCGGCCGCGGCCGCTGTGGATTATGGCCGAATTAATGGAACACGGCGTCAACCCCGGGCATTTGATGGACATGTTGTTGGTCAACCCGCGCAAGGCCGTCCTGACCGAGGCCGCCGTCACATCCCGTGCGGAATTTTTCTATGGCGGGCGTTTGGCGTTGGCCATTGTCGACCGGTCCGATTATAAAAATCTGGACGGCAAAGGGAATATTATCATGCACCTGTTGGGGCAAATACGGGGCGTGGAATTTGTTGTCGTGTTAAAGCATCAGCGTCCCGAACAAATCGGCATATCATTACGCGGCCGTGGGGTGCCTGTTGACGATGTGGCGCGCGCCTTAGGCGGCGGCGGCCACATGTATGCGGCGGGCGCCGTGGTCCACGACACATTGGAAAATGTTCGCGCCCGTGTGATTGAGTTATTCAAGGAGAAGAGATGAGAAAAATTATATCAGCCGCACTGTTTGCGGTAACAGCGTTGAATGCCTATGCGGCGGTGGACGCGCGTCTGGTGTCCCAGGCCGAAGGGTATCTGAATTCCATTACCGGATTGAGCGGCGAATTTATCCAGACATCCA
Source organism: uncultured Alphaproteobacteria bacterium (assembly GCA_964017835.1). GTDB lineage: Bacteria > Pseudomonadota > Alphaproteobacteria > Rs-D84 > Rs-D84 > Enterousia. Next base: position 8,230 of record CAXHMP010000003.1, read on the forward strand.
ACGGCGTGTCGCAACAGGGAATGTTTTCCATGCTGCGTCCCGGGCGGGTGCGTTTGGATTACAAAAATATGCCCATCCAATTGATTTCGGACGGCCGGGATTTGTATTTCTTTGATAAATCCCTGGACCAGATTACGACGGTCCCGTTGACCAGCACCCCGGCCGGTATTTTGGTACGTAAAAACATTGATTTGAAAAATGCTGATATCACGGTGTCCCAAACCACGGACATGGGAAAAACGTTTGCGTTAAAAATGCATCTGCGCGACCAAGAAGGCGTGGGCAACATGACCGTGGTCTTTGACGCGTCGCCGGTGAAATTAAATTCGTGGACGGTGGTCGACGCCACCGGCAATGAAACACGTGTGGCGTTCCGCGACTTGGAAACAAAAACAAATTTCGGCAAAGATTATTTCCAAATCCAGCGTCACAAGACGGTATCAACGTCTGCGGGCGATTCGTTTTACGATTAAATGGGGTGCATATGTTCGGCATCAGTTGGGCAGAATTTTTGGTGATTTTATTGGTGGCGGTCATCGTCATCCCGGTAAAATTTTGGCCCGATGTGGCGGCGTTTTTGGGGCGAACCGTGCGTACCGTGCGGCAATTGATTTGGCGTGTGACCGACGCTGCCGATGAAATCAGCCGCCAAATTGATTTACAGCGCCCGATTGACGACCTGATACAAACAACAACCGACGATATGCTGGACGCGTTTTCCGTTCCGCGTCCAAAACCGGCAAAAAAATCCCCCCGAAAACAGGGGTCCCGCAAATGAAAAAAATGACCATGATGCAGCATTTTGCCGAATTGCGCCGTCGCGTTTTGTGGACGGCGGCGGTGTTTGTCATTGGATTTGGCGTGGGATGGGCGCTGTCCCCGACCGTGCTGCAGATTTTGGTTGCCCCCCTGATGGCGGTGTGGGCGGACGGCAGTATGTTATACACCGGATTGGCCGACGGATTGATGATTCAATTTTCGTTGGCAACGTTTGTCGCCATGCTGATAACGGCCCCGGCGGCCCTATGGCATGTATGGGCGTTTGTGGCGCCGGGCCTGCGTGACAATGAACGGCGTGTCATTTGGCCGGTGTTGGTGCTGTCGCCGTTGCTGTTCATGACGGGCGCTGCGTTTGCGTTCTATGTCCTGTTTCCGACCGTGTTTAAATTTTTCATCGATTTGAATTTGAACGCGTCAGTGCCGACGGTCTTGATGCCGGCAACGCGCGATTATCTGGGCTTTGTTATCAGATTGCTGAAGGTGTTTGGCATTGCGTTTCAAATGCCATTGGTGATGGTTTTGTTAAATCGGGCGGGATTGATGTCGCGCGCGGCGGTTGTGCGGGCGCGGCGCTATGCGGTTGTGGGCATTATCGTCGTTGCCGCCATTTTGACGCCCCCGGACGTGGTGTCGCAATTATTGTTGGCGGTTCCGATGTGGGGATTGTTTGAAATCAGCGTTTGGTTCATGCGGGACTAAGGCTTGTTTATTTTTTGCCCGGTTTGTGATATAATTTCGGGTGTGAAGAAATTATTTCTATCTTTGGCATCAATGGTGGGCGTGATGATTGTCGCGGCGTGCGATTTACAGCCGCGGATTGTATCCCTGCCGGATTCGGTGGGTGAATTTATTTCCACGCGTTATCCCGCCTTGTTGGCCGACCCCGAAACCCAGCCCGAAATTTATAATTCGGCCGCAACCGACTATGGGGTGTATGCGTCGCCGGAACTCTATGGGTCGGTGTCGGCATCGGACGATTATTTATTGTACGCCAGTGTGGATGACTATGTCCTGGGGCCCCAGGATGTCGCCAATGAAAACGCCGCCGCCGATGCGACGCAATCTGATAAGGGTGGGGCGACGTCCCCGGATGCAACCGACGTTATTGATGATGTTCCCGCGTCAAATTCGGATAATCAGTTTTTGCCGACAAACGAATATTTGATGGTGCCGATGTATGGCAAAACCCCGGACGAGGGTGCGTTTGAAATTGTTGTCGCGCGGGGCGATACGCTGTATTCATTGGCGCGCAAACACCGTATGACGGTTGATGAATTAGCCCGGTTAAATAATTTGTCGGCGCCGTATAACCTGCGGGTGGGACAAAAATTGGCGATTCGTTCGACGGCGTCATTGGTGCCGGCAATGGTCACTGCGTCCGCCGCCCCGGACACCATCAGTGTGCCAACGCGTCGCGCCACAACAACGGTTGTTGAATTACAAGATGTCATTGTCGGGCCGGGCGACACGCTGTATTCTTTGTCGCGCAAATTCGCAACACCCGTTAATGATTTGGCCGTGATGAATAAGTTGTCGCCGCCGTTCGCGCTGCGCGTGGGCCAAAAACTGCGCGTGCCGCGTTTGGACGGGGTGCCGGTGCGGGCCGTTGTCACGCCAACCCCCGATGTCAAGGTGGCCGGTGCAATCGCGACAAAGAAGCCATCTGTTACACAAACGCCGACCAAGGCAACCGATAAAAAGTCAGCGGATAAAAAGACAACAAAGCCGTCATCCACGACCAAGGCTGGGACAGCCCCGGCGGCGCCCACGCCGGCCACTGCGGCGGTTGCGCGCCCGAAAAAAATATCGTCCGATCCGGCAAAGAAATTGCCGGCGATTGCGGGACGTTCGTCGTCCAAGTTTACGTGGCCCGTTCGCGGCAAGATATTGTCCCAGTTTGGGGCCAAATCGGGGGGGCTGTTTAACGACGGAATTAATATTGGTGCATCGCGTGGGACGACGGTGGCCGCGGCTGAAAACGGTGTTGTGGCCTATGCCGGGAACGAAGTCAAGGGGATGGGCAACCTGGTGATTATCCAACACAGCGACGGATGGATGACGGTCTATGCCCATATGGATTCGATGACGGTGCGTCGCGGCACGCGGGTCAAAGTGGGTCAGAAAATTGGCACGGTTGGCGCCACCGGCAAGGTCAGCAAACCCCAATTGCACTTTGAAATCCGCAAGGGAACGCGTGCATACAACCCGTCAACATATTTGAAAAATTAAACACGAATAAAAATGCGCTATGTGCCGGGTTTTATGCACATAGCGCGGTTTTATATTGTTATTGATAATAACATTTTTGACTTGCATATGTTCCGGTTTCATCACTGGTTTCGCTGTATTTATAACAGTTGGCAATCGACGGGCTGTCAAAATTTTCTGTGTATCCCGAATCCGGACATTTGACACACGATGATCCATTTCGATAATAAAATTGATCACAATAGGCGCATGTGGTGTTGGTATGTAAAGAATTTAAATAACCTGTTGTGCCAGGGGCGTCTGCGGGAATTTTGGCAATGTATCCTGTGGGACATCTGACACAAGACCAACCGGTATACTGCGAGCCATATTGGCATTTTAAACTACTTTGATCGGCAGTTCCTGCGGAAAATTTGATTACGCTATTTATGTTACTTTCGATTGGCAATTGGTAATCAACGCAAATATGGTGGGCACCCATTGAAGCCATCTGTTCAAATTGGGTTTCCAGATTAGGCGCATAAGCATACGAACCATTGAAATAATCGCCGGTCGAAACCCTGACAAACAGCACAAATATCTGGTTCCCATTTCCATAATAAGGCTGTGGATGTCCACAAAATCGTATCGTATTGCTGCTGGCTGCCATGGCGCCCATGGAAAATAATAATGCCCATAAAAATAAATATTTTTTCAACAAACTCTCCTTTTTAATCCAAAACAAAACCGCCAGTGGAATTTAAGGCGGTCGGGGAGTTCGTAAATCAGTTTAGCAATGATTCCGGGCGTCTTTGGGATAAAATCCCTGTTGTATAACGTCCAGCCCCCCGACCAACAGAGGTCAGGGATAAAAAACGATGGGCAAGATATGCACATCGGCTAAACCAAGGCTTACGACAGCCCCGAACCCAATTCCCATCAGGTTCATTTAAATAATATCATTATATGGCAGATTATCGCAATTGTATTTTTAAAGAAAAAACCACCGCACGGGCGGTGATTTAAATTTTGGTGGACGCGCAGGGACTGTAATTCCCATCCGTCGCTGTCGCGCCGTGATGGGTCCCTTTCCACTTCGTATATCTCGAACGGCGCGATGACGCTTGTTCTCGATAACTTCGTAGTCGAACCCTTCGCCGCTGTGCGGCTATGACGGGTTCTTCGTCATTGTCTATCAATCAAAAATAAAATAAATGCCCACAAGGGGCACTTATTTTATTTTGGTGAACGCGCAGGGACTCCCTCGGCGCGGGGGCGCCTGCGGGGAAACCGTGACGGCTCGACTGCGCTTTGCTTGTCTTGCCTACTTGTTTTCGAACCCTTGTCAGGGTTCTCGTCCGGCTGGTCCGGGCCAAAACAAAAATCACCGCACGGGCGGTGATTTTAATTTTGGTGGACGCGCAGGGACTCGAACCCTGGACCCACTGATTAAGAGTCAGTTGCTCTACCAACTGAGCTACGCATCCAGAACCATTTGTCATTCAAAGACCACAAGATTATAGTCTTTTTTATAACAAATGCAAGTTTTTATCGCGTGTGGCCCCTACATCGTGTGATTGCCGCCTGTGATGCCATAGATTTCGGCGGTGGTGTAACTGGCGCCGCTGGAGGCCAACAAAACATACGTCGCGGCCAATTCTGCTGGCTGGCCGGCGCGCTTCATGGGCGTGTCCATGCCAAATTCGGGAATTGTGGATGTCGCGCGTCCCCCGGCAACCTGCAGGGCGGTCCAAATGGGACCGGGCGCCACACCGTTGACGCGAATGCCACGCGGGGCCAATTGTTTGGCCAGTGCGCGTGTGAACGCCATAATGGCCGCCTTGGACGCGGCATAGTCCAGCAGGGATTCCGACGGCTGGTATGCCTGGATGGATGTGGTGGTGATAATCGACGCCCCGGGCCGCAAATGGGGCAGGGCCGCGCGCACCATCCAAAACATCGAAAACAAGTTGATATCAAACGTACGGCGCAGTTGTTCCGTGGACAGGTTTGCAATATGGTCACTGTATTGTTGATAGCCGGCGTTCAAGACGAGTATGTCCAGGCCCCCCATCGCATCAACTGCATCGGTGACCACGCGCATGGCTGTTTTTTCAATGCCGATATCGCCCGGTAATAAAAAGGCCCGCCGTCCCGCCGCTGCAATGTATTCGGCGGTGTCGCGGGCGTCGCTTTCTTCGGATTTTAAATAGGACAGGGCGACATCCGCCCCTTCGCGGGCGTACGCAATCGCCACCGCGCGACCAATTCCCGAATCGCCCCCGGTTATCAGCGCCCGCCGCCCGTCCAGGATGTTGGCGCCAATATATGTCACTTCGCCACAGTCGGGGCGCGGTGTCATCTTGGAATCCAGGCCGGGGTATTTTTGATGCTGTTTGGGATATTTTTGATGATAGTATTTTGTGGTTGGATTTTTTGTTGCGACGGATTTTTTCATTTTTTTCCCCCTTGGTAATCATTTTTATTTTATGCATGCGCGCCGTCGCAAGCCATAGGATTAAAAGGCATTGCGCCGTTTTTGGTTGCAGATTTGACGGAATCCATACCTATGCAAAGTTGAAAAACGCTTTGATAAAATAAACAGTGTTGACATGAAAACCATTGATACAACCATTAACCAAACAAAGGAGAAAAGAATGAAAAAAATAGTTATCTCGACCTTGGCGGCGTTGATTGCTTGCCCGGCGATGGCGGGAATGAACCCGACCACCAGCAGCTGGCAGGTGTGGGGTCTGGACCCGTATATCGCGTTAAAGGGCGGTTTGGGTTATTCCAACTTGAACTATCGCTTTAACGGCCACAAAGAAAGCATGGATGACATGGTCTGGCATGGCCGCGCGGCGCTGGGTTTGGAAATCTGTGACACGGTCCGCAGCGAAGTCGAATATTCGATGTACAGCAAATTGAAAGATCACAACGATTTCGGTACACCGGCCCAGGTTGATGTTCATGCCAAACTGCAGACGTTGTTGTTCAACACCTATATGGAATGGGGTGAATACCAGGTCGTGCGTCCGTTCATCGGCGTTGGCGCGGGTGTCGCGTTCACCGATGTGAAACGTCAGGGTGACCTGGTTCCGGAAAACAGCGTCAAGAACACACGCTTCTCGGCGATGGGTGCGTTGGGCGTAACGTTCGATATGAACTATTTCGCGGTTGATTTGGCGGCCCGTTACAACTATGTTGATGTGGCGTCCGGCCTGCACAACTTTGGCGGCGATTTGGGCATTCGCTTTATGTTCTAAGGTGTCCGTTCTGCAACAAAAAATCCCCGGCGCCGGGGATTTTTTGTTGGATTTCATGCATCTAGCGGCCGCGGCTGATGCGGCAACTGTTGGCGTATGATTCCAACGCCTTGTCAATTTTTTCACGTGTCAGCAGCGGTGATTTTTCATACTTGATGACTGTCGAAGGATGATAGTTCAACAGTTCCGGAACAAAATTCATCGGCAAATAAATTGTGCTGTTTTGCAGGTTTGGCAAATTTATGGATTTAATATTGTCTGCATAAACACAAATCGCCTGTTTTAAATTCGGCATGTCCAGAAAATCAACATCATAGGCAAAGATTTTTTGCCCAACCATTTCCAGATTGTTACATCTAAATGACACTTGGGGGTACAAGACCAAATTACCCTTTATTATACGCAATTTGTTGGCGCGAAAATTAAAAGGAACGCCGGTATGATAATTATCGTCGGCCGAAATGACCAGATTCCCCTGAATCTTTTTCGCGTCCGATAAACCTTGTTGATTAAGCGGGGTAACGTCTTTGTCACAGATTTCATGGTGTCGCGAAAATAATTTATTAAAAAACATCACGTTATCCTTGTATGGGTTCTATAGAATACTTTTGTTCCGAACAATAACACAATTAATGTATTTGTCAAGAATAATTTGTGTTTAACGAATCGTTCGTCTGCGATTATACCAGGATTTAAACCCGTTGTGGGAATTATTGTTTGCGGATAAAGGGGCGCCGATTCGTTTACAATTAAACGTATCCCGTCACCGCGCAAAAATTAACCGCCCAATCGGGCGGTTTTTCGCCTTATTTTAACTTCGCCAGGGCCAATCGGTTCAAGAAATCTTCTTCGATTGCACTTAACAGCGATCCCAATCCTTCGTTCAGGTCATCGTCGTCTTGCAGTTCTTCGAGATGTTCAATAATCGATTCGCACATTTTAACCAAATCGCGCTGAATCATTTTCGGATTAAGTAAATCGGGTTTGAAAACTTTCTTGTTATCGGACGCCATAAAATATTTTTCGGCAATGCTGTCGACATAGACATCCAGACCTTCGGCCAGACGGTCAAACAACAAATGTGGCGCATACGCGTCCGTGGACCAATGATTGATTTTACAGGCATATTTAAAAGCAACCAGGTGTTGCATCAATTCATACATTTCTTACTCCCTTGGGTTATACACGGGTCACCATAGCATTATTTTGCGCACCGCGCCCTAGGATGATATCCCCCCCGCGCCCTATGTGCATGAAATCCGGCAATTCCTAGGGATTCAAACCTGGCGATAATTGAAAAAAAATAATATACAATATGTTTCGTAACCAAAAGGAAAAAGGAGTCCAAAAATGCAAAACTTAATCAAAAAACTGTTCATGTTCGCATCCCTTATGGGTGTTGCGCTGATGACGGCCGGATGCTGCACCAAAACGGTCAAGAGAACCGCCCCGGTTGAAACCACCGTCTTTTATCAGACGTACGAAGATGCCGATGTCAGCCGCGTACATGCCAAAATGTACACCCGCAGCAGCCACGGCGGTGAATCCAGAATGGGTAACATCAAATTCTATGAAACCGATGCGGGCCTGAAAATGGAAGTGGATTTGAAAGACCTGCGTCCGGGCGTTGATTACACCGTTCGTATCTATCAGTGCGGCAGTTGCAACAACAATTCCATGTGCTGTGACAAATCCAGCATGGCTGTGAATTTGCCGAAACTGTCGGCCGGTGCGTCGGGACGTTTGGAAGAATCGTTCATCATCCGTGGCTTGACAGCGGCCCAGTTGCGTAACGCCAAAATCTATCTGGAACGCGACGGTGGTTACAAAGCCGCGTGGGGCACACTGGAAAAGAACATGATGTTCTAATCTAACACTGAATATAACTGACACAAAACAACCCCCGGGGACGCCCGGGGGTTGTTGTAATATTTTTCCTTTAAGATTTATATCCTAATATGCTAAATTTCCCCGGTCAGTTTTTTTGACTATGTGGAGGGGGATAAAATGCTCAGAACAGTTGTGCTGGGGATTGGCATTAACATCATGTTGTGTGGGGTGGCGGCATCGGCCAACATTAATACCGCCGACCGGTTTCATATTACCGATGACTTGCTCGTTGATGACACAGGTGTTATTGATGCCGACCAGATTTTTTTGTCGACGGGTCTGCGACAATTGTTAATCGTGGCGAAATTGCCGGGGATATATTTGTTGCTGACGGATGCCAGGTGTATATTCAAAATTCTGGGAATATGACGGGTGAAATTCATCTGGGGACAAATGCGTTTGTCACCCAGGTTATAACATCCGCCGATGATATGACCGATTTGAATATTTGGGGAGATTACAGTGTTCTGGTGCGGGGAAATGGTGAACTGAATCTGGCGGATATTAAACAAAAGGCCCCGTTCGCCAATGAAATTATTTTGGAAAATGCCACAATCAAAATATCCAACGCCGACGGCGTGGTGCGTCTGTTTCGTCGGCACCCGCCCGAGATTAAATTAATGGGCGAAGTCACCATCAATATCGACCCGAATACTATCCATGACGGGGACATAATTTTGTCGGGAATATCGGGTGACGGCGCGGTCTTGGTCCATGCACCGGGATTAAATGATTTATTTATCGCCACAACCCAGGCCAAAAATGGAAATTTATATTTGAAAATTATTCGCGAAACCGATTATTTGAAAATCCTGGATTTCGAACGCGGCAGTTTTATGAATATTTTGCGCAATCTTGCGCCCGAAGACAAATTGGTTTTGGCCATGGATACGGCGCAAAGCCGTGATGAAATGGAACAGGTTATGGCCAACAGTGTTCGGTTTAATCCCTTAAATCTGATGCGGCATGTTCGTGTGATAGATGCGTTCGAATTGGCGGATTTTCAAATCAACAATGGTCTGAGTGCAAAACTGGACGGTGTTTATATGGATGGTTTTGTTATTCCGACATTCAATGCAGCAATGGGTTTGGCATTCGGTCCGGTGGAAATCGGTGTCAATGGCCGCGCGGCGGTTGCAAATATTTCCGACGACTTAAATGACTTTGCCGGTTTGACATTGGGCGGGGATATTCGCGCAGGTTTGGATTTGAAATATGTCTGGATGCGCAGCATTGTTGGAATCGGTTTTTCAGATTTTGACGTCGGACCGGTATTGGGTGCCGATGAAATGCGTATCGACCCAAAGGGACGTTCCGTCTATGGCGCAACGGATATCGGTATGCGCATAAAATCCGGGAATTTTTCCTTTATGCCGTTTGTTGGTATTGAAATGACGAAATATGCAATCGCCGGGTTTGATGAACGCAATTTATCGATTCGTGGCGGGATTGCCGTTGGATACACCATTGAAACGGATGGACTGCGTTATGATGTAAAACTGCGCGCTATGGGGGCGGACGGAAAAGTTGTCGGTGGTATGGTTATGGGGATTTATTCGGTTTGGGACGGATTAGGGATTGATGTCGCCGCCGATATTTATCACGACGACATCACGCCCGCCTATCGTTTGTCCGTTACAGGAAAATGTGCGTTCTAGGCCGCGAATTCCCCGCGCAGGGATGCCTTGTTCGCGTCGGTGATTTTAATCATCGCCAAATTGGGCGCCGGCATGTTATTGTCGGGCCGCGGGACAATGGTCTGTTGCATGTACGGGGTGCGATAAACCAAATGCCGGCCGGTTTTATCGTTTCCTTCGAACAGGCATTCCATCGTTTTGCCAATGCAAGACATGTTAAACGTGCGCTGGTTTTCATTTAATGCCGCATCCAGCGTCACCAGGCGCAGACTTTTAATTTGTTCGGGAATCTGGTTCGGCATCAGGGCCGCCGCCGTATGCGGTCGGGGCGAATATTTAAACGAATATGAATTGATATATCCAATACGTTGCGCGATGGCCATTGTTTGGTCAAAATCGGCATCGGTTTCACCGGGGAATCCCACGATAAAGTCGCTGGATATTTGAATGTCGGGGCGGGCATCCTTTAATTTGTTCACAATATCTATATATAGATTCAGTGAATACGGCCGGTTCATTCGTGTCAATACATCCGGTGAACCGCTTTGTATAGGCATGTTCAAAAACGGCAACAATTTTGGTTCCGTGCGGAACATGTCGATTAAATCGTCCGTCATTTCGGTTGGATAACTGGATGTAAAGCGAATACGTTTGACGGTGTCGATTTTGGCTGCGTCGCGGATTAATTCCGACAGACGGTGCGTGACGCCATTTTCGTCGGTATATTTGTATCCGTTGACATTTTGCCCCAAGAAACAGATTTCAATCGCGCCGGTGGCCGTCGCGCGTTCAACGTCACGCATGATATCGGCCGGGCTGCGCGATATTTCGCGGCCACGTGTATAGGGCACGATGCAGTATGTACAGCAATGGTCACACCCCTCTTGGATGGGGATATAGGCCAGCAGAGGCGATTTTTCCACCGGGGGCAGGGCGTCAAATTTTTCCAGCCCCCCCAAATCAATATTCAATAACTTGGCATCCGGATTGTCTAAAATGTCGGGCAGTTTGTGATAACTTTGCGGCCCCAGCACAAAGTTTAAATCCGGCACACGCTTGAACGCATCGGCGCCGCTTTCGCGTGCGACGCATCCCACAATCCCCAACAGCGCCCCCGGCTTTTTCGCGCGGCGAATGCGCCCCAGGGCGGAATACACTTTGTTCGTGGCCTTTTCGCGCACTGCACATGTGTTCAGTAAAATAACATCCGCGTCCGCCACGTCATTGGCGGGTGTCATCCCGCGACTTTTCAGCAAGGCGGCCAGGCGTTGCCCGTCATAGACGTTCATCTGGCAACCAAAGGTTTGAATAAAGAATTTTTTCATCAGGAAAACTTACTTATGTTTACCACGCAGATTGCGGACCGCGCCCGCATGTTTAACCCGGACCTGGGCCATGTTTTTATGGGCGTCCGATACGTGTTTCTTTTCTGAAATCACCGTTTCGGGAATTTCAACCAGACCGTATTTTACCCCGGTAATCGGACTGTTTTCAATAATGCCAATGACTTTCATTTTATGCCTCTAATTTTTTCTTTAGGATATCGTTCACCACCGCCGGGTTTGCTTTGCCCACGGTTGCCTTCATGACATTTCCAACAAAGAAGCCCAGCAGCCCAACCTTGCCACCACGATACTGTTCCACCTGGGATGGGTTGGCGGCGATGACGGCGTCAACGGCCGCCGCAATGGCGGATGTATCCGTGATTTGTTCCATGCCGAATTTCTTGGCGATGTCAACGGGGCTGCCCGCTTCGCCGTCCAGCATTTTGATAAAGATTTCTTTGGCCTGTTTACCGTTGATGGCGTTTGATAAAACCATGTCAACCAATTCGCCCAGGTCCGAGGGCCGAATAATCCGCGGGGCGTCCGGCGCCGCCACGTCTGTTTCGTTTTTCACGTCCCAGTTTTCCGGGTGCGCGAACAGTTCCGATATCATCCAGTTGGCGACCCCTTTGGCGCGTTCTGTCTTGCCTGCAACCGCCGCATCGAACCAGCGTGAAATGTCCGTGGTTTCGGTCAGGCGCGCCGCGTCGTATTCCGCCAGGCCCAATTCGCCCGTATACCGCGCGCGTGTTGCCGCCGGCAATTCAGGCATTGTTTGTCGGATGCGTTCAATGCGGTCGTCGTCGATAATCAATTCCAATAAATCCGGGTCCGGGAAATAGCGGTAATCCAGGGCGTCTTCCTTGCTGCGCTGAACAGATGTCGTGCCGTCGCCTTGGTTATAACGCATGGTGTCTTGGGATACGGTTCCCCCATTTTCATAGATTTCGATTTGACGCCGTGCTTCGTACTCGATGGCGGATTTGATAAATTTGAATGACACCATGTTTTTGGTTTCGGTGCGTGTCCGGAATTCATTTGACCCGGCGGGCCGCACGGAAACGTTCACGTCCGCGCGCATGGACCCTTCTTCCATGTTTGCCTTGGACACGCCCAAGGCACGTGCGATTTCGCGAATTTCGCGCAGGTAACGTTCCGCTTCGTCCGGGGATGTGATAAATGAATTGTTTTCGGGATTTTTGACATCCAGCCACGTCACGATTTCCAGCAACGCCACCCCCGCGCGGTTGTAATCGGCAAAGGATTTTGTCGGGTGGGCGTCATGCTTTAATTTGCCGGCGTCCTGTTCCAAATGGGCGCGTTCGATAAAGATTTTTTTCGGCGCCCCGTCATCGCCCATAATTTCAATCCAACCCCGACCCACAACCGGCGGTTCGTCAGCAGGTTGGGTGATTTGATATCCCTGGGGCAGGTCAGGATAAAAATACTGTTTTCGGGCAAAGCGGCTGCGCCGTGTGATGTCGGCATTAATCCCCAGGCCGAATTTAATCGCCTGGTCGATGCAGTATTCGTTTAACACCGGCAACATTCCCGGCATTGCCGCGTCCACCATCGACACCTGGGTGTTGGGGGCAATGGTCGGGTTGTAATCGGCGGATGCGCCGCTGAAAATTTTGGAATTTGACAGGACTTCGATATGTGTTTCCAGGCCTACGACCACTTCCCAATCACCTGTTTTGCCCTTTATCGTAAACATTTGTTCTTTTTCCTTGCTTTTTGTTTTTCATTATCTTATTATGCGTGACGCGTTGGCTAGGTAGCTCAGTTGGTAGAGCAAGGGACTGAAAATCCCTGTGTCGGCGGTTCGATTCCGTCCCTAGCCACCACTTTTTTTATACCAAAAATTCCCGTTTCAATTTCCAACATGTCTATCGTTTCTTTTGGTTTGCCGCGCTGGCGCAGATTTTTGTCAGTTCTTTGTCTGTCGGATAGCCATAGCGTTTCAGTATCTCGTTCAATGATGTTAAGTGTCCCGTCAAGGAAAGTATAAATTTTCCCATCGGGGACATATGGCGGAGGGAGGCGGCGAAAGTATCCCGTTGGCGCCGGACGAAGTCATTGACCGTTTTGCGGGCGGTTTCATCAACAAAAACCATATTGGCATAGTCCATATAGGAATTTTCCGCCGTTTGCATATCGGTCATATACCATTGGTTGTCCCGCGTTACAATCCAATCAATCGCCCAGTTTGTGTCTGCAAATTTCGGATGTTTCAGGATTTTTTCTGTTTGCGTATGAATGTGGGCGATGTCTTCGGGGCTAAATGTGTTCATCTTGCCCACCGCGTCCCAGACCGTTTGCCCCTCGCGCAGGCCGTATACAATCTGATTCTCAAACGCGCGGGGCGTCCAATAGGGGGCATAGCCGACGACGCGTCCATGGATGCCGAAGGCGCGCGCCTCCTTAGTAATCGGCATGCCGATATGAAAGGTTTCGTGGCGCAGCCGGGGGGTCTCATGAAGAAGTTTCTCAAACGCGCGTTGATTCTTGGTCATGGCATTGCTTTCGAAAATCCGCACGTGGCCCGTGTCGGGGTCGATAATGCGGTGCAGCATCGTGCCAAAGGCGTAAAACATCGGCTTTAAATCAAGTTTGCGCCGTGCGACCAGCCCCAGGCCCGGCTCAGAAAACTGTAGCATGGCGGTGGAATTGATGTTGCAGATATGGGCAACGATTTTATGAACCTTGTCTTCCAGCGTCATATCCGGCGTCATCGAGAAATCGACGTTGCACGTAAAGGGCCACCGATGCTTGGCCGAAAAAACCGAATTCTTTAGGAACAGGGAATCCAAGTTTCTTTCCTCTGTCCACTTGGCAATGGCTGCGGCGGCCGTGGCCACCTGCATGGCGCCCATACGCGCCCAGGGCGAGGTCAGGTTGAATTCGTGCATACCGCTGACCCGGAACGCTTCAAAAGACAGGGGAATATACAGGGTTTCCGGCGTCGGAACCAATTCGGCCGCCGTCGGTCCCCAAAAGGCGTATGAATCCTTGCTGGAAAGCATCTGGTTCTCAAGCGTTTTGTCAATGGGCACCTGGGCCAAAGTATCGGCCAGTTTGTTTAAATCGCTGTCCGCAACAAGGGCATCAATCGCCGCACGGTCGGCGGCCGGCAAATCCCAGGAAAGAGCATTTTTATTTTTTTTACGTGGCATGGCATTATCTCCCCATGACAATGGTTGGGCGGTTATCCAAATTCGCCATGCCTTCGATATATTTCGCAACCGACAACACGCGCACATCATCGCCAAAGGCACCCGCCACGTGCAGGCCCATCGGCAATCCCGCCGCGTTGCGGCCGGCCGGTAC
>CAXHMP010000003.1:22654-42827 GCA_964017835.1 uncultured Alphaproteobacteria bacterium
ACGCGCACATCATCGCCAAAGGCACCCGCCACGTGCAGGCCCATCGGCAATCCCGCCGCGTTGCGGCCGGCCGGTACGCTGCATCCGGGCATGCCCGTCATGTTCATCGGGACCAGCATCGCGTTCGACACCCGCGCCGCGTCCGCCGATAAATCCGCATCCAGCGCAATCGCCGCCGATGGCGCCGACGGGGTCAAAATAACATCACATTTTTCCATGGCTGCGTTCATTTCGTCCGTCAACAGGCGACGAACCTTGGCTGCCTGGACAAAACAGGGGTCATAGAAATCCTTGGTTTGGGTGATGGCGCCGGTCAGCATGCGGAACTTTACATTTTCCCCAAAGCCGGCCGCCCGCGTTTTCATATAAGTTTCCACCAAATCGTTGCCGTCCACGCGCAAACCGTATTTCATTCCGTCATAGCGTGCCAGGTTGGACGCCGCTTCGGCCCGGGAAATAATGCCGTACAGCGTTCCCGTCTGCATAATGTGCGGGACGTCCAGGTCAATAATTTCGGCCCCCGCCGCGGTCAGGTCGCGAATGTATTTATCGAACATCGCGCGCATGTCGTCGGCAATGCCGGGGGCATCCATGATTTGGCGGATGACGCCAATGCGCAATCCGTGCATGTCGGCCGCATGAATTCCGGCGCGTAATTTTTCCGCAACGCTGTCTGCCATCGGGTATGACATGGAATCGCGTGCGTCGCATCCCGCCATGGCGGCCAACAGGGCGGCCGCGTCATCAACCGTGCGGGCAATGGAACCCGGATGGTCCAGACTGGACGCATAGGCGAAACATCCAAAGCGTGAACACAGGCCATATGTCGGCTTCATTCCGACCAATCCCGTCAGCGACGACGGAAAACGAATGGAATCGCCGGTGTCCGACCCGGTTGCCGCCATGCACAGCCCCGCCGCCACCGCGGCGACAGATCCGCTGGACGACCCGCCGGGCATTAATTTAACATCACGGCTGTATGGATTCAACGACGGGCCAAAGAATGATGTGCGGCCCGTTCCCGACATCGCGAATTCATCCATATTTGTTTTGCCCAATAAAACCGTTCCGGCATTAATCAAGTTCTGGGATACGGTGGATTCGTACTCAGGAACAAAGTTTTCCAGCATCTTGGACGCGCCCGTCGACCGGATGCCGCGCGTTGCGAACAGGTCTTTCATTCCGATGGGAATCCCGTCCAGGGGCAGGGCAGTGCCATCTGCATAGCGCGCATCCGCCGCCGCCGCGTCATTCAGCGCGCGTTCCGCGGTGACGGTGATATACGCGTTTAATTCCGGGTTTAATTGTTCAATCCGGGCAAGATGGGCGCGTGTTAATTCCGTGGCGCTAATCTCGCGCGAGTTTAATTTATTCAGGGCCTGGGTCAGTGTTAAGTCAATCATCGTTTAAATCCTGGGGGTGTGTGTCATTTATTCATCCATAACCTTTGGCACGGCAAAGTATCCCCGTGACACGCCGGTTTTATCCGGGGCGTTCGCCAGAACCGCCGCCCGCATGTTGCCGTCGGTGACCGCGTCCGTTCGCATGGGTGCCGTGTGACGCGCCGGACTAAACATCGGGATAACGCCATCGGTGTTGATATTGCCCAGTTCGTTCATCCAGTCAAAAACGACATCGGTTCCCATTTTTTCCAATTGGTCATCCGGGATTTCAATCCGAATAAGATTGGCAAATTTTTGTAATTGCTGCTTGCTAAATGCCATTTGTAATCCTATATTAAAAAACACAAAGGATTATACAATGATTCACCCGAATTTCAAGGATTTTCCGCGTCACGGGCGCATTATCGGCATCGATTGGGGGGCGCGTCGAACAGGGGTGGCCGTAACGGACGCGTCCCAGGAATATTTCTTTGAACGCGCGCCCATCGTGGCATCATCGCGCGATGCGGACATGGCGCGCGCGGTGGCGGATGCCGTCGCCGCGGAACAGGCAGTGGCGATTGTCTTGGGGCTGCCCCTGCGCGCGGATGGAACGGCGTCGGATACCACGGCCGCGGTGCGTGAATTTGCCGCACGGTTGGAAACATTGTGTGACGCGCCCATATTTATGGTTGATGAAACATTGTCCAGTTATGCCGCCCAATCGGATATGGGCAAATGCCGCCTGCGTGATATCAAGGAAAAATTGGATTCGGCGGCCGCGCGGGTTATACTGGAAAACGGTGTCGCCATGGCGCGTCGCGCGGGATAGCGGCACATGGTAAAAAACATCATTTATTTGGAATCAGATTTGTCGGACGCCCAGACGGACGAATTGATGTGTGCGCCGGATTTGGCCGTTGACACGGAATTGACCGGATTGGATGTGCGCTGTGATAAACTGTGCCTGGTCCAGATTCGCGCCCGCGGGTCGGACGATTATTACCTGGTGCGGATTTTTGATGATGCGTGTTATCCGAATTTATCGCGGGTATTGGCCAATCCCCATTCGGTTAAAATTTTTCATTATGCGCGCATGGACATGGCGATGATTTACCGACGTCTGGGGGTGTGGGCAATGCCGGTGTTCTGTACCAAAATCGGCATGCTGATGGCGCATCCCGAACACCCCCACACACTCAGCGGGGCGCTGGGGGCGTTATTTGGAATTGATGCGGGGAAAAATCAGTCATGGATTGATTGGACCGTGCGGCCCGGGCGCACGGCCATGGACTATGCCGCGGGTGATGTCGAATACCTGCACCTGTTGCGTGATTATTTGACCGACGCGTTGCATGACAAAAACATGTGGCACGCGGCACAAAGTTGCTTTGATTTCATGCCGACGCGATGTGCGCTGGATTTGGATTGGGGAACGCGCGACATTTTTTCGCACAACCCAATATCATAAAAAACGCAGAAACGGTGCGCATAGCACCGTTTCTTTTGCTGTGAATATGGGGTTGGGTTATTCCTCGCTTTTGTTCGGGATATTGCCGTCGGCGGACAACAGAACCGCAATCCAGCGCGTCGAATCAAACTGGGCCGTGACGATAAATGTCGCCACCAACAGCGGAACGCTGAAAAACATACCGGCCACGCCCCACATCATCCCCCAGAACACCAGGTTGATTAAAATCGCCAGTGTCGACAGGTTTAATGTCTTGCCCGTTAATTTCGGTTCGATAATATTGCCGAACAAAATTTGCAGGCCGATTAATCCCACCGCCACCAATAGCGGCTGGTTCCAACCGTCGGTCATAATCAATGAATACAGTATCGGCAACCCGCACGCCACAATGGCGCCGATGGTCGGAATATAACTGGTGACGAAAACGATAAAAGCCCAGACCCCCGCAAATTGAACCCCCAATGTTTGCAGCCAGAAAAACGACAACACCCCCGTCACGCCCGAAATCAGCGTTTTCATAAACAGATACTTTTTCATGTTTTCATCAATGCTGCCCAGGATATAGCGCATCTTTTTTGATTTCGTACGGTTTGGAAACAGGGCGGCCAACTTCTTGTGAAAAGTGCTTTGTTCCACGAACATAAACAGCATATAGACGCCCATCATCCCCGCCGTTGTCGCCAGGCCCACCGCCGACACGCCGACATTTGCCGCCACCTTGGTAATATTGGGCAGCATCGATGCGTCAAATTTTATCCCCAGCCGTTGTGACATGAAATGAACAAACGCGGTCAATTTTTGCTGCAATTCGGGCAGCGCCGCCGTCAGTTCGGCAAACATCGGTCGCACCTGGGTGATAAACAGATAAATAATCCCCCCCAGCGTCAATGCTGCCAAGACACCAGACACGACGTCCCAGACGCGCGGGTGACGCGTTTCCTGGGGCAGGGCCTTGCGATAATACGATGCAACCGCGTTAATCAGGTACCAGAAAAACAGTGCCGCCAGAAACGGGATTAAAATCGACCGCCCCAGCCACAGCAGCAAAATCGCCCCGACAAATAAAATCAATCCGTTCATTCGTTATTCTCCGTTTGTTGTGTGGTGTTGGCCGTGTTGTCCATGACGACAATGTCGGATGACGTCGCGGTGGCACGCTGTCGGACGGTTGCGTTATGGATGCCCCACGAAATGCTGGCAATCAAAATGACGATGTTTAAAATCACGGCAACCGTCGCAAATGTTCCGCCAATGTTTTTGTGTAATTTTTCCGTGCCTGTCACCCGTTCCCAGACATAATAAACGCCCAACAAAAGGATGGATATCAGACCGGACTGGTATCCCCACAGGACGCCCAGTGTCGCGAGCCCCCACAGAAAAATCCACGTGTTGCGGCGGTGCGCGCCAACCCAATGGACCAATCGGCCAAATCTGTTTTGCGGGATGTCGATGGCGGGTTTCTGGGATTTTTTATCCGGCACCATGTAACAGGCGATATGTAACAGCGAACAGGGAATGGATAAAATAATTTTCCATTTGGGTATGCCCAGCGCGACACATCGCCGATAAAGCGCATACACGTTTATTATCAGCAAGCCAATTAAAAACAGCCCGACGAGTCCCCCCAACCAGAATAAAACAAGGGCGGGCAGAAATCCCAAATTCACCGCTGCATTGAACAGGGACGGCCCCCACCATGTTCCGACAATTACAAACGCCAGGGACAGCGCGTAATAGGTAAATGTCACGCCTGCGTCCACGGCGATAAAACCGGTCCGGTCCATGGGACGCCCCCGCAATCCCCGAAACGTGCGCCATATGGCATACACGGCAATCAGGCCCATCATGGTCACCAGGAAAGATTTGGGGACAATGTTATCCCCCGTGGCGCGTCCCAATAACCCCAGGACGACAACCATAAGAAGCGTCAGGCTGATGGACATCAGGCTAAATTTTGCCGCCCCCCCAAACAGCCAGGTGGATAATTTTGTCGGTTTCAATTCTGGATTTTTTGTCGCCATTTTATAGTCCTGTTTCAATGTTATTCTATCACAACGTGGCCCGCGCGCAAAGTTGTGATTTGGTCGGGGGCAACGGCGCGGGTAAAGTCGTCTTGGTGACTGATAAACAAAAATGTGGTATCGGGCATTTGGGCAATGGTGTCCGCAATTTGTTTTTTGGTGGCCGCGTCCGCGCCGGAATCGGGTTCGTCCAATATCGCCAGTTTTGGCGCCGTCATCACCAGGTGTAACAGCATCAGGCGCTTTCTTTCGCCACCGGAAAAACCGACGTTGACGGACCGGTTCAGCCATTCTTTTGGAATGCCCAACTGTTCCCGCACCGCGTCCAGGCGGGTTAAAAATTCACCCATCGACAAATCTTTGCCGGTATTAAAATGCGTGTGGGCGGCCATGGAATGCTTTAACAGGCTGAGTACCGTCAGTCCCGGAATTTCCGGTACGTTTTGCGCGCCCAGAAAAATTCCCATCAACGCGCGCGTCGTTGTGTTTTCATTTGTGACGTCGCGCCCGTCGAATATGATTTGACCGTTATCCACGCTATACGCCGGATTTCCGGCAATGACTGATGCCAGGGTTGATTTGCCCGACCCGTTATGCCCGCGCAGCAGGTGTCGTTCGCCGCGTTTGACGCACAGATTAATATCGTGCAGCAAGGGCCGGCCATTCATCGATACGTTTAAATTTTTTATTTCTAACATCATTTTATTCTTTGGATAATGCCATTTTAATCAGTTGTTTAGATTCGACCAGAAACTCCATCGGTAACCGCGCGATGACGGGCGCAGCGGCCGCCCCGATAATCAGGGCCGTCGCTTCGTCAACATCAATGCCCGCCATTTCCAGATAGAGCAGGGTTGCCGCGTCGATGGCGCCGGTTGTGGCCTCGTGACTCTGGATATTTTCGCCGTTTTCATGAATAATGGTCGGCAGTGTATTGATTGTCGCCGCGTCCCCAATCAGACGACTGTCGCATTTGGATGCGTTGGTGCCACCGCGGCCCGCAAAGACGACCTGGCTGCGGAATGTTTGACGTGACGCGTCCTGGGCCACCCCGTACGAGACGATGTTTGATACCGTATTGTCGCCCACATGAATCATTTTCGTGCCGGTGTCGGCCTGTTGATGATGGCGCGTAATCGACAGCGAATAAAAGTCGCTGTGCGCCCCATCCCCCGCCAGAATTGTTGACGGGTATTTCCATGTCATGGCGGACCCGATTTCCACCTGGGTCCAATCCAGTGTCGCGTTTTTGTCTGCGCGTCCCCTTTTCGTCACAAAGTTCAATATTCCCCCGTTGCCATCCGCGTCGCCAGCGTACCAGTTCTGGACGGTGGCGTATTTGACATGGGCGTCGTCGCGGACGATAACCTCGACCACACCGCTGTGCAGTTGATGGTTGGGGCGGCGCGGTGCGCTGCACCCTTCCATATAGCGTAATTCAGACCCAGCCTCGGCAATAATCAGGGTGCGTTCGAATTGGCCGATTTTGGCGGTTTCGATTCTAAAATAACTGGCCAAATCAATGGGGCATTTAACGTTTTTGGGAACATAGACAAATGTCCCGTCGGAAAAGACCGCCGCGTTCAATGCCGCAAAGAAATTATCCCGCGGTCCCACAACCGTTCCCAAATATTGCCGCACCAAATCGGGGTATTTTTTAACCGCATCCGACATCGGCAGAAAAATAATCCCCAGTTTTTCCAGTTCCGCGGTGTATGACGTGTGGACGGACGCGCTGTCAATAACGGTGTCGGTCGCCATGCCCATAAGCGCGCGCTGTTCTGCATCGGGCAGGCCCATTTTGTCATACGTCGCCTTTAGGTCAGAGTTGTCGACGGGCGCCGCCTCGTTATAATAATTCAAACTATCGTAATCAATGGGGGCATAGTCGATTTCGGCCCAATGGGGTTCGGTCATATTGCGCCACGCGTCCAAGGCCCCCAGCCGCCATTGCAGCAGCCAATCGGGTTCACCCCGGCGGCGGGAAATTTCACGAACAAGATTATCGGTTAATTTGGGCATTGGTGCGTGTTTTTGTTATTTGTCGCCCCCGGCCAATTGCTTTGCCTGGGCAAACAGGGTCAGCGATTGTCCCAACAGGCCGTCTGTGAACGTCGCCGCCAAGATGCCGTTGGGTTCCGTCGCCGTCAGATGACGCAGGAATCCGTCGGCGCGATTCATGTAATTGTCAATGCTGCGGGCGATGTCTTCGTCCAGTTTAATGCACCGCCGCAACTTTTCAAGCACAAAGGGATTCTTGGCGTATTCATCCAATATCCCCCCCAGCGCCCGCCACAGCGGGTGTTCGGGCGTCGCGCGCGGCATAATGTCAATGGCCGCCATAATGGGAATCAGGCTTTGCAGTAAATCTTGGTAAATCATTTCGGCGTTTTCGGCAACGGCATTGGTCGCGTATTTGTTGCGCAATGTGGCCTGCATCTTGACCACCAGGCCGTATTGCGTCGCCAATGTTTTCATCATGCGCTGGGCCTGGGCGCGCATCATCAATAAAATCGCCACAATCGCAATGTTTAAAATTCCAATCACCGCCAGTCCCCCCAGCAGCAGGTGCGCATCCATATCTTTGTCCTTTTGAATATGTTCGTCGTTCTTGTCGGGTTTTAGTATAGCATCTTTTCCCGATTCGTGCGATTTTATCTTGTGCGGGGGAAAATGGAAAATTCGGGGCCAAATCCGTTTTTTTTAGTCTTGCACAGATTCGGTCAAGTTGTTATAATATTTATTATTATAAGGAAAACATTAAGTAAAGGAAAGGGTTTGATGTTCCGCAAGATTTTGATTGTCGCCATGTTTGCAACGGCCGCAGGCTATTGCTTTGCCGCCCAAAACATGCCCCAGGTCGTCACGTCCGAGGTTTTTTACGACACCCAACGCACGGTTGTTGAAAATACCGAAACGGCAACGACAATGCCGCTGAGCGTGCCGGTATGGCCGCTGGCGGGGTCGGATGCGGACGTTGATGTCTCGTGCGAGGGTGGGGCCTGTGCCAAAGACAAAAAATCCGACGACAATATTCGCATCGTGTCCAAAATTGGCGCGGACTTGGTCGTGGAAAATAATTTTAACATGGGCGGCGCCCGCGGGGAATTTGGGGGTTGGTCCGGCGGGGCGAACATGATTCACGGCATGGCCATGCCGGCGGGTTTTGGCGACGAATGCAATGACAATGCAGAAATGCCTCTGATGCGGCGCGAAATGCTGGAAGATGACGGTGGCGAAATCTTAAGCGTGTCGCGCAGTGGTCGTAAAAATTGCAATCGGGCCGCGGGTGATGAATATGCTGCATTTGCCCAACGCGTCGGCATGACCTTGCCCGATGGTGTAACGGTGACCGAAACGGAAACAGAAATCGCGGTTGATGAATCCGCCGATGCCGAAGCGCCCCAGGGTCTGCAGGACCAGGTGCGTTCCTGGGTCGTGGCCAGCGGCCAGACGTTGCGCGAAATTTTGCAGAACTGGTGCGACAAAGAGGGCTGGGACCTGGTCTGGGCAACGTCGCGCGAATACCCGATCGAGGCCAGCGCCGTCTTCAAGGGACGCTTTGTGGACGTGGCGTCGGCATTGGTTCGCAACTTTGGACGGGCGACACCCATCCCCTATGCCAAGTTTTACAAGGGTAACCGCGTGCTGGTTATTTCCACAACCGAAGAATAATTGATATGACGGCCACCGCCATCAAGGGATAAAGAGGAGAAATCTGGATGAAAAAATTATCAAGTCTGTGGATTGCCTTTGGTGCAATATGCACGGTGGTGACCGGATGCACGACCAAACAATCCGCCCGTGTCGCGGCCGCCGTCGACCAGGATTTCGTCAACGCGTACGATGCC
Organism: uncultured Alphaproteobacteria bacterium; assembly: GCA_964017835.1. Taxonomy (GTDB): domain Bacteria; phylum Pseudomonadota; class Alphaproteobacteria; order Rs-D84; family Rs-D84; genus Enterousia. The sequence goes on from CAXHMP010000003.1 coordinate 31,380, forward strand.
TTTGAAATGGCGAAAAATCCCCGGGCCAAGGTGGCGACCGGTGACACCGTCTCCATGTCCGAAGGGGTCTGGTTGGGGAACAAATCCACGGTCTTGGCGCACCGCAACAATTTGCCGGCGCGTTTTGAATCCGATACTGGCGTTACGATTTTATTGAACGAACCCGTTTCGCTTCAGGTGTTGGCCAATGATATTTATTCCATCACCGGCATTCCCGTCAAGATTGACAGCCAGGTTGACGCCGAAAAATTAAGAAAGACGATGAATGTCGCCTATACCGGGAAATTGTCCGGTCTGTTATCCCAGGTCGCAACGGATTTGGACTTGCTGTGGTATTATGACAAGGACGCGATTGTTTTCTATGAAACGGAAACCAAGACGTTTACGTTGTACGCGCTGGGAACCGATGTGTCGTACCAGTCGTCCGTCCAGACCGATGACGGCAATCTGGTGACGTTGGAATCGACGTTAAAGGAATGGGACGAAGTCGAACAGACCATCGCATCCATTATCGGAAAATCCGACAGCGCCAGTTTCACCGTATCGCGGAGTCTCGGGACTATAACGGTCACGGCGTCGCCGTCGATTCAAGCGCGCGTGGGCGAATATATCGCGCGCCAGAACCGTCGCCTGTCGCAATTGGTGACGATTGATGTCAAGGTGTTACAGGTATCAATTTCGAACGATTCGGCGTTTGGCTTGAACTTGGCGGCGGCGATTAATTCAACGTCGGGCCTGAATTTGGTCGCGAATCCGAAAAATAATCTGACATCGACCGAGGCCAGTTCCATGAACATCGCCGTGTTGTCAAACGCGGTGTCGGGGATGACGGGGGCCACGCACATGGAAAACGGCCAGGAAGTGGCCGGCGCCTACACCCAGGACAAGATTAACAACGGGTCGCTGTCGGGTGCGGCGGGCAGTAACGCCTTGATTCAGGCATTGGCCAAGCAGGGCAAGGTATCCCTGGTTACAAACGTTGGCGTGACGACCCGCAACAACCGCGTGGCGCCGGTGAACAACACCCGCACGACTGGATATATCAAGCGGTTTGAATCGCGCAACTTTACCACCGTCGAATCCAGCACCGTTGACCAGGACGATTTGGAAACCGGGTTTTCGATGCAGTTGTTGCCCAACGTTTTGGAAAATGGCAAAATCTTGTTGCTGTTCAAAATGTCGGTGCGTGAACTGTTAAAGATGTCGACCCAGACCATTGGCGAGGTCACCCTGCAATTGCCCGAGGTTGAAGAACGCAGTTTCATGCAGGAAGTCATCATGGAATCGGGCCAAATGTTGGTGGTATCTGGCTTTGAAAAGCAGACAAACAACGACACGCGTTACGGCCTGGGTGACCCGGACTTTATGGCGCTCTCTGGCTCGCGCGAGACATCGGCCCAGCGTGACGTCTTGGTGGTGATATTAACGCCCCAGGTATTGGTCAGCCCGATGGATGTTGAACGCAGTATTCAACAGCATTGGGGCGCACCCCTGAATTAAAAAATCCCCGCCAAAGGCCCACCCGCGGAAACTTTTAGTTTTCGCGGGACCCGCCCGGCGGGATTTTTTTTATTTTTGTTTGCTGTGGGACTGATCTTCATATTCCATATTTTACACACGCGGCTGTCATCCCAAATCGAATCGGGGGGCATAAATACAGCGGTGCCGATTCGTTATTTGGGGTAAATAAAATTTCATCGAATTTTTATATCAATCACACCTGTACGCCACCGAATCGAAAACCAAAAAATTTAGGCCAATTTGCATTTTTTATAACCCAATGTAATAACGAGGTTATTTTTTAAACATCTAACACCATTAGATTTCTGCCGATTCTGTGATTTTTATCCCATATCGTTATTCATTTTTATTGTCAACGCGATTATTTTTCGTGGCCGTGTTACTTGTTATTTCGGACATAAATCCTATTTGCTAATCTGCCGTTTGTGGACATTGCCTTGTATCAAACAAGGGAGAGAAAATTGATAAAACCGTTTCTGGTTACCAGTTTGGTTTTTTACAGTTTATCTGCGCCGGCCAACGAAATTCAAATCGGCAATGTTCTGCACATATCCGACAATATCACAATCGACCATAATTCTGTGGTTAATGCAGACAAAATTATTATCGACGGTTCGGCGACAATCGTCAATCATGGCACGATTTCCGGTGACATATTCGTTCAACCCGGGACCGATGTTCGGATTCAGAACTCGGGTACAATGACGGGCGCCATTTATAGCGGTAACAACGCGACCGTAACGCAAATTATCACATCCACCGATGACATGACAAATTTGGATGTCTGGGGAAATTATAACGTTTTGGTTTCTGGCAATACCGAACTGGATTTGGCAGACATCCGGCGGGTAGCCATTTTTGCCGATGAAATTATTTTGGATAATGCGACAATCAGCATTCACGACACATCCAACAGTGTTACTTTGTTGCGGCGTCGCATGCCGGAATTAATGTTGGTGGGCGAAGTCACCGTCAACGTCGACCCCGACGCGGTGTCGAACGGCGATATGATTTTATCCGGTGTGTCGGGTAACGGCGCCGTGCTTGTCAATATGCCGGGATTAAACGATTTGTTTATCGCCACAACCCGTCGCCAAGACAGCAATATTTATCTGAACATCATTCGTGAAACAGATTATGTCAAAATTCTGGACCCGTTGCGTGGAACGTTTATGAATGTTTTGCGGGACGCGATGCCCGACGATAAATTTGTTCACGCCATGGACACAGCCACCAGCCGCCTGGAATTGGAATACCTGATGACGCGTTCGTTCCGGTTTAATCCCATGAACCTGATGCGGGCGGTCAATATCATCAATGCCTTTGATTTGGTGGCCCCGGATGTGACGAATGGATTTGACATACGTTATGACATGATTTTTGACAGTCAAATGCGCATCCCCAAATTGCACGGCGGGCTGGGCGCAAATTTCGGACCGGTATCCATCGGAATTTCGGGATATGCGGCATTGGCCGATTATACGGATGACCTGAATGAATTTTCGGGAACCGTGTTTGGTGGTGATGTTCGCGCCGGGTTGGATTTCAAATATGTCTGGGTGCGTGGCGTGTTTGGAATGTCCATCGCCCAATTTGACGTGGGTCCGGTTTTGGGCGCCGACAATATTTATTTTGACCCGCGTGGCCGGTCGCGCTATGGCATAATTGACGCGGGTATACGCATGAAATCTGGGAATTTTTACGTTGCACCCTTTGTCGGATTTGGGGTTCGGGATAATTCCATCGCCGGCATGCATGACCGTATAAATTCACCCCGCGGTGGGGCGTCCGTCGGATACAGACATGACGATGACGGATTGCGTTATGATTATCGGTTGCGCACAACCGTCACACGCGACATGATTGTTGCCGGTACGGCGATGGAAATCTATTCGGACTGGGACGGTTTGGGTGGGGAATTTGCCGCGGACATCCTGCATGATGACATGGGAAACAGTTTTAAGTTATCCATCCGCGGAACATGCGCATTTTAATGGATTGCGCGGACGCGCCCCGTGCCAATGGGATACGACCGATTTCATGTTCGATTCGATTGAATTATTATTTTTATTCGCCTGATGCGCGTCGATTAATGTTGTAACAAGGCAAAATATCATCAAAATGGTGATTTTTCGCATATCGCCCCCGTATTATACAAAACAAAAAAACACCAAAGAAAAAGGTGGTTGGAGGTTAAGAAAACAATACACAAGGAATTGCCCCGACACTTTCAATATATAATGCCGGCCTTCAACCAATCAGGGGTTGGACTTTTACACCCGCGCGGGCGACTTCGTATTTTAGGGTTATCAAGCCCCGCTTTGTAACAGGAACGAAATCAATATGGATAATGTACATTAAATATAAGAAAATTGTAATATGAATAAAGGGTGAAAGTTCTATGACCTGGATTCCGCGGTCCAGCCGCGGAATGACAACTGTTCTTGATATTCTAGAAACTTAAACACAGTGTCATCTCGCGGATATCACCCATGCGACAGGCGGTTTTGTTTTAGGCGCTGTGGCGATTGATTGCCTCGCCAATTTCGTCCAGGGTAGCCGTGGCCGGCAATTCCGGTTCGAAATAAACGTTTGCCATGCCGGGATGTATCCGGCCGCGCTTGGGCCAGTACAGGCCGGCATCCGTGCCGACCGGGACAATCGGTAATTTTAATTTCTGGGCCAGGAACATCAATCCGCGCTTTAACGGGATAGGGTGGCCGGGGCGGGTGCGGGTGCCTTCGGGAAAGATAATCAATACCTGGCCGTTCATGATTTTTTTAGCGACGGCGTCCGTCAATTTATTCATGTTGGTTGCGCCGCGCGTGCGGTTGACAGGCTGCAGCCCCATGCGCCAAAATGCCCACCCGTAAATCGGTATCCACAGTAATTCACGTTTAACAATGAAAAACGAATTGGGGATGTTGGTTTCTAAAATCGCGACCTCTAATATTGACATGTGTTTGGCGGCAATAATGCTTTTGCCGTCCAGGCGCACGTTTTCGTTCGGCTGGGCCGGGATGCCGTCGACGTCTGTTGCCGGCCAATGGATGGTATAACGGATGCCCGCAAACACCCGCGCCAGCATCAAGACCCCCGCCGCGCACGACGTCACCAAAAAGCGGTTTAATTTCTTGGACACCAATCCCACCAGCAAAATCGGCGCCCAGGCGATAAACCACAGTGCCAGCATTAATTTAAAAAACAAAGTGCGTAACATTATTTCCTTTCCTTGGGTTTGTTTTTTGTTTGTTGATTAAAAACTTTCCTTGATTCCAAAAATTGTACCGATGTATTTGATGTATTCGGTGGTCCATCGTTCAATCCGTTTCGCCACCGGCATGCCGTTCAACGGCACCGGGCAGGCCGTGATTTCAATGCCGGGCATTTCTTGGCGTATCAGATATTTGGCGCGGTTGAAATGGTCGACGGTTGTGACCAAAACGATTCGTTCCAGACCCTGGGCGTCGGCAATACGCTTAATCGCCACAGCGTTTTGATATGTCGATTTCGAATCGGATTCGACAATCACGTTTTGGCGCGTGTTGTACTGGCCCACCGCGCCCGCACCGATGATATACAATTGCGCCCGCGGATATCGGCGCAGTTGCCGCAGCGCGAACGGAATCCGCCGCGCGTCGCCCGTCAGGACGAAAATGCTGTCGTTCGGGAACAGTGTCGCGCACCGTGTCGGTGCGGTTGATTTAAAAATCATACCGCCCATCACAAAACACGACAGCACCAACAAAGACGGGTTTAATAATTTCATCGGTTGTCTTTTAAAATCGCAAGTGTGGTTTTCCGTGTGACCCATATGGCGAACAGCACAATCATAACCGGCATCAGCATCAGCGTTGTCCACGCGCCGCCGCCCAGCCCCAGCATTGCCATCAATCCCACCCGTGATGCGGCCGCCGCCCGCAGCACCAGCATCAAGACCGGCACCGCCGCCGCGCATCCAATCAGGGCGGCTGTCAGGCTAATTTTCGCAACGATTATCTGCATCTGGCGTGCGACAAAGGCGTCACGGGCGCCGATTTGATTTAATATTTCCAATTCCCGCCGGTGCAGCTGCGCGGTGTTGCGCGCAATATGCGTAATGCACAACCCGATTGTCCCCAGTATCAGCGCCAACACAAATCCCGACACCCACGCCAGGCGTGTCGCCGCCGACATCGATGTTTTCAGCGCCGCGGCATGCGTCAGGAAACGCGCGTTTTTGGAAATTTCGGGGCCAACGGTTGCCATGTCCGATTTGTTCTTGAATTTTATTTCATACATTTTCGGCAGGTATTTTTTTAAATCATTGCCGCCCGACACCCATGGACGCAGCATGTCCTGCATCTGGGACGCGGTTATTTCGGTGACGGTTTCAAATTTATCCCGGTTGGCGTCAATGGTGCGCATCGCCGCGGCCGCGTTGTCGTCGGACATAATCTGGACCGTGGCGAACAAATCCCACTGGGCGCGCCAACGCGCGACCCCCGTTCCCACCGCCAGCACCAGCCCCAGCGCCAGCACCGACAAGAACGTCAATAATGCCATGACCGTCGTCATAAACATCGATTGGTCGCGGACCAGGGAAAAAACAACCGGTTTCTTCATAACATTATCCGTTTTCAATGTCGTCAAATTGCTTGGACAATTCGGCGAAATAATTCTGAGGCTTGGGACCTTTCCAGATTTTCTTGGCCTCGGGCGCCGGGGACTTGTCCCCGCCGGTAAAGGTCACGCGGTGGTTCGCCACGCGGATGACCGGGAATTTGTATGTGTCCATTAATTTCTGGCTGTGGGTTGCCAAAATAATTGTCGTGCCAAAAATTTTGTTCATCTGGATAAACAGCTCCATCAATCGTGACGCATTTTCGTCATCCAGATTTCCTGTCGGTTCGTCCGCCAACAAGATTGCCGGCTGGACAATAATGGCGCGGGCGACGGATACGCGCTGTTGCTGGCCCCCCGACAGGGATTTTGGCGCCGCGTCGGCAAACCGCCCCAGGCCCACCCAGTCCAGTGTTTTGGATACCAACTTTTTAATTTTTGATTCGGCAACCCCGCGCACCCGCAGCGGCAGCGCCACATTGTCAAACACCGTCAAATGCGACAACAGGGAATATTCCTGGAATACAATGGCCATCTTTTGACGCAGGTCGGTAATTTCATCACGATTTAATCCGTCGGTCGATTTGCCGAACAATTTGATTTGCCCGCGCGATTGCGGATGCAGTTGATATATCAGGCGCAACAATGTCGTCTTGCCCGCGCCGGATGCGCCGGACAAGAAATAAAACGCCCCGCGACCGATATTAAACGATACGTCCGATAAAACGTCGCGCCCGCCGTCATAGGCGGCGGCAACATTTGCAAATGAAATGGCTGTATTATCTTCCATAATCAAAATAGTAGAAAAAAAAAGCCGCCCGGTCAAGAGGCCAGGGCGCCCAATATTTTTATAATTTAGAAATCAGCAATCAGAAATCATAAATAAAAAAATCCCGCCCATTGGGCGGGGATTTTTATTCGACGACCGTGGTCGCGTTTCTGTTCAACGACCAGACCTGTTCGCCGGTCCCCAGGAACTGGGGTTTTTCCTTGCCGTACGATACGGTCTTGATTCTGGTGGGTTCGATGCCGTCGCGAATCAAAACGTGTGCCGCATTGCCCGCGCGCACCGCGCCCAGCGCCAGGTTATATTCGCTGGAGCCACGTTCGTCACAGTGACCTTCGACAACGACATTGACATCCGGATTCTTTTTCAGGAACATCGATTGTTCCAACAAGTGATCGGACGCCGCCTGGGAAATTTCGGCCGAATCAAAGGCAAAAAATACCATCTGACCGTTGATTTCCGACGGGTCTGTTGTGCCGCGGCATGCTGTCATGGCCAGCAGTCCCATTATCAATAGTGTTTTTTTCATTGTGTTTTTCCTTTCCTATGCGGGGCCAACCCCTGCGTTATAAAAAGTATCATTTTTTAGCCATATGTCAATATTTTTAGAATTATGATTTTTATTCTGACGATTTTGTGATATACTTGTGCCGACAATAATAAATGTGCGAGAGGAAAAATATCATGAAAAAAATTGCAAGCGTATTTGTTTTGGCCGGTATGACAATTGCATCCGGGGCGATGGCCGCCCCCAGTTATATCCAGCGCGATGGTCGTTGGGGATATAACGTGACGTACAATTACACGGACAAGGCGAAAACCGGTTGGTACGTGGCAGGACGCGGGGAACTGAGTTTCTTGAATTTTGAAAACAAATATCACACCGCATTGGCCCAAGGCCAAGATATCGAAGGCAGTTCTGATAAATTTTCGATGGAGGCCCTGTTCGGCGGCAGTGTGTCCTTTGGTAAAAAAATTAAGCATTTCTGGCGTTTCGATGGCGAAGCCGGATTTGTTGGCGCCTTTTCAGACAAGGACGAAGGCTTTGAATTCAAGATGAGTGTGCCGTATTTGACCGGTAACGTTTATTACGATTTCACCAACGGTTTGTATCTGGGGGCGGGCGCGGGTGCCGCAGTTGTCACGACAAAATTAGATGGGGATATTTTCATCGCCGGTGACCGCAGCAAAACAACCGTGTCGCCTATGGGTGCCATCATGCTGGGGTGGAGCCACAAGATGGATGACAATTTTGTCATTGATTTCCGCTATCGCTTTGCGGGATTTAACGGCGGCAAACATGAACGCAGTTTTGAACATGTGTCGGAAAGTGGCGATACACAAATTTACACTTTTGAAAATAAGACGGGCTTTGTGATGGATAATTCTGTGTCCATTGGGCTGCGGTATGAATTTTAATGTGCAAAGGCGTTGACCCGATTTACAAAAAATGATAAAATTCAGGGCATAGGGTAGAGAGAAATTATGAAACGTGTTTTTAAGTTATCTGTGTTATCAATGATTTGCGCGGTGTGTGCCGGAACAACTGCGTATGGCGCGTCGTCGGTTCGTTCGCTGGGCGGGGCCGGAACATACAACGGGTCTTCGTCGGCATCATCGGCCAAGTCGTCGGGTGCAGCAATCACAGCCGCACGTGCGGGGTCCATGCGTGTTTCCCCGTCCAGCCCGTCCAAGGGTGGTGTGTCGGTTGGCTCGGCATCAAACCCGGCACGCAGTGCGAATACGGCGCGTTTGTCGATTGGTAAATATCTGGGGGGGGCAACATCGGTTAGTGGTGGCGGCATTAAAAACCAGAACCCTGGTTCGGGTGGGACTATTACGACCAAGCCCGGCCCCAGTGGCGACGATTTCCAGGGGGATTTATCCGCGCTGGACAGCCGCGTGTCTGATTTGGAAACACGTGTCGGCGATTTGGTGGATTCGGGCGCAGACCGCTATGGAAATGATGAAATCAACAACATGTTGGATGCGAAACAGAACGTCCTGGTGCCGGGTGATTATATCTATGTCGATGCGGCCAATGATGAAATTGGCATTGATTTAGAGGAATTGCAAAAAGGTCTGTCGCTGGTGGCGGGTCGCCAGGTGGAATTGGATGCAACCGATGCCTATATTCGTTGGAAATATACCGACGATACAACATGGAATAATTTGATTGCATTGGATGCCCTGCGTGGTCCCCAGGGGGAACAGGGGCTGCCCGGTGAAATGGGACCCCAGGGACCCCAAGGGGAAAAAGGGGAAAAGGGTGAACCCGGCAGTGCCAGTGTCGATTTAGAAAACTATTTCACCAAAGAAGAAATTGAAACAAAACTTGCAGCCGCGCTGACCCAGGTTCAGTCTGAACTGCAGACAACGATTGCAACAAAAATCGCCGAAGCCTTGGCGGATTTTGATGGCAAATATGCAACGGCCGAACAAGGTACATTGGCTGAAACGGCATTGCAACCGGGTGATGCGTTGGAAAATAACGCCCCTAATGATGGCAAGGAATATGTTTTGGTCAGCAATGGTGGTGTCCAGACATGGGTCGAGGTCATAGATTAACATCGGGACAGTTCGCGCTGAACCAAAATACCAGGCGTAAAGTCGGGTTAAAGGAAAGAAAATGAAAAATTCAAAAATTATCTTCTCGGGCGTTATGGCGATGATACTGGCCACCGGGGCCCAGGCCGCCACCACCGGAATTGCCAGCAAGGATTACGTTGACCGTGGTTTGAATACCAAAATCGGTGCAGACGCGATTGCCGACATGGAAACCAGAACCAATGCTGCGGCGACATATGCGCCCAAGGCAACAACTCTGTCGGGCTATGGCATTACCGACGCCTATACCAAAGAAGAGGTTTATAACAAAGACGAAGTTGATGGCAAGGTTGCCGAAGTTGTTGGCGGCGAAGGCATGAGTGAAGTCTTGAAAGATTACGCCAAAACAGCGGAAGTCGACCAGAAGTTGGGAACCAAGGTTGATACGACCGTCTATAACGCTGACAAGGCAACATTTGAAACCGTGACGGGGGCGGCCGGCAAGTATGCCGACATTGCAATCGAAACAACTGTTGATACCGCAGCCAGCAATGCGTCCAAGGCGTTGACTGATATTGGTACTGTGGGGACACTGGTGACGGAAAAGAAAGACAATTTGGTCAATGCGGTGAATGAATTGCATGCCGATGCCGTGGCCGACCGCCAGGCATGGGGAACCAGCACCAGTGGCTTAAGCGACCGTATTAACGGGGTCGAAAGCAGCGTTACCACCATCACCGCGACATTAAATGACGAAGAAAACGGTTTGGCTGCGGTCAAGACATTGGCCACCGGCGCCAACAGTGCTGCGGGGGCTGCGGCCACCGCCGCCGCCGAGGCCAAGACGGCCGCCGACGCCGCCAAGAATCTGGCGGATTCAAATGCCACGGCTTTGTCAAATAAAGTGAATCAACAAGATTTGAATTTGTATGAAACCAAAGCGAATGCTGCGGCGACCTATGCGACCGAAGCAAGTTTGGGCGCTTTGGCCAAGGCGGCACCGGGTGCATGCAGCGATGCGACCAACAAGTGCGTTCTGACATTTGATGGTACGACATATGCATGGGAAGTTGTGGCTCGCTAAAAGAATCAATTGCGGATGCGGCCCGGGGTACCGCGGGTCACATCCGTCCACTTCAAATTCGGTACGCAGCAGTATAGATAGAAAAAAATGATGAAGATAAAGTTTTTAGCAGTTTCGTTTTTAACCATGGTGTTCGGGGCCAATGCAATGGCGGCTGATGCCGGTATCGCCAGTAAGTCATACGTCGATGCCCGTGTTCAGGATACACAAACCATTGTGAACACCCTGACGGGGCGTGTTACAACTGTTGAAACAGCAGTGGGGGATACGACTCAGTTGCAAACTGAGGAGCAGGCTAACCTGGTTGGCGCGATTAACGAGGTCAACGCTGCAGTTAAGACCATTGCCACAACGGACAAAGTGGGTGACCTAAGCACGCTGAACACCGAAGCAAAAGAAAATGTTGTTGCGGCCCTGAATGAAGTTGTACAGCAGGCGGGTGACGCATTAACAGAATATTCGAATGCGATGGAGCAGGGTTTCAAAGGCGTCAGTAGTGAGTTGGGGGATATACGAAATTTGACCACTACTGCCAAGAATAACCTGGTTAACGCGATTAACGAAGTGAATACGGCGACCAAGGCCATTCAAATCCCGGTGGGCAGTGCCACCGCCCCCACAGGTTATGCATCTATTTGGGTTGAATAATAAATCCCCCGAACGGGGGATTTTCTTTATTTCTGATTTCTGAGTGCTGATTGGATTTGGTGTGGTGCTTTGGGGGCTAGGCTCTTAAGCGTTCCCCCGTCATCCCGCCGCAGGGCGGGATCCACTGTGTTCCTGAGAATCCGAATTCTGGCTATTTAAGTATTCCCAAAAATTTGTCATATGTCGAACACAATGGACCCCGGTCGCCGCCGGGGTGACGGTGCTTTAGTTTCTAGAGCATTTAAGCACCATACCCAAA
>CAXHMP010000003.1:42837-58058 GCA_964017835.1 uncultured Alphaproteobacteria bacterium
GTCGAACACAATGGACCCCGGTCGCCGCCGGGGTGACGGTGCTTTAGTTTCTAGAGCATTTAAGCACCATACCCAAATCAAATCAGAAGTCATAAATCAAAAAAATCCTCCTTGCGCAAAACGCCGCTATGCGGTATAATTCCTGAGGTTGGGACATATGAACCTATGCCTAATCCAAAGGGACGATTATATACGACAATATTCCCAAAACAAAAATCCCAGAAATCCGCATCTTTTTCCCTCTGATTTTATGCCTAATCTAAACCTCGGGTTTTATGGGGATGCGGTCGCCCGAACGGCTTGTGGACCGGCCCAAATGCCCAACATCATTATGGAACTTGATGGGACAACGATAAAAAATCGCTATGTGTGTAACATAGGGATTAATTGGACCGCTGTGTTGCCGAATATGAAAGTAGGGGGCTTTTGGGCCTGTGTCACATTTGATAGTATTTCATCAAACAAAGAGTTGATTAATTGCAAGTTGACATCATTCAAGTGCATTTCCAATACGCATTATATCAATAATGGATGTGCTTCGTGTCCATCACATACGTCGGCAATTCAATATAATCCAGACACATTAACATCGGTGTCCGATATAGCGCATACAATTTCGACCTGTAATTATTGCATGTCGAATTATTACAAAAGTGGCGATGGGTGCGTCGCCTGTCCGGAATCAGGGAAAACCGCCGGTGACGGTCATTTGGGGATTGACCGTTGTTATATTCCGTCGCCCGATGATGGGCGCGATACCACCGGGACGTACGTCTACACCAGTGACAAGTGTTATTACAATTAACCCCCATGGATATCAGCGGCACTATTTTGCCGCTTGCAATTTTTCGGGACGCATCCCATCATTGGGGGATGATTTTATCGCGTGATTTTTTTGATGGCAATCCCATGGATGTAACGCAGCGGTTGCTGGGGTGTTATTTATGCCGCCAAACCGATGACGGCACCATCCTGCGCGCCCGCATTGCCGAAGTGGAATTATACCTGGACACCGAACGGGGCTGTCACGCGTTTGGGGGAAAATGCACGCCACGCAATGATGCCATGTTTTTAGATGGGGGATTTGCGTATGTTTATCTGTGTTACGGGTTACACAATATGTTAAATATTGTTTTGGGACCGCGCGGGCGCGGGGCGGCCGTATTGGTGCGGGCGGTGGAATTGACCGATGGCAATGGTCCGGGGAAACTGACGCGCGTGATGGGGATTACGCGCGCGATGAACAAATGGGATTTGACCGCTGGCCGTGACTTATGGCTAGAGATTGGGGACCCAATCCCCACCGAACAAATTATCGCCGGGCCGCGCATTGGGATTGACTATGCAGGTGCCGATGCCGCGTTGCCGTGGCGGTTTGGAATTGCCGCGTCACCGTATCTTAGCCGGGCGTTTTAAAAACTGACGCTTATCCCCAGGCCTGTGAAATTAAAACCACGGTTGACCTCGGTAAAATCGCCGTTGGAAAAGTGCAGGGTGAAAAATTCAGCCCGCAGGCCATCACACATCTGATAACCGAAAAACACCTTTTCCCCGAACACCAGGCGGCTTTCCACATAACGGTCATGGGAATCGCGCATATACGGCCCCAGGCCAATGCCGGCATAAAAACCGCGCCAGTCAATCAGGGCCACATCCCACGATATCCCGACACCAAAAAACGACAGGCCCTTGGACGAATGATAGGCTGTGTTCTGAACCATGGCCAGATTTTGTCGCGCCGGCAGACGAAAGATTGTTATCGGTTGGCTGTATTGTATCATTGCCATTGTCATGGGCGTGATGTCCCATAAAATCGGATCGACCAGTTTAAACAGACTGCCCGGGCCGGTGGATTGCCCGGCATAGACGGTGACCGCGTTTCTGTGGTCTGGGCCGAACATGGGATTGGCGATTGCCGGCATGGCCGTCATCATCGCAACAAGGGGTATGCACAATTTTCTCATGCGGATATTATATCGGATTGGGGGGCGGATTTCAATCGGGATTCATTAATATTTCGCGGATAAAGATTTGAAAGAATTCCCATAACGCCCATTAAAAATCTATGCACATAAAACGAAATCACCCGGCATCGGTTCGGGGGGTGATGGTTTTCGTGCTTTACAGCATTGGCGCAAAATGATATAATAAACCCAAAATGATGCAATATCATTGGGGGCATTAGTCATAGAAAGTGGCGGGTTTCTGCCGGTTTTATGCCCGTAAAGGAGTCTGGATGAAAAATCGTACATTCGGGGATTTTTGCAAGAATGCCGTGGGGACAGTATTTTTACTGGCGGCGGCGTTTTTTGTTTGTTCAACATTGGTGTCAATGCGGGCCGTACTGGCCGACCCCATTGCGCCGATGAATATAACCGCTGCGGCGCCACAGTCCGCCCGTGCCGGGACGTCACGCGCGTCCGGCCGGACCAGTCCGCGTACCACCGCCGCATCAACCGCCCGTACAACGACCGCCGCATCGCGTTCTGTGGCGTCGCGTGCAACGACATCACGGGCCGCTGTGTCGGGGATGTCCGCGTCCCGCGGGACGACCGTCGCGCCGTCACGCGCCACCGCCACATCACGTGGCATGGCCAGTACAACGGCATCCCGTGCCAACACCGCCACATCGCGCGGTGTATCCGCGTCGCCTCGGAATGTGGCATCACGCACAACAACGTCACGTGGCACAACCGCGACGGCATCTGCATCGCGCGGCGTTGCGGCACGGACCGCCACATCGGCCAACACCGCCCGCGTTTCATTACAGGGCAGTGCCATTCGCGGCACCAAGGCTACATCCGGCAGCACATATACATATTTGTCGAACAAATTATATACGGGTAATTATTCCAATATTATCGACCCCACGACCGGGTTGATTTCGGCCGATGCGTATAACAATTGTATGGAATCATATTATGCGTGTATGGATGAAATTTGTACTGCGCGTAATACGGCCCAGCGGCGCTGTGCCTGTGCGGGTCGTGTCAAGGCCTTTGCCGACGCGGAACTGCAACTGGAATCTGCGAACGAAGAATTAATCAAGGTGTCGGGTGAATTGGCCCTGTTGATTGCGACCAAGGGTAAAGACGTCAGCAGTGCGTTCCAATTGACCGACGCGGAAAAGGTTATGAACTGTGTTTCCTGGCGCGAAACCAGTAAAAACGGCACTGTCGATGAAAAAACATTTGGTGACTGGTGTGCCGATCACGGTATTTATGACAACACACAGTGCAATAATAAAGTAGCGCCGGACTATTGCTCGTCCACAGGCAATAGTTTTGGATTCGATGTTAATAACTTGGCCGGCTCGGGCAGTGATATCTTGGCCCAGTTGCAATCATGGGCCGATGCCAAGGATAAAACATTGACCATTACCGCGTCGAACGATAGTGGGTTGACGGCCGCGTTTGAAAACCTGGCGGGGGTGGTCAGCAACCTAAGCGGATTGAACAATGCGCTGTCTAATTCCGAAGACCTAAAAGATTCGTTGGCCGAAACATGGGGATATGAATTATTTGAATACGCGCATAATAATGTGTGTAACCGCGTTTTGGATTCGTGCTTTAACGGTATTTACGAGGCATGCGGCACCCCCAACAACGGTAACAAGTGCAGCAATGGCGCCGCGTCATGCCCGTATAATTACAACAGTAAAATTACGGTTAACAATACCGGTTCGTATGAATTGAACTTTGTCACCGGCAGTAATACCAGTTCGACCACCAGTGCGACATGCTTTGGGTACACGTCGACATCGGGTGACCCGTATTCAAACCTGCGTGGGCCGGTGGCGGATGCCCGCCGCAGCATCCTGCAAAAATATGCGTTGGATGCAAATGCGGACTGTGACGCGTATGGTGAACAATTGCGGACAACCGCCCAGAATATCGGTTATCAAAAGGTTGCCGCACAACAGGCTTTGCAGCAAAAGCGTCTGGAATTCGCCCAGGAAGAAGAGGCAGCCATCCTGGCCGATATTTCATCCGCCAAGCAAAATTATCTGAGTTGTTTGGATGATATCCAACAGTGCCGCTATGACGTCCAGCGTCAGTATGCAAACCAGGGATGGACCACAAATCGTATCCGCAGTTACTGTAATACCAAGACCCAGGTGCCGTCGTGCTATGAAGTCATGGTTTGCGATCAAAATGCGACACGCGTCATCACCGCAGATGATGTGAAAAATGACACCAACTTGGTCCAAAATGTCGTGACGTTGACCGATATCTTATCTTTGGGGACTGATACGCCGCGCGGGGTGTGTTTGGGCAATGATATGAATGTTGGCGAAATCCGTAACTTTGGTTCGGAATCCGAAACGCGTGACCGCTGTATCCCGCAGAATGGAACCGACGGGTACAAGGATTGGGATGCCACCAACCAACGCTGGGGTGAATGCCAGGCAACGGCATGTAACACCGGATATCGCGTCACCGCGGTTGGCAATAACAAGGTTTGCCAATTGCCGGCCAACGCGGAATACAGTGCTGATGCAACGACGGTTGGGCCGTTTGTCCCGATGGTTGGCGCCCAGTGTAAAAACGGATACGTTGCATCAAACGGTAACTGTGTATCAGCCCAGTGTCCCACCAGCGCAGAATACAGCACCAAATGCCTGGCCGCGGCGGTTGACGGTACGGTTGGCGGATGTGCCAAATTGGGATGCAAATGTATTAATGCAACCAAGGCATCGGGTGGTCTGTGTTTGGATGGCACCGAAGAACCCGAACCTCAGCCGGAAACCCCGGACCAGGGGGGTGACTCTGGGTTGGACGGCGAATAATAATATTTTTAGGTTGGTCCAAGATAAACGCCCCCCGCCGGGGGCGTTTTTTATTCAATGGGATAATGTATGCCCGGGACCCGTTTTATGGGGACAAAAATTTAACGGGTTATGTATTTCAACAATTCATCCAAGGCACGTCGGGCCATGGGAATGTTTTGGGTGTATCGTGATGTTCCGTTGCCGTGGGCATACAGGGCCTGTTGCACTGGGATTTCCCCAATCGATGCCAAATTTTTATCCATGGCGTCAAATGTCATGGCCGGATTTACATCGGCAATTATTGTGGCCGGCCCATAGGGGGCGGTGGCAATATTTTTGCCATTGACGGTGATTTTCGGCCGCGCCCCGTACAGGGCAAAGGGTCGCATAATCACATGCGGCGCCCGGATGCGCAGGTGACGCAATTCAGGGCAATTCAGCGCCCAATTTCCCATAAAGACCACATAATGCGCCCATATATCCACCGTTTCCAAATCGCCCATGTCAAACGCGAAATCGTTTAACACCACCCGGTCGGCATTAATATGCAGTTGCCTTGTCCGGCACAGGTCGAACGAATTGCCGTCAAACACAATCGGGGCATTGGGCGCATCGATATGCAACAGGTTCGGATGCGATGATGCCATCATTGACCGCAGCAATGCCGCGCGTGATTTTTGGTGGGCGCCAAAACGAATTAAAGATTTGTCGTTTGTGATGATATTCATTTCTTTAGTGTTCGTGCTGGGCCGCCAGCGCCGCCGCCAATGTCGGATAGTCAATATTATTGACCCAAATGGATTTCAGTTTCGGCGTCGGGAATTTATCCAAATCGTCTGTCTTGCATTGGAATTTTTTGGCATGCACATTCAGAGTGTTCAAATTCGGCAAGTTATAGAATGTTGTATTTTCAATGACTAATTTGTCGGACTTGATGTAAATATCACCGACGTGGCAATTCATCAAGGCCGCCCCATCCAATATGATATTTTTGCCCAACAGCACCAAACTTTTCATCTGGGCATTCATCAGGGCGCCGCCGTTCAATTGGATATTATTTTCAGAAATGATGTTCATGGCATCCATTTTGGCGTTCATAAAAGCCGCGGTTTTCATGTATACATCCGACGCGACAATTTTAACATAATGGCCGTTTTTCTCTCCAAAAGACATCGGGGTGAACGTCAATTTTTGATTAATATAGGCCGTCCCCAGGTTTTCTGGAATTGTGTTGGATTCGGTTCTGGTCAGCCAGATGATATTCGAATCGTTTTTCTTTTGTGGCATGGGTAAATCCTTTGCTTTATTTTTTTAGATTGTATACTAATGATAATTTTTGTCAATATATTATTAAGTGAGGCTAATGTAATAAATCTTATGCAAAATGCTTGACTTTTTGGGTGAAAAGACGTATATTTGCATAAACTTTTCGACAAAGGGACAAATCTCCGATGTTGATGGGACACAAACATTTATAACAAAGAGTATAAAGATGAGCGATTTTGCAATCTTTCAAACCGGCGGAAAACAGTATCGCGTCACAGTTGGCGACGTGGTCAAGGTTGAAAAAATCAACGCCGCGGATCGGGTTGAATTTGATCAGGTATTGATGGTTGGGGACAAAGTGGGGGCGCCGTTTGTTGATGGCGCGCGCGTTGTCGCCGATATCTTGGAACAGAAACGTAATGACAAAATCTTGGTGTTCAAGAAAAAACGCCGTCAGAATTATCGTCGGACGCGCGGCCATCGCCAGCATGTCACCGTTTTGAAAATCACGGAAATCAAAGGTTAATTTCTGCGGATTATGACCGTCAGAACTTAAAGGAGCAATATTATGGCACATAAAAAAGCGGGTTCCGCATCAATGAACGGCCGCGATTCAGCGGGACGCAGACTGGGTGTTAAAAAGGGCGGCGGCAGCCGTGTTATCCCGGGTAACATCATTATTCGTCAGCGCGGCACGTCCGTGCATCCGGGCCAGAATGTCGGTATGGGCAAAGACCATACGATTTTTGCGAAAATCGCCGGCATTGTGAAGTTCAAGAAAGGCTTGAACGACAGAAAAACTGTTTCCGTCATTCCGGAAGACGAAGCAAAATAAAAAATCCCCCGGCATCGCCGGGGATTTTTTTATAAGGGTTCAGAGTGCAGTGTTCAGAGTTCAAATAAATATGAATTCGCTGCGCTCACGATTTTCATGACCTGGATTCCGCGGTCAGCATCACCCGCGAAAACTAAAGTTTTCAGGGGGAGGGAGGGCTGACCGTGGAACGGCGGTTTATGAATGTATGGGCGGATGCGAACACCAATCAGAATTCAGAAATCATAAATTCAAAGGCCCCCAGCATAGGGGGCGCTCAGCAAAGCGTGCCGCTGTTCTTGAAATTTACAACCTTGTCCATCGCATTCAGAACTTTTTTATTATGCGAAATGATAACGACTGTTTTGTCACGAAAATCATGCTGGATTGTTTTGATGATTTTTTCTTCTGTTTTGGCATCCAGGGCCGCAGTCGGTTCGTCCAGCAACAATACATCGGCACCACTGGCAAAGGCACGGGCCAGCATAATGCGATTTATCTGGCCACCTGATAGACATGATCCGATATTCCCCGCCACAGTGTCGTAACCATTTGGTAAAGAAATGATAAATTCATGAATCTCGGCTTGTTTTGCCGCCCGAATCATATGGGCATCTGATATTTTTGGATTGGTAAATTTTATGTTTTCGCGCAGTGTTCGATTAATCAGGGGTGCATTTTGCACCGACATAAATATACGTTTGCGAAGGTTCAGAATGCTTAGTTCTGATAATGGGATTTGATTGATAAACACGGATTCGGAATTCGATTTGTATAATCCCAATATTAAATTAAACAGCGTTGTTTTCCCGGTCCCGCTGCGCCCGTTGATGCCAATATGTTCGCCCCGGGAAATATGAAATGAAATATCGGATAAAATTTGGGTGCAATCATAGGAAAACGACAGATTTTTCACATCAATCGTCTTGATTTTATTGATGCGATGCATGCCGGTGTATGGCGTTTCAGGGTTGCCATAAATGATATCAAAACTGCGCATCACAGATGCAATTTTATTCATAAAATTTACAATGGGACTGTGCAGACTTTGTACCATTTTCATTATTGATGTCATCGACACCACCAGAAAAACCAACATATCCAATTCCAGTTTCCCGGCATAATATGATTTCATTCCAATCCATATCGCGCATAACACCCCCAACGAAGTTGTTATACGATGAACCATTCCCGCTGTGCATTGTATGAAATATGTCTTGGTTGAATGGGTGGCATATGTGCAATTTATTTTTTCGATGATATCGTATTCATCCTGTACGCATGCATTCGCACGAATGCTGTGGATATTTGACAAGGATTCTGCGACATTTTTGCGCAGGGCGACCCGCATCATGTCACGGGTATTTTGCAGGGCGCGAACACGCAAGGCAATATATATGGTATACCCAATGACAATCAGTGCAGGAATTAAAATACACACGGTGACCAGGGCGCTTTGTTTCATAAACATGACCGCATTTATGATAAATACCATAACCAGGGCTAATACCTGGCGCGGTGTCCCCAGGGCCATATCAAACCAATTATCTTGGATGTTATAAATGGCATCGGTATAATATTCTGGGGGATTTTTCTTGAATTCGGTAAAATTTTTATTCTGTTGAACCTGTTTGTACAAATCCATATGAATCCATTTTCGAATCCAAGAGGCGTTAAGTTCCCATGTTCCCCATTCGTAACAGTGAAAAGCCGCCACCAGGATATAAGCCAGCGCAATTGCCCCCAGCCAGACATATGCAGATTCTGGGCCGCCCATAACAACATCGGCCAGATTTTTTGCCACAAAGGCGGGCATCATGGCATCAAAGACCATGACGCAGCCATAGCCGATTCCTGTTCTTAACGTCGTTGGCCAAAAGCGCAGATAAAGCCCCCAAACATATTTCCAGAAAGACATAATGATACCATGTATTTTTTTAAAGATTGATTCAGGAATAATATCATAAATTTGTCATGAAATGTATTTTTTTATCCATAATTTTATCCTTGCAAAATGGGGCGGTGTATGCCAGTATTCGTGGCGTTGGGGCGTATTTTACTATGCCTAATCCAAAGGACCGTTTTCCTGGCATAATTTTCCCAATTTTGAAATCCCGGATTTCCGCCATTTTTTATTTCTCTTTGATGTTGATTCCAAACGGTGGTTTGTTGTGGCGCTGATGGCGTTGTGGGTGATGCCCGGGCTGGGGGCCAGTTGTTTTAATCTGAGTGAGAAAACATGTAATGCTACCTCCGGATGTTATTATAAGGACTGGACTTGCAGTGCTTGCCGTGGGGAGTATGACAATTCAGATCCGACGGACGGTAAAACCGGTCCAAATTCATGTTATTCGCTTGATAAGACTAGCCTGGGCGAAAAAAGAACTTATGCAGATGGTGCGGTTGAATACAAGTGTGTGGAAAATGCCACGGTTGTCGACGGACAATGTCAATGTGTCGAATATTATCAAGAAAAAGAGGGTAAGTGTACCCCAAAAGTGATGAATCTGTTTTTTTGTAGTACTCAGAGAGATGGTGACTGTGATCCATTGCATCATTCTGGGGCATTTAATTTGGTGGTCAAATATGGGGTCGGGTTTTATAGGTACAAGGATGATACAACAAGTGAAGGCGCCGTCGAAACAGATAAAATTCCAGAAACGATTCGTACGATAAGCGACAACGAGATGCCTTGGAGAAATGTACTTGGTGATAGAGGTAGTCAATTTTTGGGCTTTTATGAAACTAATAAAGCGGACGCCATCCAGCCGCAAATTGGGCGAATATTTGACAGCCAAGGTAACTTTGTTGTGAGTGAACAAACTGCCAGTAAGTATTTTTTTGAACAAAATAAAAACCTGGTTTATCCGCGCTTTTATCCACGGGCAAAGATTAAATATTCGTTCAAAAATGTTGATTTTTGTAATTTAACAAAAGAATGTGGATTGGATAACTGTGTGCCTGTTGTTAAATATATGGACGTTTTGCAAGCCGATAGATATTGCAAATATGATATGAATGGCAGATTATTTCGCGGATGGGAATGTGATGGGATAAACGAAAAAATATTTGAATCGGGTCAAAATGCAACCGAAATTGTTCAAGATGGAAAAAGGGATGCCTGGCAAACAGTTAACTGTTATGCCAAAGTTGATGATTGTACGCCCGGGCATTACTGTGCGGAAAATGTTCAGTATGACTGTCCCACCGGGACAACGTCCAAAAGCAAATCATCCAAAAAATCACAATGTTTTATCAACCAAGAAACCCGTTTTTGTGACAAGGTGGGATGTTTTTCACTTCCCATTTCAAATGGAACGGTCTATTATCAAGAAAATTAGAAAGAGTAAGGCAAGGTCAACTAACAAGCGATAACCCAAGGAGTAACATATGCGTTTTGATAAAAAGATTTTAAACAGCCTGTCGAAAAGATATGCCGTTATGGCGATTGGGGCCGCGTCCGTTTTGGGGGCGTGTTCCAAGGATAATGGTCCCGGCGTCGAACAGCATGACACGACGTACACTTTTGCGCCGTTTCAGTATGAACAGTTGGATGATTTGGAACAAATCCGTCGGTCGGCAGATTCGATAGAGGTTCGGCATATTTATTTCGAGGTGCAATCCGGTGATGAATACGGGTGGGAGGGGATTAACCTGAACGGCACGATTAGACATGTTGATGCGGCCTTTGACGCCGCCCGGGGCAAAGGGCGGGGCAAAGGGGTCTTTGAACGGGTGACGGATGACCCGGCATTGGACGCGCCCATCAAAAAATTAAGAAAATACAATTATGGTATTGAATTTATGGCGGCTCCCCAGAATCAGCGCTAGCAAAAATCCCCGGCCTGGGCCGGGGTTTTTCTTTGGTGCTTTGATTGGCGATATTATTTCGTATTCCCCAGGGTGCGGGTCGCGTAATACTTGGTAAAGTCACGGATGGCCTGGTTTAATTTTGTTTGTACCTGTTGAATGCTGGTATGGCACAGGTCGGTTTCGGGTAAAACATTATAATTGTTTTTTAACATCTTGCGGGCATCGTGTAATTTTTTGCCGGCAATATTAAAGAATGTTTGAATGGATGGCTTGTGTGGGATGCGGTTAAATTCATCAATGGCGTCGCGCAGCGCTGCGTTACGGGCCATCAATGATTTGGGTCCCATATAATTGGACAGCGGGTCATCATGTTTGATGGGTAAATGATTGATACGTTTGAGTGTATCGGCGTCCATATAATTATAAAATGTCGAATGAATCAGGGTATTAAATTCGGAAAAGTTTCCGCCGTCTGAATACAAAATCCCATTGACGATACGACGGGTATGCCCCAGGCGTTCGCGCAAAATAATGCGGGAATATTCGTCGGTTCGCTTTAACAATTCATAAAAATTGTCATCGGGGTGTAACATATACGTCCGGCCAAACAGAACGCCCCACGCGGCGTGATTGGCGATGGTGGTCCATGCGGCAAAGCGGCTTAGTTTCATATCGGTGGGTTCGTCACCGGCGTCTGATTTTATTGTGACAATATGCTCATGGTACAGGTCGTCCATTTTGGGGGCGTGGCCGTTGTGGCCGGTGGTTAATTTTTTGACGGTCGGATTATTCTTAAAGGTGTTATAGACACACCATTGTTTGTCGTTGGGTGTCCCGTCGCAAATTTGATACAGGTCATTTAAATCAGAAAACATCCAATAGCGCACGCCGTTGTTGGTCCGGTGCTGGGTGGCCTGTAACTTGTTATAAATATCTGTATATGGGACAGTCATATTAAAACCCTCCTATTTTTTATCCTCTTCGACATTCGCCAGGGAAAATAACACAGATGAAATCAGGGACTGGTACGGCACATGTTGTTGTTCGGCCAGTTCCTTAATCTTGTCCAGAATGGGGCGGGGGATGCGCATGTTAATGACACAGTCCGACTTGTTAAAAGTCTTGTACGCGGCATATTCCCGTAACAGGGATTCAATGTTCATTATAAAAAGTTGTTGCATGACATTGGGCATACACAATCTCCTATACGTCCGTATCTACAGGTGACTATATCATTGTATTGGCATTTGTCAATACATTTGTGAATACGGCTGTCAGCACGGCTGTGCGGGCATTTGTATGGTTGGGTGCCTATGCGCCGGGGGTGGGTGGTGGATAATTTTAGGGACAGATGCCCGCTTGCATTTATCTGGGATTATTTATAAGATACGGGCATAAGTGATTGCAGGTTATGCGGCGCCGCCGCATCGGGGGAAAAGAAAAACATGCTAAAGAAAATAATTTCATTCATTGGTTTCTGGGCGATTATGGCGGTGGTCATGCCCGCCCGGGCCGAGTTAAAGGTGGATATTATCGCCGGCGCGGTGGAACCGATTTCGATTGCGGTGCAAAAGTTTGAAACTGTTGGACGTGTCCGGACACGGGACGCGGCGCAAATTCGGTCTGTGGTCGAAGCGGATTTGAAATCAACCGGGTTGTTTCGGATTGTTGATCATATGGCGTTGCCGGAATATGTTGAAATGGGGCAGATGCCGAATTTTAAAAGTTGGGCCGCCATTCGCGCCCAGGTCCTGGTCCAGGCGCGCTTGATGGCGGAACCTGATGATATGTATCGGTTGGAATTTTATGTCTGGGATGTTAACGGTCGTGAACAGATCGAGGCCCAGTCCCTGGTTGCGTCCCGGAAAAACGTGCGCCGCATGGCACATATTATGGCGGACGCAATCTATGAACGGCTGACGGGGGAAATTGGATATTTTGACACCCAAATTGTGTTTGTGACCGAAACGGGGCCGGTCGATAACCGGACCAAGCGTTTGGCGATTATGGACCATGACGGGGCCGGATTCCGGTATCTGTCCGATTCTAAAACGTTCGTCATGTCGCCGCATTTTTCGCCCAATATGCAGACAATTGTCTTTTTATCCTATCGCGATGACGACCCCATGATTTGGACGTTGGATTTAAATACCGGCGCCCAGCGGCGTTTAGGCCAGTTCGGGGGGATGAACTTTGCCCCGCGCTTTTCACCCGACGGGGCCAAGGTTGCGCTGTCACTGGTGAAAAACGGACGGACACATATTTATGAATATGATTTGGAAAACAAGACGTTGCGCCAATTGACGTTTTCCGGCACGATTAACACCAGTCCGTCTTATTCCCCCGATGGGAAAAAGATGGCCTTTAATTCCAATCGTTCCGGCAGCCAGCAGATTCATGTCCTGGACCTGGAAACGGGCGATGCCAAACGGATTACGTACGGGGCGGGGCGCTATGCCACACCGGCATGGTCCCCCGATGGCCAGTATATTGCCTTTACCAAAATTGCCGACGACACGTTCTATGTCGGGGTGATGAACGAAGCGGGGCGGAACGAAAAAATACTGGCGGGTGGCTGGTTTATGGAGGCACCGTCCTGGGCGCCGGGGTCGCGTCGCCTGGTCTTTTACGAAACGGAAAAGGGCGAAGAGGACACTGAACGCCACAGTCATATCCGCAGTGTGGATATTATGGGCCAGAATATCTATGACATTCCGGTCCCGGACGGTGTCGGCGGCACCGAACCGACATGGTCGCCGCGGTTGCCGTAACAGATTAAATGGTTGGGGGATTTTTTGATGCGGTTTTTGTTTGCGCTGGTGGGGTTGTTTATGTGCGGGGCGGCGTACGCCACGCCGGCCGTGGTGAATTATATTTTTGACGGTGATACGTTTGCGGGCTATGTCAAACTAGAAGATGGGATAAGTATTTCCGTCCGCGTTCGTTTAATGAATGTTGATACGCCTGAAATTCACGGGGCGTGCGCCCGGGAAATCAACATGGCAAAACGGGCGCGGGACCGTTTGGCCGAATTGATTCCGATTGGGACAACGGTTGAATTGAAAGATATCAAAGACGACAAATATCTGGGTCGAATTGACGCCAATGTGATTATGGCCGATGGTCGTGATGTGGGTCGCGTGCTGATTGACGAAGGGTTGGGGCGACCCTATGCCGGCGGCCGTCGCGCCCCGTGGTGTTTTTGATTTCTGGGTTTTGCATTAATCGCATACGAATAATGACGCCTCGGCGTAATTGGGGCATTTTTTGATGTGATTGAAATAAGCGTTCGGGCTTTTGTAGATATCACGGTCTAGTTCCAAGATATCATCCGAACACGGGGGTTCATCGATGTTATCCGGGGTGAAACATTTATCATCCGCACGCGCGGGCAGGGTGGTCCAAAAATCATAGGGTACACAGTGGAAAACATATTTTTCATCCCGGTATCCCGTGCCGGTTACCACGTTGTTATTGATTGTATAACATGTTGATGCCCAATCGGGACAGTCGCCTGAATTTTTAAACTGTTCATCGGCTAATCTTTCGGTCAACAGATTGGCGCATTCCGGGCCTGACAGGGTAACCAGGATATTTTGCCGGATATTAAAAATCCCGTCATTTTCCGGATTGGGCATCATGATCCAGTCGCTTTTTGCCACCAAGGATTCATTGACACCCGCAGGCCCTGTGCCCGGCCGGTGGGTAAAACTGTATGTCACAAAAACATATTCCCTGTCCGATGGGGGCGGCGGGGCCAGCGTGGGCGTTCCCTGGGGTTGATTTCTGTATTCCAAATATTCGCGGTCGGTCATGCGGACCCAATCATCGCCATAAAATTGGCATGTACAGGGACCCAATCCGTGGGCTATGGCGCCCGTTTGGCGGTTTTTGCATGCAATTGTGCAATCGCATCCCCCCAGAACAACCAGATACAACAGGAATAAAAATACTTTCATAGTATAAATTATACCCAGATAGTCAAAAAATACCACAGGAAATATCCGGCGGTGGTTTTTATTCAATATAGCCGGTCAAATCGGTTTGCCCCAGAATGGATGTAGGCCCACTGCGCATCAGGGCGTCGACACAGTAATCCATGCAATTGGCGTTGCAATTGGCATCATTGCCATGGACCCAGAACCATGTGTCGTTCTCGACGACTTTGTCTGCCACTTGGTGCAGGCGGCACCAGCAGAAGGGTCCCGGGTGGCGGTGGGTTGGTGGCCATGTTGGGCATATCGGCGGCTTGGTATATTGTTCCGGCCACAGACAGGACATGTGCTCATCATTCCAAATGACAGAACGCAGGCATTTTTATCATATTTGCCGGCGTTATCTGACATTCCGGTACAGGTTATGCTGCTGCGGACAAATCGTCCCTTTGGATTAGGCATAGTGTTTTAATCCCAAGCCCCAGGAATTATACCGCATACCACGGTTTTGTGTAAGGAGGATTTTTTTGATTTATGACTTCTGGTTTGGGTATGGTGCTTAAATGCTCTAGAAACTAAAGCACCGTCACCCCGGCGGCGACCGGGGTCCATTGTGTTCGAC
>CAXHMP010000004.1:0-38448 GCA_964017835.1 uncultured Alphaproteobacteria bacterium
AAAAAACACCGCCATTGACGAAAGGCGGTTGGAGGTTAGAAACTATTAGTAGTAATAGCGTTGTTTATTTTATATATTCACAACCCTCCAACCATCGTTGGAGTTTTTTAATGACTACTAAGAGGTTTCTAAGCCCCACACCGGGCGTCACCCGGTGCGCCATCATTATATTCTAATTACGGGGGAATCGCAAGCGGGAAATAAAAATCCCGCCATTGTTGGGCGGGGATTGTGAAATGCCGTGGAACAGGATTTCTTATTTTTTAATAATGTCGACGACGGTGACTTTGAACACGACATCTTTGCCCGCCAATTCGGGGACATATTGGGTCGGGAACGTAATGTTGACGTCACGCTGTTCCCCCTTTTGGGCGCCAATTAATTGTTCTTCGAATCCGGGGACAAATCGACCACTGCCCAGTGTCAACGGAAATCCGTTCGCCGTGCCGCCTGCAAATTGTTCGCCGTTTAAAAATCCGGCAAAGTCAATGACGACCGTGTCGCCGTTCTGCGCGCCCGCATTCCCGTCGCACGCCCCCAGCATCACCGCGCCGCATAATCCCATGGCCGTCATTAATTTTTTCATGTTTGTTTCCTTTTGGGTTTTTAAAAGTTAATTATTCCGATAAACGCAACGGAATCCGTATTCGCGCATGGTGGCGCCTTCGGCCTCTATCCGATGGTCAAAGAACGGTGTCGGACGCATGACGTCAAACGACGGATTGTCATAGACCATCACAATGCTGTCGGCGTTGCGGCCACAAACGCGTTTCATTTCATAGTCGGCAACCTTGGCCAATATGGTGCGGGCGTCACCGTCGATGTCCATGCCGTCCGCGTTCTGCATCAGCCGCAGGCGCATTTCGCGCAGGTCGGTGTTGCCCAATAAAATCTGGACCCGGACCATGGCGCCACGGTATTCCTGCCACCGGGTTTCCATGCGAGCCGTATTCCAACGGTTGTTGTTTTGTTCCTTTTCCGCGGGGGATTTGGGTTTGTATGAATCAATGTTGGCGTATTGGTTATCAGGTTGCATAAATCCGCTGGTGCGTTCATTGTACAGCGGGGCGTCGACGCCACCCTGGGCAAAGTCGGTGGTGTTGTATTCCCCGTCATCCGTGTTGACACAGCCCCCCAGCGCCAGCACAGCGCCCATAATCCCGCAAATGGTTGATAATTTCATCGATTGGCCCTTTCTTTCCTTTGATTCAATTCTAGCAAATAAAGAATTTTGATTCAAGTCGCGATTTATGATAAAATCATATCAATGGCAAATGTTGTTTTGGAATCTTTGTTAAAACCGTTGGCGGATTTTTATACGCCATCTTTTGTCGAAGAAATCGCCATTAATCATGCCGGTCAGGTGTGGATGCGGCTGCATGGGGCGCGGGTACCATGGGTGTCGTACGATGCACCCAATTTGTCCCGGCAATATTTGGTCGATTTAATTCATACCGTGGCCAATATCTATGACCGACCGTTTAATCCCACGCACGGGGTGCCGGTGGTCTATGCCACGTTACCGGGTAATCACCGATTCAGCGCCATTGCCGGTCCCAATGTTCAATATGACGAACGTGACGTCACGGGGGGTGTCGCGATGAATATCCGTGGCGGTGGCGCGCCGGATACCAGTTTTGAAAACTATCACCTGCGGCGTGGGGAAAAATTGTTACAGGTCAAAAAACGTAAAACTGACCGGCCCGACGACCCGTATGAACGCTTGATGGCCGCCATTAATGATGGCAGCCCCATTTTAATCAGTGGCGCCACCGCCACCGGCAAAACGACGTTTTTAAATCATCTGTTGACATTAATCGACCAAAATAGCCGCGTTATCACCGTCGAAGATGCGCGCGAAATTCGCGTGCCACAGGAAAACCGTGTTCACTTTGTGTTGTCGCGGACCGAACAGAACAATGACTTTAATTATGCGCGTCTGTTGGATTTGGTGGTGCGTATGACGCCCGATGTTATCATCGGTGGGGAAATTTCAACCGACAATGCATCGGTGTTGTGGGAAATGCTGGGGACGGGGCATGACCATTTTTATACCACCATTCATGCGGAAAGCGCGGATGCAGCATACGCCGCCTTTGCCGACCGGATTTTGCATACCCAGCCTGCGTACGACCGCGCCCAATTAATTGCCGAAATGCGCCAGAAAATTCGTGTCGTGCAATTGTCGCGCGATGGGGCGTTGCGTGCGGTGACCGAAGTGGTCTGATGTTTTTTAGTCATAAAAAACGCCCGCCGGTTTGGCGGGCGAATTTGTTTGATGGTCATTATTTTTCAATTAATTTACCCATCGCCACCGCGGTGTCGCCCATGCGGTTGGAAAAGCCCCATTCGTTATCGTACCATGCCGTCACATGCACCAGATTGTCCCCCAGGACCTTGGTCTGGGACGCGTCGAAAATCGAACTGTGTGCGTCGCCGGTAAAGTCGACCGAAACCAACGGTTTGTCGTTATAGCCGAATGTTTTGGACTGGGCCGCGCGCATTGCATCGTTGACCGCGTTGACGGTGGCCGGTTTTTCCAAATTCACGACCAATTCAACAACCGATACGTCCGGCGTCGGAACGCGAATCGCCATGCCGTCCAATTTTCCTGCCAATTTCGGCAGAACCAGGCCGATGGCCTTGGCGGCGCCGGTGCTGGTCGGAATCATGGACAGGGCCGCCGCGCGGGCGCGACGGAAATCTTTGTGGTTTTTATCCAGTAACTGTTGGTCACCAGTATAGGCATGGACCGTTGTCATCCAACCGCTGAGGATACCAAAGGTGTCGTCCAAAACCGCCGCCACCGGCGCCAGGCAGTTTGTTGTGCATGACGCATTTGATACAATCAAATCTGTCGGTTTCAGGGTGTCTTGGTTCACGCCATAGACAATTGTGGCGTCTGCGCCCGCCGACGGCGCCGAAACCAAGACGCGTTTCGCGCCGGCGTCCAGGTGAACGCGTGCCTTGTCCGCGGCGGTGAAAATACCCGTGCATTCCATGACAACGTCGATGTTCATTTCACCCCAGGGCAGTTTTGTCGGGTCTTTTTCCGCGATACATTTAATCCGTTGGTTTCCCACAACAATCGTGTCACCATCCAATGTCACATCCATTGGCAATTTGCCATGTACGGAATCATATTCCAATAAATAAGCGTTTTGTTCCGCAGGGGCCAAATCGTTGACCGCCACAAATTCAATGTCGTCACGTCCAGATACCAGTGCCGCACGCAAGACCAAGCGACCAATACGGCCGAATCCATTAATTGCAACCCTTACTTTTGCCATTTTTTTTCCTTTCCTTATGTTTTGTAATCCAGGGGGTATTTTGCATCAAATATTACCATATTACAATTGAATTTTATGTGGGACGCATTTATAATTGGCAATATGAAAACCAATGCTGTTATTATCGCCGGACCGACCGCATCGGGCAAGTCTGATTTTGCCCACCGGTTGGCCATGGCCACAGGTGGGGTCATCATTAACTGTGACAGTGTGCAAATTTACCGCGGTATCGAAAATATTTCGGCCAGTCCCATGGCTGGACGTGAAGTTGCGCCGAACATTGACGGTGTGCCGTATCGGCTGTTTTCCATTTTGGATTTGGGGCAACAAATCAGTGTGGCCGATTATCTGGGATTGGCGCGGGGGGAATATGATGCCGCCGTGGCGGCCGGCCGGCCGGCGATTTTTGTGGGCGGGACCGGATTTTATATCGATGCAATTTGCCGGGGACTGGCGCAGATGCCGGAAATTACGCCCGATGTTCGGCGCCGCGCGCGTGACATGGTGGCGACCGACCCAAAACGGGTGACCGAAATGTTGGGGGAAAATGCCCCATTGGATTCCCAGCGGCGCGCCCGCGCGTTAGAGGTATTATTGCAAACCGGTCATCCAATGGCGTATTGGTGGGACCGGCCACGTGTTGGCGCCATTGTGCCGACGCCGGTCCGGGTTTTGCTCAATCCCCCGCGTGACGTATTATTGAAACGCATTGCGGCGCGCATTCCGGAAATGATTTCGGGCGGCGCCATGGCAGAGGCCCAGCGCATTATCAAAAACGGATGGAATGAAAATCGCGCCATTGGCGCGACCCAGTTATGTCGGTATCTGCGCGGGGAAATTGACCGGGATGCGGTCATCGAAAATTGGACGGTACGCACCAATCAATATGCCAAGCGGCAACGCACATGGTTTAAAACGCAATATGTGCCGGACGTGACCATTGATTCCACGGACGGTGCGGCGTTCGCGCGTGTCATGGAATTAATTGCCTAGGTGCATTATCGGGCGTCACGGGCGTCTTTTTGGGCGGCCAACATTTTTTGAATATAACTGTTTTTATGAAACAATTGATTTTCAATTTTTGTGGTGGCTGATTTGCGCGTCTGGGGATTGGGCGCCTGGATTGAAAACTTGGCCAGGTATTCCGCAATCATTTGGGTCAGTGCCTTTAAAAACTGGGGATTGGTCGAGTTCGAAGATTTCGAATCCAGCATGATGATAAATAAACGCGATTGGAAAATCGCATAATCTTCGATTTCCTGGGACCAGGTGATTTTCGTGCGCCATGCGTTACCAAAATCTGTAACCCTGGAATACGACGGGCCATAATAACTGACCACTTTGTCCTGGATAAACGGTGTATATTCCTGGGTGAAAACGCGGGCCGCGGCCGATGGTTTCGTGCGATTGAATTTCAATTTTGACATATGCATCCCCATAGGTGGTGGTTAGAAATAATACCTATGGGATTATATGGTACAATTTTTTTGATTTGTCAAGATTAAAATTACTTTTTTGCTTTGTGTTTTTTATTATGTTCGCGCTGTAATGAATAGTATTGCCACATTGCCAACGGTCCGATATCGGTTTGGCGCATTTTGCGGCGTACGCGGAAAATGCCGATAAATTCGTTCTTTAATGACGTATAACCCGCGTATTCCCAATCAATAATGCCAACCACGTCCATGGTGTCGGGGTTGACGATAATATTGCTGCACATGTCGCCATGGGTCAGGCCGATGTCGTCCGCCGGCAAATTCCATTGGGCGATGCGTTCCGCCCGCAGGTCCGCCAATTGCGGAAAGTCCGTATTAAACAGCGTATAAATAACGCTACCCAATTGGCGGCCAATCTTTTCCCGATGTTCACGAATTCGCGTCAATGGCAAATCAACCAGGACACGCCCGGGGATAAAGGTTGTTTTATAAAATAAATAAGGATTGGTTTGAATCAATTCAACGTGCGGCACGCGGATGGGCAGAACGGGCGCAATGGCGTCGGTTATCCGTTTTTCATATTCAAATTTTTCCACAGAATTGTCACGTTCGTAATATTTGCGCACCTTGTACACGCATTGATTATCAAAGATAAACGCCAGGCTGCCCCCGCCCTTGGCCAGGCGCATGTGTCGCCAATTTAATTCCGGGCATGCGGCGCGCAGGGCGTCCCGCTTTTTCCCATAATCAAACAATTTTTCACGCCGAAACCAATTGCGCGCACGGGGCATCGGAATCAAATACGACAAAAAATAAAGTGTTTCAAAAAAAGTTTTCCACATTGGCCTGGTCCCTGGGATTTAAATTCAAATAAATGGTATTGAAAAAAAAGAAAAAAACAAGTACTTTGTCCTGTATGTTCCATGATGGCGATATTGTCAAAGTTTTAATCCCCAACGTTATTAACGCCGGGTACGATTACCGGTTGCGCGGCGATGCCCAAATTGGCGACATGGTGCGCGTGACGGTGATGATGCGGCCCTATGTCGGTGTTATTGTTGGTCCCGGGGACAGTGGATTGCCGTTTGACAAGATTAAGTCTGTGTCCGAAGTTTTGTCCATGCGACTGAATCCGACCGATTTGCGATGGATTATGAAAATGGCCGAATGGACCATGATGGCGCCCGGTGCGGTGTTACGGTTAATCTTTAATGTGCCGGACGCGTTTTTGCCGCCACGGATGGAGCAACTCTATGCGCTGGATTTAAGCGGGGGCGGGCGCATGACCGACGCGCGCCAGGCGGTGGCGGATGCCTTTGCATCCAATGCAGGCGAAGCGTTGTCGGCGGCCGATATTGTGCATATTGCCCGGGTCAGTTCCGCCGTCGTGCGGACCATGATAAAATCGGGCATGTTGGTGCCGGTTGTGCAACAGGCGGTTCAATCAAAAACAATCATTCCCACATATCATGACACGGGCGCCATTGAATTAAATGCCGAACAATCCGCCGCCGCGGCCGCCATTGGGGACGCAGTTCATCAGGGTGGCTTTTCGGTCCATCTGTTGGATGGGGTAACCGGCAGTGGCAAGACCCAGGTCTATTTTGATGCCGTATGGCGTGCCTATGCCGCGGGGAAATCGGTTTTACTGATGATGCCTGAAATCGCGTTGACGGCGCAATTTATGTCGCGGTTTGCCGCGCGCTTTGGCGCGGCCCCCGTTGTGTGGCATTCCAATTTGACCGCGGCGCGGCGGCGTGATATTTGGCGCGCGGTGGCGTCGGGCGACGTGCGCATTGTGGTTGGCACGCGCAGCGCGCTGTTTTTACCGTGGCAAAACTTGGGCCTGGTGGTGATTGATGAAGAGCATGACACGTCGTACAAGCAGGAAGATATGGGCAATTACCATGCGCGCGATATGGCGATTTTACGCGCGTCGATTGCCGGTTTTCCCGTTGTCTTGGCCAGTGCGACGCCGTCGGCGGAAACGATTGAAAACGTGGCGCGCGGTCGGTATCAGCGGTTGCGGTTGACATCGCGGTTCGGCGGTGCGCAAATGCCCCAGATATCAACCATTGATATGCGGACCCAACGGGCCGAAGAATACACCAAGCCGGATGATGCGACGCAAATGTGTCCGGGTGCCTTGTCGCCCGAACTGTGTGCCGCAATCGATGAAACGGTCCGGTCCGGGCGCCAGGCAATGCTGTTTATCAACCGGCGCGGTTTTGCCCCGATTGTTCAATGTCGCAAATGCGGATATGTCGCGCAATGTCCCGATTGCAGTGTTGGAATGACGTATCACAAACGCATGGGGAAATTATTGTGTCATATCTGCGGGCGGACGGCGCCCATGGCCGATGTCTGTCCCGATTGTGGCGGGGCGGTGACATTGCGCGGCACGGGGCTGGAAAAAGTGCAGGAAGAAATCACCGCCAAGTTCCCGGGCGTCCGTACCGCGTTGGTGTCCAGTGACACGATGATGTCGCGAATGGCATTGGAACGCCTGGTTACCCAGATGGAGCAGGGCGATATCGATATTGTCATCGGGACCCAGATTCTGGCCAAGGGGCATCATTTTCCCAATCTGACATTGGTGGGGGTGGTGGATGCCGACATGGGGTTGTTCGGGACCGACTTTCGCGCCGCCGAACACACGTTTCAACAATTGTTCCAGGTGGCCGGGCGCGCGGGGCGTGGTGCATTGCCCGGGCGCGTGTTGATGCAGACGTACCAACCCGACCACCCGGTGATGCAGGCAATATGTGCCGGCGACCGTGATAATTTTATGGCCATTGATATGGCGGCGCGCCGCGCCGCGCGCATGCCCCCGTATGGTCAATTAATCGCATTGATTGTCGAAGGGCAGAAGGAAAGCATCCTGCAAAAATTCTGTGCCGATTTGGCCAATGCGGCCCCGCAATTACAGGGGGCGAAAATCATGGGACCCATCGCCGCCCAGGTCTATCAAATTCGAAATTGGTACCGGATGCGGTTTTTGATTTCCGGCGATGCCCGCGCGAATTTGCAGCCGGCGGTCAAGCATTGGCTGGATAAAGTCAAGGCACCCGCGAATATTCGTGTTAAAATTGATGTTAATCCACAAAACTTTATGTAATCGGTGAAAACGGGCGGGCCTTGGTAAAATAAAGGCCCACCTTGACCAGAAGGAGGGCTGGAGGTTAGAAACTACCAGTAGATAGTGCGGCGCCTTGGGGCATGGGCCTGTATAGCAACCGCCCTCCAACCCAAATTGTTGGAGGCTTTTATCGTCACCTGGGACGCTACTGGCGGGGTTTCTATACCCCATGACAGTGGTCATGTCTGTCACGTCGAATATTATAACGTATTTAATTTGGGCTTTCAACCCGTATCAGGGGAATTTTCCACCAGAATGCGAATTTATTTTTGTTTCTGGGGGTCGGTGGATTTCATTTTTTGCCACCGCTGTTCAAATTCCAGGTTTCGCCCCAGACCCCGCAGGTGCGGGTAGCGGTCAAAAATGGGGTCGGTGTCCCACAGGCTGATGACGGGGCGGCCGACTTCGCGTTCCAGGCGCAGAACATCTTGCTTGTTACGTTCGAAAAATGCATCCCCCAACAGCACGTGCAGCACTGTTTCAAAATCCGCCGGGCGTGTGAACATGCGGCTTAGCCATATTGCCGTTTGTTGACGCATGGTGGGATTAAGGCTGATTAACCCCTGGCGGCGCAGTGTGTCCGTCAGCAGCAATATCCATGTATGCATGGCCGGCGCAAACCCAAGGATATAATAACAAAAAATGGCACGGCGATAGCGTAACATGGCCAAACCATAACATAAACGCCAAAAAATGGGAAATTTAATTTTTATAAAAAAAGGACTTGCATTTATTTTCCCAACAGGATAATATACGAACGCTCTGGGGTTGTAGCTCAGCTGGTTAGAGCGTCTGCCTGTCACGCAGAAGGTCGCGGGTTCGAGCCCCGTCAATCCCGCCAGAGATTTTCACCGCCGTACGGCGGTGTTTTTCATTTGATGTCATTTTTTTCTGTTGTTATTTTTTTTCAAATGTTTTAAATTTTTCGATGTCATGAGTAAAGAAATTATCGAAAACATTGATTCACAACAGTTGGCCGACGCGTTGTCGGAACGTTATCTGTCTTACGCGGTCAGCACCATTGTATCGCGTGCGTTGCCCGATGTACGCGACGGGCTAAAGCCGGTGCATCGCCGTATCCTGTATTCCATGTTGCGCCAGAAATTGTCCCCGGCGGCCGCGTTTCGCAAATGCGCCACAGTCGTTGGTGACGTGTTGGGGCATTATCACCCCCATGGTGACAGTTCGGTCTATGACGCGATGGTGAGACTTGCCCAGGATTTTTCCGTGCGCTATCCGTTGATTGACGGCCAGGGGAACTTTGGAAACATAGACGGTGACCCCCAGGCGGCATATCGTTATACCGAATCCAAAATGACCGATGCCGCCATGTTGATTATGGAGGGATTGGACGAAGACAGTGTCGATATGATGCCGAACTTTGACGGCACCACGGTTGAACCCATGGTTATGCCGGGGGCGTTCCCGAATCTGTTGGCCAATGGGGGAATGGGTATCGCCGTGGGGATGGCAACGAATATTCCGACGCACAATGTGGCGGAAATTTGCGATGCGCTGAATCTGATTATCGACCGGCCGGATGCCACAACCGCCCAGATTATGAAAAAGTTAATTGGGCCGGATTTCCCGACGGGCGGTATTTTAATCGACAGTTTTGATACAATTGTTAAAAATTACGAAACCGGACGCGGCGCGTTTCGTGTGCGGGCAAAATGGGAAGTCGAAGACCTGGACCGCGGCGCGCAACAGGCGGTCATTACTGAAATTCCCTATGGCATCGTCAAATCCAAACTGGTGGAACAAATCGCCGGGTTGATTGATGCAAAAAAATTGCCGCTGGTGGATGACATTATTGATGAATCCACGACCGATGTGCGTATTGTCATCACACCCAAAAGCCGTAATGTCCCCATGGATAAAATGATGGCGCATTTGTTCGCCATGACGGATTTGGAATCGCGGTTCAATATGAACATGAACGTGATTGATTCCAATGGGGCGCCCCGGGTCATGGGGATTGGCGATGTACTGCGCGAATTTGTCGCGCACCAGAAAAACGTCTTGCTGCGGCGGACGAATTGGCGGCTGGGCAATATTGCGCGGCGGTTGGAAATTTTGGACGGGTTGCTGATTGTGTATCTGAATCTGGACCGCGTGATTGAAATTATCCGCAACGAGGATGATGCCAAGGCTGCACTGGTTGCCGAATTCAAACTGACCGATGTCCAGGTCGAAGCGATTTTGAACACACGCCTGCGCAGTTTGCGCAAGTTAGAGGAAATGGAAATTCGACGCGAAGATGCCGAATTGCGTGCCGAACAGAAACAGTTAACGGATTTGTTAAACAGCGAGGCCATGCAAAACGACCAATTGCGTGCGTGGTTTGCTGATATTAAAAAGCGGTACGATAAAAAAACAAATCTGGGGCGGCGTCGCACTGCCTGGGCCGAAGATACCCAAGAAATTGTCGTCAACGCGGACGAATTTATTGAAAAAGAACCCTTGACGGTAATCTTGTCCACGATGGGATGGGTTCGCGCGGCCAAGGGACACCTGGATTTGAACAGTTTGGATTTAAAGTTCAAAGAAGGCGATGAATTGCAATCTGCGTTCCATGCCATGTCGACTGATAAAATCAACCTGTTTACGTCGGGCGGAAAAATGTTCACGTTGGGGGCAAACGATTTGCCGTCGGCGCGCGGATTTGGTGAATCGGTGCGTATGATGGCCGATATCGGGGCGGACGAAAATATTGTGCGTGCGTTCGTGCTGGATACGGGGGCAAAGTATCTGTTGGTGGGACGGCACGGAAACGGATTTATCGTGTCCGGTGAAAATTGCGTCGCCCAGACCCGAAACGGTAAACAGGTTATGAATGTCGATGCCGCCAACCCCGCATTGATGTGCGTGCCGGTGACCGGTGACACGGTGGCGATGTCCGGGTCGAATGATAAACTGTTGATATTCGCAACCGCGGAAATTCCGGAAATGACCCGGGGCAAGGGTGTCATTTTACAAAAATACAATGCCGACCGGACATACGTGTTGGATGTCATGTTCTTTGACGCGGCGGACGGATTCGGATGGACCACGGGGCGCGGCACAACCAAATTGGATGACTGGGCGCCATGGCGGGGCAAGCGTGCATCCCAGGGCCGCACCATCCCGGTCGGTTTCCCACGCAGTGGAAAATTTGGCAAATAATAAATCCGCCCAATCGGGCGGTTTTTTCTTAACCTCTTTAACCCAGCAGGCGGACAGTAGTGGGGATGCGGCCAGTGCAGCGACGTTGTGTTTACAGTTACCCTTGGTATTAGAGGGTGTAGGCGGGATAGAGAACTATAGCGGGGGCCGCCGAACATCATATGATCCGTATTCAGTTGCGCGTGTAATAGGTTGGAGTGCATCGAATGACGATTTGACAAGTCTGATGGACAAGCGTACCGAGATAAAAAAGGATGATATGTTAACGCGCACAGTATGGGCGGCATGGTCAGCAGAAGATAGAATTTGTCATGTATATGGAATAGATAAATATTGCGGCAAGGATTCCGAAGTCGCAAAACGGATGAAGGTTGATAGGGAATATAATAACGCCAGAAAAGAAGCAATACGTACAAATTCCCTGGTTGGACGATTGGTGGGTGGGCCGATTGGTTCTGCAATCGGGGCGCTGCAATTGGCGCGCTGGTCGGTGCCTTGCGCAAGCCAGAAGATTCCTATGTTTGCCGTCAAGAGGAATGGAAGAACGAAGTACCGATGTGATACAGCAACGTGAAAATCCGTTTTAATTATGATATAATTTCATTTATGAAAAAATATCAATTTTATGTTTATATTATGTTTAATAAACGTAACGGAACCTTGTATATCGGCGTTACAAACGATATCGTTCGACGGGTTTATGAGCATAAAAATAAAATCATCCCAAATTCTTTTACCGCGCAACATAATTGCAGTAAATTGGCATGGTTCACAGATTTTCAATATGTAAATGATGCATTGGAATATGAAAAAAAATTGAAAGCCAGTAATCGCGCGCGAAAAATTTCTTTGATTGAATCTATCAATCCAGAATGGTTGGATTTGTCTCAAGAAAATATGTTTTGGGTTAGATAAAAAACTATTATATTATTAAATAAGGAGTTTATACATTATATTAACTGGATTGCCACGGGTGCCGGCCCCGCTTTGCTCTGCCGTCACCCTCGCAATGACAACAGTGCTTTATTTCCTGGAATATTAAGCCTCTGTGTCATCGCACACCAGGTCGTCCATCACCAGTGTGATGGCGACCGCAGCGTGGCAATCCAGTGAATAAAAAAGGATACATCATATTTAATATTAATTGTATTGCATTGCCTGCCTGTACGGTTGTAATAAACGGTATTGTGTGCAATGACAACATAAATTGAGAACCAAAAAATTCAAAAAAAGGGCGAGTGGGTCGCCGATGGAACCCGCCCGCCCATCCCGACTGTATATGGTCTCAGCCGGGAACGTAGTCTAGCCCTGGTTATCACCCATTTGTGTTTCGGTATGCCATTCGCGTTCACGACAAACATACGGGTCTTTCTTTTTTGTAAATATTGCCGCCAATGCCGAACCAATAACAAGAGCGCCAGCCGCGGCCCAGCCTGCAACAGGGATTGCCGATAGAAATGGTGCGGCGGCTAATGCGGCATACCCAGCACCCCAGGCGGCCCCCGTTGATGCTAGTACAGCGGTACCAATCGCGCCTGTTGTGACTGCGGCGCCAATTCCCGCCCCGACCGCGGCATTAGTTGCGAAATTTTTTCGATAGTTATCATCATATTCTTTATCAACTTGCATCCGTTTGGCGACTTCGGAATCCTTGCCGCAATATTTATCTATCCCATACACGTGACAGATTTTATCTTCTGCTGACCAGGCCGCCCATACTGTGCGCGTTAACATATCATCCTTTTTTATCTCGGTACGCTTGTCCATCAAACTCGTCAATTCATCATTCGATGCACTCCACCCTATGACACGCGCAACTGAATACGGATCATATGATGTTCGGCGGCCCCCACTATAGTTCTCTACCCCGCCTACACCCTCTATCACCAACGGCATCTGAAGGCACAACGTCGCCGCGCTGGACGCGTCCCCACTACTGTCCGCCTGCTGGGTTAATTCTGTTAAGCGACCATTATAGTGGCGTTGCGCACGTAACAATCCGCTTTGGGTAATCACCAGACGATACGGATTCATGACCGTCGGATAACGCGCGTCGGTTTGTTCGTCGCGGCCGGTAATCTGGCTAAGGTCACGACCGCGGGTACACATCTGTAATTGCGGGTCGGACGTGTAAATGTTCAACACCGCGTCAATGGATGCCTGGATGGTTTCCAGTTCATCACGCACGCGGTCGATGATGCCCGAAACGTTGCCATACTTGGTATCATTCGGGGCCTGGCGCACGCGGTCGATATATCCGTCAATATCAATTTTTCCCGCCTGGGGGTATTTGGCGTCACAGTCTTCGTTGCCGGCCTGCATACATTTGGCCCATTCTTCGCCGCCGCTGATTTTCAACAGGTCAAAATTAATCAAGCCCGATATGATATGTTGATTTCCGACTTTTTGATAGGCCAATGAATTCGCACCGACATATTCCTGGGTATCATAAGCGGCACAGGTTTGCGTATCGCCGCAGATTTCAATCATGTAATCGCGCGCGCGGTTCAGGCAAAAATCCCGTTGTTCATTATCAATGTTCATATACACCGACATGGTAATGTCATCCAAATCTTCGATTGAAAAATTCGGATTTCCCTGGCGGCAGACGACCAATTTTTCCAGCGGACACATTTTGTGTAATGCGTCCAAATCCAGACCCAAACAGGCCCCAAAGTCCGCCCCGCACGCGTTGTCCGCGGTTAGGCAATTGTGAACTTCGGATGTGCAGGCATCGGGAAACATCCCCGCCAATTTACGGCGCGCTTCGTCCCAAATATTGGGAACAACGCTTTCACAGCGTTCGATTTCGATTTTACAAAAACTGCGTGCCATGTCCGGATACGCCAGGCATGAATCCATTGTCGCCGTGCCGGTTCCGGCGATGTCATCGCGACAGGCACGGACAATGCACTGGGTAACACTGTCCCAGCAGCCGGTGCGGAAATCTGATTCATGGTGTGTTTGTGCAACGGTCAGTTCGTTTTTAATACTGGCCAAAAAGGCGGGATAAACCTGGTCCCGGACATCAGTACAACTGTCCAGAACCGATGCGCACATGTCGGATTTGCGCGCCATGATTTCATCTGTCGTTTCCGATGCCGTCGGCATACATTCACCCCAATCCGCCCCGCAGACACCGTCGGATACAAAGCATTCATGATAGGCGATGATACATTGGCCCAAATCATATTTGTTTGCCGCGCGATAGGCATCCAGGGCCGCCCCTTCTATTTCAGAACGTGCCGCCGTTCGTGCGTTGGCCAATTCTGTGCGCCGGGCCTTGATACTGTTTTGATAGGCCAAGCAATCGGATTTTATCGTTTGATTGTACAGCAGCGTCAGCATGTCCATATTGGCGTCACATTTGGCATCCAGACGGTCGCGGCACAATTCATAGGCCGCGTTTAATTTACGCCGGCCCGTCAAATCGCCAATTAATATTTCATCATCCCCGTCGTCGTCAGATGTTGTTGGTGTGTTAAAGACATCCAATGACACGCGGGATTTTTTTTGTAATGGTTCAGATTTCTGGGACGCCAATTTTTCAACGGCTGGCGTGGTTTCAATTGCATTGATGGTGGCCATGGTGCGGGATTCTAAACGCTGAATCTGGTCATCAATTTCACGCCATTGGGTATCGTATTTTTCGCCGTCGTCCGAACAGGTACAGCGCCCGCCGTTGGCATTGTCCATTAAACAAAAGGTGTCCAAGCATCCAAAAAGTTGTTCCTGGCAGTCCGAAGGGACAGTGGATTGCGTGCTTTTTTTTGCGATGGTTGTTCCCGCATTGATAGCCGAAACGGTGTTTTTGGTCGCGGCCGCCGCCCAAGCAACGTCTTGGACAAATATGATGCCAATCAAAAGGCGTGCAACAATGCGCAGCAAAGACATTCTTTTCCCCCCGAAATGAATTCGTTACGTGCATGATGGCGCAAATGGTCATATAAATCAACAGATAAAAATGCCCCCGATTGGTCGGGGGCAATGACATCACACCAGATGCGCGTCGTGCAGTAATTGCGCCAGATAGGTGTCACTGATTTTGCGCAGGCCGTATTTGCCCAATGTTTCAACCAGCCACGGGAATTTCATTTCTGACAACTTCTTTTTATCCGTCAGGAAATACAGGCTCCGCAGCAAAACGCGTACGTCAAAGCACGAGCCGAATACTTCGGGAACGCCGCGGTTGATGTTCAGCAGGGTATAGACGGCCTCCATCGCGGTGCGTACGGAATATTCGGTGGTGAACACCGTGTCGCGCACCGTTTCGGCATAGTTACCGATAAACGCCAGGTTGACCGAACCGTTTGGCACAACCAACGGCCGGTCGCCCAATGCACGCGGCATAAAGTATGTCGTGATAAACGGCATATGGCACGGCACGGTATTGGCGTGCGTGGTTGCGATTTCCATAATCTGGGATTCGGGAACGCCGATATGATACAGCCATTCGGCGCACAGTTCCGCGCCGGTGCATTCGGTAATTTTCTTGTTAATATAATTGCCGGGTTTGTCCGAAAACAGACCGTATGTCCAGACAATTAACTGATTCTTTTTCTGTTTCTTGAAATGTGGTTGGCGCGAAATGCTGAACCCGTAAAGCCAATTGGAATCCTTGATCGTGACGGGACCGCTGCTGACTATCGAACCGCTGTGCGGGTCTTTTTTGCAGATTTTTTCAATGTACGGGACCACGCTGTCGTCCAGCAGAGTTATCGTTGCCGACATAACCCAATTGGCCGCCGGGATGCGTTCGCAGAACTTTTCCGGGTGACCAAATTCCGGTGATTGGGCCGCGATTTTCTTCCACAGTTCCCATGACCCGCCCAGGCCAGTTGGTGTCGGCGCCGGGGTGTCGTTGGTACCGTATGTGCTGTTTTCCGTAATGGACCCGTTGGTTACAAAAACAAGGTCGTTTTCGGTCAGGTTAATCGTTTTTTTCCGGCCGCCGGTGATGGTTTCGATTTTTTTGGCGACTTTGCGTTTGGCGGCGCGGTCGATGACAATATTTGTCACCTGGGTATCATAATGAAATTGGACACCGCGTTCGGTCAGGTACCGCACCAAGGGCATAATCAGCGATTCATACTGATTATATTTTGTGAATTTCAATGCCGACATATCCGCCAATGTTCCCACGTGGTGGATAAAGCGCAGGATATAGCGCCGCATTTCCATTGCCGATGACCATGGTTCGAACGCAAACATTGTCGCCCAGTACAGCCAGAAATTCGATTCAAAGAATTCGTCGGTGAAAACCTGGTCTATGGTTTTGTCCTGCAGGTCTTCTTCGCGCATCATCGCCAGGTTAATCAATTCCCGAATGGCGGTCGGCGTCAGGGTTAATTTACCGTCGGTCGGCAAACGTTTGCCCCGTTTTTCAATCACGCGGCAGTGCGAGAAAGACGGGTCGTCCTGGTTCAGCCAATAGAATTCGTCCAGGACCGAAATGTCGGGGTTTTCCAATGACGGAATCGACCGAAACAGGTCCCACAGGGTTTCAAAGTGGGCCTCCATCTCGCGGCCGCCACGGATGATAAAGCCGCGTTGCGGGTTCCAGATGCCGTCCATGCTGCCGCCGGGGACGGACAGTTCTTCGAAAATATGAATCTTGTTTCCTTTCATGCCGCCGTCGCGAATCATAAAGACCGCGGCCGCCAACGACGCCAGGCCAGACCCCACCAAATACGCCGACTTTTTCACGGCGTCTTTGTTGGGGCGCGGCCGGGCAAATGCCTCGTAATTTCCACTGCTGTAATACATGTTCAACTCCTTTGGTTTATATCGATAAAACGATAATTCATTAGAGTAAGAGAATGTACAGGAGTGATTTCCCCGTTGCCGATGGTTGACATCGTATTGGCCATGCTTTATAATTTCAAATATGAAGAAATTATTTTTGGGATTTTTATTGATGGCGGTGTTGGGCGTTGCGGCGTGCGGCGTCAAATCTGATTTAAGCCGGCCCGACGGCGCATTCCCCCGCAATTATCCAATTTATTGATTTTAATTTTATGTCGTATTTGTCCCGTGACACGGCCGTGTATATGGCGGTATAACCGCGGACGTACGATACTTCGAACAAATCTGCGACGTCGAATTTCATCATGGCCTGGAATACGGCCTGTTCGGTGGAAACCAGACCGTGTTTTTTCATAACCCGCCGCGTGCGTTCGAATTCGGCATAGAATTCATGTACGCGGTCGCGCGGCGCCATAAAGCAGGCGGCCGGAACATCATAGTCTGCATTTATCATTGCAATGTCGGTCAAATTCTGGCGAATTATGGATTGCGGGGTGACGTCACGAATAGGGCCGCGTGCCTTGCGATAAAGGCTGTAAATAAACTTTGGCACAAAATGCGGGTGTGATTTGCCCAGTGTCGGTGCCACCGTTATCCGCACGCCGTGCGGGCGGGCCGC
Source organism: uncultured Alphaproteobacteria bacterium (assembly GCA_964017835.1). Classification (GTDB taxonomy): domain Bacteria; phylum Pseudomonadota; class Alphaproteobacteria; order Rs-D84; family Rs-D84; genus Enterousia. Next base: position 17,455 of record CAXHMP010000004.1, read on the forward strand.
AATGCGCCTGGGCCAGTTTAACCAGCAATTGTTATAAGTCGGCGCCATTGCCCCCGCATCCAGCCACATGAAATAATCGGATTTAAATTTATTATTTTCAGCGGCCCAATTCATAACAGCGGGCTTGGCCATAATCAGGGTCATGTAATTCAACCACTGTTGGGGTGTTTTTTTATGTAACAAATACCCCACATTTTTCCGCATCGATTCCAAAATATTCTGCCATTGCGATTGTTCCGCATAGTGGGGCAGGTCGGAAAATTTCATCACGCGCATATTGATTTTGTCGGCCAAGCCCGCCGCGCGTAAAAAATCGGCCGTTTCCCGGTCGCACCACAGGGCAACCCGTACAAATGTCTGGATTAATTCACGCAATGACGCCAAATAAAAATCTTGGAATTTGCGGGATGAAAATTTGCCCAGCTTTTTTTGCCCCGGCACATTAAACAATATTGTGCAGAATGTGATGTCAGTCCGTTTTTTGTCATACGCGATTTTTCCCGCGCAGGGACATTGCAAAGAATTTATGTTTGTATTTATTGCGTTTTTTTGTGTTTTGCGCGTCATTGTTTCCCCAACCAAATATAATTTTGGTGGGCGTAAGGAGAATCGAACTCCTATGGGTTGCCCCACTGGAACCTAAATCCAGCGCGTCTGCCAGTTCCGCCATACGCCCATTAAATTTATTCTATGATAAAAAAGACTTGATTTCCAGTAAAATTTACCCTATTATCTAGGGCAGAATAATAAAAGGCAGATTAAAATGGCATCTAAAAAAGGCAGCAAAGAAGTTGTAAAGCTGGAAAACAAAGAAACCGGCTACTTCTATACCACAACTAAAAATACCAAGTCCGAAAATACCCAGGGCAAAATGAAATTTCGCAAGTATGACCCGAAACTGCGCAAGCATGTGACGTTCACCGAAGCGAAAATGCCTCACTAAATAAAAATCCCGCCGTTTGGCGGGTTTTTTATTAGGTATAAGTTATAAAATGTAAATTACAAGTGATTGTGTCTTATTTACACACAATCACCATTGCGGTGCGCAGAACACTGTCGCCGAACATGTATCCCGCCTGCAGTTCCGATACAATCGTATTTGGCGCCGGTGCCGGGTCGCAATCGGCGGGGGCATCGGTCACCTGAATCGCGTTGTGAAACATCGGATTTAAAATTTCGCCAACACTTTCAATGCGTGTGATGCCGATTTGGGCAAACGCGGCGTCCATCGCGCGGGCCATTGCCGCAATTCCGGCATCGTCGGGCGCGTGCGCTTGGGCCGCCGTAATCGCGTCCATGACCGGTAAAAAATGCCCCGCGACCGACATGGCGCGCGTGCGCGCCGCCGATTCCGTGTCCAGGGACGCGCGACGCCGCGTGTTTTCCAATTCCGCCGCCAAACGCAGATATTTGTCGTTCAGGTCCCGGATTTCATTGGTCAGGGCGTCAACGCGCGTATCGCAATCGGCATCGGGCGATTGGCTGGCCGGGGTGTCCGTCGCGGTGTCGGCCGGGGTGTCAATTGAAACTTCGTCAATTTTTACGTCTTTGTTTTCCATTTTCGGCATCCATTTTGAAAGTTATATTTACTATATATTTATTCAACACTGGTTATTATAGGTATGAAATCGTCCGGTTTCAAGGACGCGCCGCCGACCAGCACACCGTCCACATGCGGAATCGACATAATTTCAGCCGCGTTTGACCCCTTGACACTGGCGCCGTATAAAATGGGTGTGGCGGGTCGTCCCATTTCGGTTAATGTTTTGGCAATCAGTTCATGCGCGGCCGAAATTTCGTCGCGGGTTGGGGTGATGCCCGCCCCAATGGCCCAGCGTGGTTCGTACGCGATAATCACGTCGCCCGGCATGTCGGGCGTGCATTCACGCACGCCGTCGGCGATGATGTCCATGGTTTTGCCGGTGTCGCGTTCGGCCGATGTTTCGCCCACACAGATAATGGGGGTTAATCCTGCGTTCATGGCTGCGGTGGCCTTGTCCCGGACAATATCATTTGTTTCATCGTGGTACTGGCGGCGTTCACTGTGGCCCACAATAACATACGATGCCCCCGCGTCGCGCAGCATTTGGCCCGAAATGTCACCCGTAAAGGCGCCATGGTCGTGTTCGCTGATGTCTTGGGCGCCAATATTGACGCGCGTGGTGCCACGAGTCAGCATTGTGAACGGCGGACAGATGATAACGGTGTTGTTGGTTTCAACCGTATCCAGCGCCGCAACCATGTCACCCAACAGGGCGGATGTACCATTCATCTTCCAATTTCCAGCGATTATTTTCATGATATTTCGTTCCTTTTTTTAATTGATTTGCGTAATCTGGTTTTGCTATGGTAACGCAAAAGGGGATAAAATGCTAGAATATTTACGTAATGCGGCGGAAAAACCGGTCGCAAAAATTCTTATTGGAATCTTGGCGTTTTCGTTCGTTGGATGGGGCGTGGCGGAATGGATTTTCGGTAACGTGGTCCAGAGCAATTCGATTATGTCCGTCGGCGGTGACGCCATCACGGTCGAAGAATTTAATATGGAAAAATCGCGCCAGATGGCGGCGATGACACGCGACCAACAAAAACAGATTTATGCCAATGCATCCGCAGCCCAGGCCTTTGGTAATGGGGTGTTGGCGACACTGATGAATAATAAATTGGTGTTGCGGCGCGCCGATGATTTGGGCTTTGTGGTGACCGACCGACGCATTGCGCGCGAAATTCGCGAATTCCCCGAATTTCAAATGAATGGACAATTTTCAACGTATCTGTTTGATGCGGTTTTAAACGCGTCGGGATATACCGAAGATAGTTTTGCCGCTTTCCTGCGCGGCCAGGTGTTGCGCGCCATGACGCTGGGGTCAATGTCGATACCGGTTGCGACGCCGAAATATGCGTTGAATGCGGTCTATAATGCCCGCAATGGCAAGCGCAAGATTGACTATGTCACCGTGAAGTATTCAGATGTCAAGACGGCCAATCCGACCGATGACGAGTTACGTGAATTTTACGCCGCCAATCCAAAAATGATTGCGGAAACGCGCGATGTGTCCTATGTCTTGGTGCCGGCGGAAATGTCCCGCCCCGACAGTTATGATGCCGCGTTTAAAACCGCCCAAAAAATCGAAGATGATATTATCGGCGGGGAATCATTTGCCGATACGGCCAAAAAGCATGGCGCCCGATATGCGGCCCATCGCGCTGTCCGGGCCGGGGCAACGCCGGATGATACGCTGAACGCCGAAATTGTGGCGCGGGCGTTTGATATGGAACCGGGATTGGAAAGTGAATTGATTGAAACACCGCGGGGCTTTGTCATTATGCGCGTGGACAATGTGGTGTCTGCGCATGCCGCCGAATTTGATGATGTTAAAAAATCACTGGTTTCGGATTGGAAAATGGTCCAGGCGCGGCGTGACGCGTATCTGCGGGCGAATGAATTATTGGTGGATTTAAACGCTGGCAAGGCATTGCCAAATAAAAAATCCGCCACGGTTACACGCACCACGGGCGCGCCAACCGATGTGTTGGTTGCGGCATTTGCCGGGGCGCCGGGCGGAAATTCAATCGTGTCGGGAACAGATGCGTTTTATGTTTTACATATCGGCGATGCCGTAATGGCCGATGCGGATGCGAAAAAATTGGATGCATTGAAACCTGAATTACAGAATATGATGACGCGGACGCTGATGGATGACTATAACGCGTTCTTGCTGCGTCAATATCCGATTAAGGTAAATAACAAAACAATGGGCAAAATATTTGGAAATTAAAAAATCCCCCCACCGCCCAGGGGCGCGATGAAAGCCACCGCGTTTTCATTGTCCATTCCCCCGTTGTCTGCCCACATTAATACATCATTGCTGTGGGAATGGACACGGGGGATTTTTATTTCCCGCTTGCGATTCCCCCGCAATTAGAATATAATAATGATGCACCGGGTGATACCCGATGTGGGGTGTAAAGGCCTCCTTAGTAACAAAAAACTCCAACACGGGTTGGAGGGTCGTGATATATTAAAATAAACGACACTATTACTAAGTAGTCTTTAACCTCCAACCGCCCTTCATCACGGCGGATTTTTTAATTTGGGGGTAAATGAAAGATGCCAGTAATTTCGAATGAAACGCGGCTTATCGGTGGCGCGATGCGGCACGGCCGCCGCATGAACCGCATCAGCCGCACGGCCGCGGCACGGGCGCTGCGGGTTAGTTTGGAGGAACTCGGCCGTATCGAGGGTGGCCGCATGGTCATCCCGCGCCGGGTGCTAAACAGCCTGATGTACCACGCGATACGGAATAAATGTAGAAAGGATGAGGATATTAATTAACCTGGATCCCGAGGTCAGCATCACCCACAAAAATCTGACGATTTTTGCGGGGGGCGATACGCCACGGAATGACAGGGGAGTGTTTAAGAGCCTGGAAAAATAAGGACAATGCCAACTAAATCAGAAATCAGAAATAAAAAAGTCCGACTTACCTGGTGCAGGGGTGGGCAACGGGGTGGGCCGGTTTTTCAAAAACCGCAAACAGTTCCCAGTGCGCGGCGCCCACAAATTGGTCAACGGGAATCAATTCGCAAAGGGTATAGCCGCCCTGGGTCAATGTGTGACAATCGCGTTTAAATGTTTCGGGATTGCATGACACATAAATAACACGCGGAACGTTTGATTTGGCTAATTCGCGACACTGGGCGTCTGCGCCGGCACGTGGGGGATCCATGACAACGCAATCGTACAGGTTTAATTGTCCCACGCGCAGCGGATTTTTAAACAAGTCGCGCGCGGTGCCGGTACCGGAAATATCAAAGCCGTCGGCGCGCAGCACAAAGGTGAAATTCCCCAGGCCACAAAATAAATCTGCGACATGCCGTGCGCCATTGGCGCGGGAAACAACCATGTCACGCAGGGTGTCCGCCCCGGCAATGCCCGGTTGTAAAAATGCGCCAGCGGGATACGGGACAGATGTGTCACCAAAACTGACCGTCGGGGTGGCGCGTTGGCACACAGTTTTGCCATTCCATGTCACACGCATCAGGTTTAGTTTTTCCGCCGCAGCCTTGAAATCAGCCGAAAAATAAGGTGTTGGCGATGTTACCGCCAAATCAATTCCATTGTCGCACAGGGTTATCAATGCGCCGCCCGCCGTATTCCACGGCAGTGCCGCAATCGCCGGCAGCGCGGCGTTAATTTCCGGCATTAATCCCGGGCAATGGGTGACGGGTACAATGTCTTTGGATTTTGGTGCGTAAAAGCCGAATCCCATTGGGGAAAATGAAAAGTCGGCGCGACGGCGCAATGCATTTGTCCAAACGGGGGCGGATGTCGACGGGATGTCACACAACAATTGTGACTTGTTATCACGATAATCGGCGGCGGTAAAATCAAATTTACAGCCGCCACATTTTCCAAACAAAGGGCAGGCGCACATGACTAGAAATTAATTCGCGCCCCGGCACGCAGTTGGTGTGCGTTGGGCGACAGGTTTTCCATAATATTAAATTTCGGTTTGGCAATATACAGATATCGATATCCAATATCCAATGTGAACCACGGTCCCAGTTCAAAGCCAACGCCCACCATTGCGGTGCCGGCCATGGTGGTGCTGTTTTCAATATCGGCATTGTCGGCCGAGTTAAATGATACACCAACACCGCCGCCAACATAGGGGACAATCCGCTGGGAATGAAACAGGCGGTACATGGCGTCAATCCGCGCATCCACAATCGCGTTCAGCATGATGATGTCGCCTGTCATTGAAAAATGATTCCAGGATGCGTCGGCGCGGATATAGTTCGCTTCGAACCGCAGGGTGTCCAAGGCACGCATCCCCGCGCTGAGGTCAAATGATGATGTGGTGCGCCCGTTCGAGTTCATCAGATTATCGGCCACGTCCGACCACATGGATAAATTATACGACGCGCCAATATAAAACCGATTGGCACGGGCAAATTCCGTGTTGTTGGCGTGCGATGTCTGGGATTCAGGACCATTGTATTGAACCCGATAGGGAACCGCGGCCGATGCCATGGCCGGCGTCAAAATCATTAAGGTGGCAATCAGTTTCATTTTCATTTTTGTATCCTTGTGCCTGGTTCACAGTTGGGTTAGAAGTTTGTCCGTATGCTAAGCATTACTGTGTTCATGTTATCAACACCGTCGCGCCCAACGTGCCAGCCAAAGCCGTTGCCGATGCGCATCTGATACTGCCACGCCAAATCAACGCCAATAATGTCGGTTAACATGATGTTCAGACCAGCAATCGCGCGCGGGGCGACCATAAAGCCGTCGGCGCCGTCGGGACCCTGGAATTCATAGGTGCCGGCGCCAACCCCAATTCCCATAAACGGCACAATGGTGCGTCGGTGCGTCACGTCGCCGGTACGGACCCAGCGGCGCAGAAAATCAAAATACAATGTGGCGCCGATTTGACGGGACTGGGCGCTGAGGTCATCCAGGTCCGAAAAGGCAAAATTTGTTGTCTGGAAATCAATTTCACCACGCACGTATGACGACAGGTTCCACCCCAGACCCAATTGCACGTTCCATGTGTCCGATAATTCGTATTCCGCATTGTTCCATCCCATGCGCGCCCGGTCGGATGCAAACCCCAGTGTCAGGCCCGCGCCGCCACGCACGTACATGGATGTTGGAATGAATACAGTCGTGTCATCGTCGCGTGCGGCGGTGCGGCCCGAATATATTTCACCCCCCAGGGCGCCGGCCGGAACATCATCGATGACATCCACGTTCACGCGGGCGACGTTGACATCAACCCCTTCTTGGATTTCGGCACGCAGACGGCGCGCGTCATAGGATGCATTTGCATCCGAAATGCACGCAAAAATGCCTGCAAATAAACAAAAACACGATAGATATTTCATTTCTTGGACCACTTGTTCTGATACTTGGTAAAAAGTTTAACATAAAATGAAACTTGATTCCAGCCCGATTTATGCGTACCATGGCATATATGCACAACGACCAAGATAAAAAAATTGCATTGGTGGCGGGGGCGCTGGACCTGCCGTTTTATACGCGTGACGCGCTGCGCGCCGCGGGGTGGGATGTTTATGTCGTGGGACTGAAAAACTTTTATGACCCGCGGTTGAAACCCGATATTGTCGTGCGGTTGGGCGGCGGCGGCCGTGCGGTGCGGGAATTTCGCCGGCGCGGGATTCATAAATTGACCTTTGTCGGCGCGCTGGGGCATCCGGATTTGTCCGACATTCGTCCCGATTTGTGGTCGTTGGGGGTTTTTATTAGTATTCTAAGACATCAACAAGGATATGATTCCATGGCAGTGGCATTGACGCGCGCCCTTGAAAAACGGGGGCTGGAGGTATTGGCGGCCCAGGATTTGGCCCCAGAATTGGCATTTCAAAAATCAGGGCCCCAAACCCGGGTCAAACCGACCGGTGCGGATAAACGAAACATTGACCGCGCGGTTGAAGTGTCCCACACCATTGGTGCGGCCGATATTGGGGCCTCGGTCGTTGTGGACAAGCAGGTTATCGCGGTCGAGGCCGCCGAAGGTACGGCCAAAATGCTGGAACGCGTGGTGGCCATGCGGGCGGGGCGGCGGCGCAAAAGTGGTGTCTTTGCCAAAATGACCAAGCCCGGTCAGGATTTGCGTATCGATATTCCGGCCATCGGCGTGGACACGGTGCGGGCGGTTGCGGCGGCAAACCTGAGGGGGATTGTGGTTAACACCAAGACATGTTTTGTTGTTGATAAACCGGCCGTCATCCGCGAGGCCGATGCCGCCGGCATATTTATCGTTGCGGTGGATGAGTAGAAAATATACTTTATCAAATAAAATACCTGCAATAGTTCGGAAAAAATTACACAAATCCGATACATTGCAGGTTTTATATTTCTGTATAGCCAAGCGGTATCTGTGAGTCTGATAAACAAAAACGCCGCCGGTCGCCCGGCGGTGTTTCCGAATGCCCCGAAAGGAAGGAAAGGAGAAAAAGAAATGGGCATTCTAAACTTTGTCGGGGCCCACAGTCCAGAGGAGAGAGAATGTAGGAGGGAGTCTGAAACCCTGGACCCCGCGAACGCGGTTGCGTTCGGATGATAGAAAAGTATCTGTTCCCTATCAACGAATCGAAATGTAATACAATTTATTTCATTTGTCAAGATAAATTGTCAAAAAATATTTTTGGTCAAAAATAAGCGCGATTCCATAAATAAAACACAGGCGCATGTTTTCGGGATTTTTCCCTGATTTTTGCCCGTTTTTTGTGGGAATATTCTTAGGAAATGGTACTTATGATTTTTTCCAATGTTTTGATTCATAATTTAGAACGCAGTCCTAGGATTGCGGATAGAAAACAAAGGAGGAGAGTAAGATGACGCATGAAGATGTATGGCGTGCAATCGAACGCTTTGCCAAAGAACATAAAATGACCTGTTCCGGTTTAGCAAAGTGCAGCGGCCTGGACGCGACCACTTTTAATAAAAGCAAAAGATGGTCCAAAGAAGGACAGCCAAGATGGCCGTCGACAAACAGTATTTCCAAAATACTGTCCGCGACGGGCGCCAAAATTGTTGACTTTACCAAGTTTATTGATAACGAAGGTCAGCAAGCGGCATGATTAACGTCATCAAATGCCAGAAGAACACCGCCCCGAATCCTTTCCCATCGGGGCGGTGTTTTAAACTTGCGCACGGGGGATTTATCGACTAGCCTGGGGAATATAAACAATCATGAACAAGGAACGGCATGCTGGATGGCATTCGCGTTTTTACCAAGGATGAATTATGGCGCCGGATTTTGGGCGAACTGGGCGCCGTGGTGTCCGATGTGCAATCCGGAACCGATATCGATTTTGATGCCATTAATCTGGCAAATGCCCCGATGTCGCCCGTGGAAATCAAAGCGGCACTGTTGTCGGCCCAGGGAAATGATAAAATTTTAAAGCAAATTTTCGGGCGGCCTGTGGCATTGCCCGGGGTTCAGGCGCGTATTGTCGTGGCCTTGGCCAAAAGCGGCGGAATGCGCGGCGCGGATTTGAAAGAGGCGCTGGGCTATTCGCGCGATGCAGCAACCCATACCATCGATACGGCCATTTACCAATTGCGTCGAACATATGGGCGGGACTTTATCCAAAATGACCGTGGGGTGTATCGAATTGGAAAAATATAAAATCATATCCTTGGGCGATGTGTCCAGCACCCAAACGTATGCCCACGATTTAATCGAACAGGGACATGTTGTCGCGCCATGTGTCGTGACCGCCGAAACCCAGACCGCCGGGCGTGGTCGATTTAGTCGCGTGTGGGTGTCAAAACCGGGAAACCTGTACGCCAGCTTTGTTTGGCAATGCCCGCGTGCCGAGCCGCGGTTGTCCTATGCGGTGGCGGTTGCCGTGGCCGAGGCATTGATGGCGTTTGATGTGCCGGCAAAAATCAAATGGCCCAATGATATTTTGGCCGATGGTAAAAAAATATGCGGGATTCTGATTGAATACCACAGTAATTTTGTTGTGGTCGGAATTGGCATTAATGTTCAATCAAATCCCGATGGGGTCGGATATGAAACTGCGCGCGTTGCCCAATACGCCAATGGCGTCATGCCCCAGGATGTAATGCGGGTGTTGGCGCGTGCGCTGGACAAATGGCGGGGGATGGATTTTGAATCGGTGCGCGCACGATGGATGCAATTGGCGACGGGGATTAACACCATGGTGACATACCGCGGCGCCCGTGCAGAATTAATCGGTATTGATGAAAACGGGGCGTTAGTTTTACGTCGCGATGGACGTAATATATTGGCCTGGGGCGATGAAATTATTATTTAAATATAATCAGATTAGAATTTTTTTTGTTGACTTTTATCATAAATTATGATATTATACCCATCAAGAAAAGTGAAGAATTTGTCCGCATCATCAGATGCGGATTTTTTTATTCGCTTTTTAAAATAACATTTTTTCCAGCCGCACATTCGTGCGGTTTTTTCTGGCACAACAAGGATTGTTTCAATGCAATTAAGACTGATAAAAAATACCGAACCGGCACGTGCGGCCCTGTATAAACTGGCGCGTATTATTTATGCGGAAACACGCGGACTGTCCCTGGCCGAGGCCGAGGCCTTGGCGTCGATGGTGGGAAACCTGTGCGCGCAGACGGGACGTGACATGAATGATATTGTGGCCGATGCGGATTTATTTGAATCTTTACGGCCACAATCAGACCGGCATTCATATTTAAATGTCAGTGTGGATGCGCGGGCCTTTCAAATGTGTTTGCGCGTGGTCCAGAAATTAATCAAGGGAAATCTGCCGGACAGGGCGCGTGGTGCCACGCGGTTTCATCGGGTGGAATTTCTGCCCGATTGGGCCGTGGCGCGCGGATATATCAAAGAAACGCCGCAACTGATGTTTTATCTGTGACGCAAAAAAAAGGAAAAATTGTGAACAAGTTTATCAAGGGTGGGTTCTTGGCCGGAAAAAGGACATACATTGTTTCCGGTATTGGAATTTTATCAGCCGTTGGGGCGTATTTGGTGGGCGATGCCGATATATTTGGCATGTTACAGACTATCTTTACGCTGGGCGGTATTTATTTCTTGCGCAAGGCAAGTGAAAACAAAGGGGAAGAAAATGGAAAACATTCCAGAAAAATTTCTGAATGAAGATGGAACGCTGAACACGGATGCGCTGATGAAATCGTATTCGGAATTGGAAAAGAAAATGGGGGCAATGATTTCGGTGCCGGCCGATGATGCAGACGCGGCCGCGCGTGAAAAATTCAATCGTGCCATCGGTGTTCCCGGCAGTGCCGATGATTATCCAAAAGATTCGATATTTGATGATGAAAATGTGCGTGCGAAATTTCTGGAAATTGGTTTGACATCAAAACAGGTGGAAAAAATTTATAAAATTGCCGAAGAATTTTTGTCGCCGGTCTTGGGACAAATTTTACAATCCCAGGATGAAGCCCAGGCGATGGCGGAATTGGAAAAGTTTTTTGGCGGTACGGATAAAATGAACGATGCATTAAATGCAATTAACACGTTCGGTGAAAAATTTTTACCGGCCGATGCGTTTGATGCGCTGTGCGCCACACCCCAAGGAATCCAAAGCATGTACAAGATGATGCAATCAATGGAACCGGATGTTAAAACGGATAAAAGCGCCATTGAAAATTTAAGTGATGCAGATTTGCGACGCATGATGCGTGACCCAAAATATTGGCGTGAACACGATGCGGAATACGTGCGAAAAATTGAAAACGGTTTTAAAAAATTATATTCATAAGAAAAATCGTGCGAAAAAATCACTTTCTTCTTTACTAATTTTTCTGTTTTAGATAAAATATAAATCAAGAACAAAAAAATTTGTTCTATCCAAAAACAGGAAAAGGAGAGAAGAATGGCATTCACATTCTTGAAACCGGCCGCCAAGAAAGTCGCTGCGAAACCCGCCGCGAAACCGGCCGCAAAGAAAGTTGCTGCGAAACCCGCTGCGAAAAAAACCGTCGCGAAAAAAGCCGCGGTGAAACCGGCGGCGAAAAAAGTTGCCGCGAAACCGGCCCGCGGAAAACAGTGCGGTGAAACGGCAGCGAAAAAACCGGTCGCCAAGAAAAGTCCCGCGACCGGCCGCCAAAGAAACCGGTCGCCGAAATAAAGCCCGGCGAAAAAAAACGGTGCGAAGAAGCCCCGGCCAAGAAACCTGTTGCGAAAAAAGCCCCGGCGAAAAAACCGGTCGCGAAAAAAAGATAATTAAATCCCCGCGTTTGCGGGGATTTAATTTAGGGGAAATACATGTGCCGTTTTTTATCAGCATCGATTTGTAAATTAAATTGATATACATGTCGGTCATTAATCATGTATGTCACATTGATTTGTTGGGTATAGATTGTTCAAAGTTATAAATTGAATTGTTTTTTTTGATAAAGCCTTCAGTCATATTGGTGCAATGTCGGTGTGACTGAATTTTTTATTATAAAAAAAATTAATGGAAAATCCCATCGCGGACCCATATTTGGATTTGTCCATCGGGCGCGAGCAAACCGCATAACCCGTCGACAGATTTTTGCGCCACTTGTATGGGGCGCTTTTTTTTAACAACAAAAAAAGGAATGTTTATGTCTGTTTCAATAGACCAAGTCTTCGTAAAGCAATTCGAAGCGGATGTCCATTTGGCTTATCAGCAGATGGGTACCAAGTTGCGTGCAACTGTGCGCAGCAAATCTGGTGTTGTCGGTGCATCGACAACTTTCCAAAAAGTAGGCAAGGGCGTTGCCAGCACCAAGTCTCGCCATGGGATTGTGCCGGTGATGAACCTGAATCATGAACCGGTGGAATGTCTGTTACAGGATTATTACGCCGGTGACTGGGTCGATGCGTTGGATGAATTGAAAATCAATATCGATGAACGTCGTGTTGTGGCGTCGGCCGGCGCGTATGCGTTGGGACGCAAAACCGATGAACTGATTATCAAGGCCATGGGCCAGGCCACCGTTGATGCCGGTGATTATTCAACAAAACTGACCAAGGACTTGATTCTGACGGCGGTTGAAAAGTTGAATGAAAAAGATGTTCCCGATGATGGACGTCGTTTCGCAGTTGTCGGTGTTCAGCAGTGGAACCAATTGTTGGAAATGAGTGAATTTGTCTCCGCCGACTTTGTGGGTGATGCCAATCCGTTGGTGAACGGGTTTGAATCCAGAAAATGGTTGGGCATTACATGGGTGTTGCACAATGGTTTGCCGGTTGATGGGGCGAACCGCGACTGTTTTGTCTATCACGCGTCGGCTATCGGTCATGCGTGTGGCCAAGAAGTCAAATCGGACATCACATGGCATGGTGAACGTGCGGCACACTTTATCAGTAACAGTATGTCCCAGGGCGCTGTTTTAATCGATGGCGATGGTATTGTGCGCGTCAAATGCAAAGAAAATGCATAAGGCAAGATAACAAAAGGAAATATAAATGGCTTTTCAAAATAAAAATTTGTCTGTTATCGCGTATGCTAATGGTTTCACGCTGTGGCATTACAGCGCGGACGAAAAATTATCGGTTATCGAAGCGCATGGATATTTTAATAATGTCAAAACGCTGATGAACATCGGTGACATTATTATCATCAATGGGTCTGATAATACCGCGATTAAAAAAATCAATATTACCGAACCGGGTAATGTGACGACACAGGGACTGGCGGCCGGCACGGCGGCGGCTGAATAATCCAGGCGTCATGTAATCGCATGGTGGGGCGGTGTTTTTCATCGCCCCGTTTTTTACAAAAATATACAGGATTTTTTCATGCTTACCAAAATTGATTTATGTTCAATGGCATTGTTGAAACTGGGCGAGGCACCCATTCAATCAATGACCGATGATACCGCGGCCGCACAATTGGCGCGAACATTGTTTGATCCAACAATTGAAACTTTGTTGGCCATGCATCCGTGGCGGTTTGCATGTCGTATGTTTGAACTGAACAAAAATACAGACCAAAATTTTCAAATTCCGGCCGAAGTGCTGCGCGTGTTGAAATGCGACGGCCAGGTTATCGGGGACCGTGTTATCGCGCCGGGAAAAACGCTGCGGATGTGGGCGATTGTTCGCCAGAATGTTGAAAACTTCCCCAGTTATTTCGTGTCACTGGCGGTGACCAAGTTGGCGATGGAATTTTGTATCCCGTTGGTGGGGGAACAGAATATTTTGCGCATGCTGATTGCGCTGTATGAATCCGAAATGCAGGCCGCCAAGTTTATCGACAGCACCATTTCAATTAATCCAAAAATTGATGATTTTTCATTAATCAGTTCGCGTTTCTAAAAATAAAGGATGACATAATGGGGAATTTTATCAAAACGCAAAATTCATTTGCAAATGGTGAAGTCGCGCCAGAATTCTTTGCACGCGAAGATATTAACGGCATGTCGCGATTGGAAAACATGGATGTGTTGACCGGGGGTGGTTTGGCACGTCGGCGCGGGTTGGCGACGGTCGCAAATCTGGGGCGGGATGCGCGGTTGATTCCGATGACGGTTGCGGAAAATGAAAATTATCTGTTGGCGGTGGCGGCGGGTCATATATACATCTTTAAAAACGGCCAGAAAATCCAAGATTTAATTGCGCCGTGGTCGGTCGACGCGTTACAGAAATTGCAATATGCCCAACGGTTCGACACAATTATATTTGTTCATCCCGATTACCAGCCCCAGGTGTTGTCCAAAAATGGTGCGATGTTCAAACTGAATGTATTCAATTTTACCGTCAGTGATGATATGGATGTTTATATTCCGTTTATGAAGTTTGACGACGCCAGTGGTATCAAAATTTCCGTCACAACCCATTCCAATGGAAACAATTACGCGACATTTACAACCAGTTCGGCGTTTTGGACGCCTGAAAATGTCTTGGGGCGTGTCTTTTTATTAGGACGCCAGTGGCGGATTGCCGAATATGTCAGTCCGACTGTTGTTGTCGCAATGACCAATGGTCAATGGAATTTGCCGTCGGGGCCGGTGTCCGACTGGTCCGAAGCCGCGTTCGGAACACGACGCGGGTGGCCGTGCAGTATTTCATTCCACCAGGACCGATTGGTGTTCGGCGGGTCGCGGTCATGGCCCAGTGGGGTGTGGATGTCCAAAGTTGGCCAGCACCACAACTTTGATGCAGGTACCGGATTGGATGACGAGGCCATCTTTTTAACCCTGTTGTCCGAACAGCGTCAGCAAATCTGTACCGTGGTCAGCAGTGATAATCTGCAAATTCTGACGTCGGTGGGTGAATGGGCGATTTCCAGCAAGCCGCTGACGCCGTCCGCGGTTGATATCAAACAGCATACCGCCGTCGGCAGTGTGGCATCGCGATATTTGCCGCCGCAAAAAATCGAAGGCTGTACCGTCTTTATTTCCAGCAGCAAGAAAGATATTCGCGAATTGGCGCTGGACGAATTGGGGGTCAATTACAATGCCAATGATTTGTGCGCATTGTCCAAACATTTGATGCAAGGGCCGGTGGATGTGGCCTATAACGAAGAAACGCATCAATTGTTTGTGGTGTTGGAAACGGGGGATATTGCCGTTCTGAATAAAAATTCGGCGTTGGGTATTGCTGCGTGGGGATTGTACAAAACCCAGGGAACGTTCAAGTCTGTGGCGGTTATGGACGGCGAAACGTATGTTGTCGTTGAACGTGGAAACGCAATCGGGATTGAAAAATTTTCGGACCAGGCATTAAATGATGCCGGCTCATACGGATTTTCGTACACGGCGTCCGCGTTACCAATGTTAAGTGGCAAGCATACGCCCAAAAGAATTCGAATTCGTAAAATTACCGCGCGCGTGTTAAAGACAAAATCTGTCTTTATCAATGGTGTGCGCGCCCCCATTCCCAACGATGTCCAATTGCCAGATTCACCAGGCTTTACCGGCGACGTGACAATCAATTTGTTGGGGACGGCAATCAATACCATTGACCCCATGTGGACAATTCACGGCAGTGAACAAATGCCTGCAACAGTCTTATCCGTCACCATGTACGGGTGGTATTTAATCTAGGTTTGAATCAAAGGAGAAAAAAATGGGACAAGCATTGACCGAAGTGACAAGTATTTTGGATTACAAAAAAGCCAAATCAGAGGCGAAAAAAGAAAAAAACAAAATTATGGAACAAATTGCCGCTGATGAAAAATCCAAAACAAATCTGGTGAAAAAAACTTTGGCCGCCCAGCGCGCAAAGTACGGCGCCGCGGGAATGACCGGGCGCGGTATGACCGAAGACGCGGTCTTAAAGCGTCTGAGAGAGGAAACCGAAGAACCATTTAACCAGAAAAAACAAGCCAATCTGGAAAAATTAAGTAAAATCAAAGTTCAAAAGCCAAATATATTGAAATCGTTATTGGCCAGATTTGACGAATTAATTGGTTAATGTCGGCAACAAAACAAGGGGACAGTGATGTATAAAATTTCATATACTGGGGACGGGGAAACAACCGAGTTTTTGTTTTCCTTTCCGTTTTTCCAGGATGCCGATATTCGTGTTGCGATTGACGACACGATTTTGGACCCGGACCAATACGGTGTGATTGCCAATGATGAGTTTGACGGTGGGCGGGTCGTGTTGGCCACGGTGCCATCCGTGGGTGAACGCGTCGATATATTCCGCCAAATCGCATTGGCGCGCATTATCGATTACCAGCCAACCGCCAAAATTGACCCGGAACATTTGAACGCCGATTTTAATTTTTTATTAGAAGCGTTTCGTGACCTGCGTAATGTTGAAGTGGATTTATCACAATGGAACAACACGTTCGACAATGTGATGGAATTTTTGAACTATACAATGGAAATAATCAAAGACAAATTATCCGGGGGCGGGGTATTGGGGTTGTACATGAATCTGTTGACGGTGTTGGACGGGGCGTTGCCCAAACTAATCAATGATTACGGCAGCATTACCGAACCCGCCAATAATGAAAATGGCGATGATTACGGATTACTATAATTTTTTGGATGAATGGAACCAGTTGTTGAACTTTCAAACGCCGGCACATCATAAAAAAATTATGGCGTTTTTGGTTGATGTATTGAACGGAACGCCACGGCGTGGATTACTGATGGCGTTTCGGCATTCGGGAAAATCAACCGTTGTCGGGATTTTTGCCGCATGTTTGTTATATCTGCGGCCCCAGACGCGCATTCTGATTTTATCCGCCGAAAGCGCATTGGCATCGCGGATGGTGGCGCATGTGCGGCATATCCTGGAAAACCATCCACGGTGCAGCGATATGATTCCGGCGGTGAAAAAAGAATGGGGAACACATAAAATAACCATCAATCGTCCCATCGGTATTCGTGAACCGTCCGTCATCTGCCAGGGGGTACATGGAAACATTACCGGATTGCGTGCGGATTTAATTATCTGTGACGATGTCGAGGTTCCAAATACCAGCAACACCGCCGCCAAGCGCAGCGCATTGCGGGAACGATTACGGGAATTGGATTTTATTTTGTCCCCGACCGGCACCATGATTTATGTCGGCACGCCGCATGCCATGGACACCATCTATCGGGTCCAGGACGAGGATGAAGATGAGTAAATGCCCGCCGCGCGCCTTAGTTCGTGGTGGCGGGACGATTGTCGGCGGCGTCCTTGATGCTGCTGACAAAGATGCGCAGCCGCGACAGTAATTCCAGGCCGGCGTCCCCGAACATCGGTAAATACGTTTCGTATTCGGGCATGTCCGCCTGCAACTGGGCGCGTGACCGTTCGGACAACGGGGCATCCAACAGGTCGTTTGCCACCTTCCATAAAAAATAGGCGCGGGCGGTCTTGGTCACCGTCGCCCATTTTTCTAACAACTGGGGCTTGCCATTCAAGGCCGCGCGAATGCCGACCAGCCATTCGTCGCCAAATTTTTTCACCACACCCAACGATTGCAGCCGTGCCAGGCCGTCTTGGTCCGGGGTGAAATCATTAATCCCCGATTCCAATTCCCGCCATTCGGACGGCGTCAGCGGTATGGTTGCAACCGTGTCCGCCATCATCCCGCCATAGGGCAGTAAATCGTGGTCAATCGAATCCATGGGGGTGTGGCCCGTGCGCAGATTTTCAATATGCCGCGCCAGCAATTTGCCCGTCGGCAAGTTTTGCAGTTCGGCCATTACATCCGGGGTGGCATCGGCAATGAACACTTTGTTCACCGCCGCCCATCCCCCAAAAATCACGTGTTGTTGACGATACAGGTTCAACAAACGTTGGGCAATGATATTTATTTTTTGATTCATTCCGGTCCCCCCATCGCGGAAATGTTATTCCATAACAATCATGACGACTTTGTGCATGGTCTTGGGCATAATCTTTTCATCGGGATTTCCAACATGTCCCACCAATTTGCCGCGGGCGTCGGTTTGGACCATGGCGATTTGCGCGGTTGCCGCCGCTTCGGGGGCCAATGTCGCAAAGTCCGTATCAATGCAGACCGCCATGTCACCCGCCGTGGCCGGAATATCCGCATCGGCAAAAACATAACATTTTTCCGGCAACATCCCACCCAACCGCTTGGTATTGGGGACAACGGCATAGATGCTCTTGCGGCCTTCGAGTGTCATGGGCGCAACAATCATTGTCTTGTCGGATTTTTTAAAGGCAATGGCCTTGGGCGATGGTGTGCCGAAAACCGGGACCAATTTTTTGCGCGCACTGTCGTACAGTTTGGCGCCGTACAGACTGCTGTGCATGTCCAGTGCGGACATCGGATTGCCTGGAACCAGGACGGATTTAACGCGTTCTTTGACCTTGCTGATTTGTTTGTTTAATTCGCCGGCCTTGTACAGGTTGGAAATTTCATCAAACATGTCACCGACGGTGTAACCAAATGACTTCGCCAAGGGTTCAATTTCATCCTGATAGATTTCACGTTGGCCCACTTCGATTTTATGATACACCGACAGGGTCATGCCCGCGTCCTTGGCCGCCTGGGCAATGGTCTTGCCACTTTTTTGACGGATTTTGCGCAGGCCACTGCCGAAGACTTTCAGACCGCTGCCTTCGTTATCGGTCAGGCGGCGTTTGATTTCGTTTTGCCAGGCATCGGCAACTTCGTCCGATTCCTTGATAAAGATATCCGATAATTTGCATCCCAAAATGGTGCAGATATTCAGCAACTGTTTCTGGTTCAGGCGACGGACACCCTTTTCAATCTTGGACACAGCGGACAAAGACAGATGCGATTGACGCGCCAATTCGGTCATTTTCATCCCAGATGCCAGGCGGATATTGCGAATATTGTTCGGAAAAATTATTTCTTCTTGGGCCATGGATAAACTCCTGCGTAATTTCTTGACAAAATAATAGTCAATTTTTCAGAAGTTGGCAAGTGAAATAATTATAAATCGTCGGGAATATCGTCCAAATCCGGCATCGCGTCGGGCGTGGGCGCTTCGTATGACGTCATGGTCGGGGCCGGTGTCGCGGGGGACGAATCAAATGAATTGGCGGCGCGTGCCTCGAACTCATCCAGGTTGTCGAACAAGCTGTAATCACCCTGGAAAGCCAAATGGACGGTTTCAGGACGACCATGACGGTTTTTGCCGATAATCACGTCGGCCTTGCCCCGGGCGCGTTCCAGACGCTTTTGCCAGTTTTCGACCATGTTGGAATTGGATGTGTTGGAAATGCGTTCGGATGGGTCGCGGTTCGCCAAATAGTATTCTTCGCGGTACGTGAACATGACCAAGTCAGCGTCCTGTTCAATGGACCCCGATTCACGCAAGTCCGCCAATTGCGGCCGTTTGTCGTCACGTGATTCAACGCTGCGCGATAATTGGGACAGGGCGATAACCGGGACATCCAATTCCTTGGCCAGCATTTTAAGTCCGCGCGTGATTTCGGAAATTTCCTGGACGCGGTTATCATTGCGCCGGCCGCCAGGCGACGTCATTAACTGTAAATAATCGATGACAATCAGCGCAATCCCGCCGCATTTGCGGGCCAGACGCCGCGCGCGGGTGCGCATCATCGGCACCGACATGCCCGGCGTATCGTCAATAAACAGTGGCACGCGACCGATGGCCGCACTGTATTGCGACATCTTTAAAAAATCTTCGTCCGATAAAGTTCCTTCGCGCATGGCGGATGCGGGAACCTTGGACTGGGATGACAAAACACGCGCCGCCAATTGGGATGCCGACATTTCCAAACTAAAGAATGCAACGGCCCCCTTGTATGCGGGATTGGCGCGTTCACTAAGAATGGCGTTGGCGGCATTAAAGGCAATGTTCATCGCCAGGGTTGTTTTACCCATGGCGGGACGGCCCGCGATGATAATCAAATCGCTGTGGTGCAGGCCGCTGATGGATTTGTCCAGCGCGTCCAGACCCGTCGTCAGACCCGACAGTTTACCGTCGGCCTTGTAGGCAACCTCGGCCTCGGCCAGGGCGGATTGCAACGCGGTGGCGATGGATGAAACCTCGCGTTCGGCGTCCCCACTGGTCGACAGGTCAAACAGTTTTTGTTCGGCAATTTCAATCTGGCGCGAAACGGGATTGTCCAGGTCTTCGACAAAGGCCGCGTCTGTAATCGTTTGGCCAATGTTAATCAGTTCGCGGCGCATGGCGTTGTCATAGACAATCCGGCCGTATTGGTCGACGTTGACAACCGTCGCCCCGGCGCCCGCCAGTTGCGTCAGGTAATCGACCCCGCCCACGCTGTCCAGCGTTCCCTGTTGTTCCAGGTAATTTTTCGCCGTGATGATGTCAAACGGAATGCCGGCCGCAAACTGACGCTGGGCCAGTTTGTAGATTTCCTGGTGCGCGGGGTGGGAAAAATGTTCGGGCTTTAAAAATTCCGCCACACGTTCCAGCGCCCGATTGTTCATCAGGACCGCCGCCAAGACGGCCTGTTCGGCCTCTAGGTTAGTTGGCAAAGTTTTGGGAGTAAAGTCCATGTCCGATATGGTATATAAAAAATTTTCGATTTCAA
This sequence comes from uncultured Alphaproteobacteria bacterium, assembly GCA_964017835.1. Taxonomy (GTDB): domain Bacteria; phylum Pseudomonadota; class Alphaproteobacteria; order Rs-D84; family Rs-D84; genus Enterousia. The sequence goes on from CAXHMP010000004.1 coordinate 37,914, forward strand.
CGCCTTTTTTGCGCGGGTACAAACAATTGCGAATTCCCATTGTCGATGATGGCGGGAATCCGGAATGGCCGTCGGTTTTTCCGCTGGAAAAAATTGATGAAATGCGCATCGCCGTCGGCGCCCGGCATTTTGCCGCCCAAATGATGCTGCGCCCCATGAACGATGAACAGGCGCGTCTGGATGCGGCGGCACTGCATCTGTACACGGCGGAATTCGATCCGCGGACCGCGCGCATCGGTGAATTTGTAATTACCGGGGCGGCCGCGTATTGGGACCCGTCGGGCGGGCGTCATAAATCCGACGGCAGCGTGTGCGTCCTGGTCTACCGCGATGATAAAAATCGCCGCGTGTTTGTGCATGATGTGCGTTATCTGATTGTCGATGACAATGACCTGCATCCGTTGGCGCGGCAATGTGAAATGGTATTGGATTTTATGACGTGTCACGGCCTGCGCGCGATTGGTATTGAAACCAACGGGATTGGTAACGCATTGCCCGAAATTATGCGCGATGCCGCCGCCCGTCGCGGCACCCC
>CAXHMP010000005.1:0-36684 GCA_964017835.1 uncultured Alphaproteobacteria bacterium
TTGCGAAAAACGCCGCAATGCGGTATAATTCCTGACGTTGGGCGATATGAACCTATGCCTAATCCAAAGGGACGTTTAGAATCGACAATAATCCCAAAATAAAAATCCCAGATTTCTGCATTTTTTTCCTCCGACTTTATGCCTAATCCAAACGTCGGTTTGGGTGCGGTGCCTGCGAATGCCGCCTTGCCGATTTTTCGGTCGGCGGATATCTACAATTATTGTCCAAAGTCGTGGGAAGTTTTAGGAATTCCCACAAGCCATGTCGCAGAATATGTGGTGAACGCGACAGGGGTGCCAACGTGCAATTGTACAAATTCAACACCCCCAAAATGTACCGTAACAAATCTGTTAAAGAAATGTCCCGCGGAAATTAAAAATTGCGTTTGTGTTCAAAATTGCGATACGCCAACGACATGCAATGCAACAAATTGTACATCCGGGGCATGGACGGCCCATGGGACGGGCTATGAAACACGAAATTATAGGCATTGTTCAGATTCCAGCACCTGTTCGTCCAGCACTCAATACCAATGTGCCGCAGGTTATTGGGGGTCCAGCGTTAATGGCACATCCGGATGCAGCAAATGTGCCGTCCCCGGGACCAGTCCTGCCGGCACGACCACCCAAACCGGGTGTTATGTCACATCTGGGTCAGATACCAGCGGACAATACAACTATACCGACAAATGTTATTATAACTAAAAAAAATCCCGCGGTTTGCGGGATTTTATCAGTCTTCCAGGAAACTGCGCAATTTGCGTGCGCGCGTCGGGTGCTTTAATTTGTTCAGCGCCTTTTGTTCAATCTGGCGAATACGTTCACGGGTCACGCCGATGTATTCACCAACCTCTTCCAGGGTGCTGGTTTTGTTCGTACTCATCCCGAAACGCTGGCGCAGGACCGTTTCTTCTTTGGGGTCCAATTCGGACAGAATCTGGGTTACAATCTTGCGCAGGTTCTTTTGTGCGGCCGACGTAAAGGGATTTTTGGCCGTTTCGTCCGCAATGATTTCCAGACGGCTGCTTTCTTCGTCGGTACCGACGGGCGCCTCTAACGAAATCGGTTTCAGATTAACCTTCATCGCCTTGTGAATCTTGTCCACCGGTAAATAGATGATTTTCGACAATTCTTCGGCGGTCGGCTGGCGCCCATATTTATGCATAAACTGGCGCGAGGCACGCTGAATTTTGTGAATATTATCAATCATATGAACCGGAATGCGGATGGTACGGGCCTGGTCCGCGATACTGCGGGAAATTCCCTGTTGAATCCAGTTGGTGGCATAAGTCGAAAATTTATTCCCCAGCCGGTAATCAAATTTATCCACCGCCTTCATCAGACCGATATTTCCATCCTGGACCAGGTCGGAAAAATCCAGTCCCAGGCCGCGGTTGCTGTGCTTTTTTGCGAATTTGATAACCAGACGTAGGTTCGCTTCTATCATTTCGCGTTTGGCACGGGCCGCTTCGGCTTGGCCACGGCGGACCAATTCGATAACCTTTTTATATTCACCTGTGGGTTGTCCGGTTTCCGTCGCAATGGCGGTGATATCCTCTTGAATTTTTTGGATGTCTTTTTCGTGTTTTTTCGCAAAATTCGCCCAAGCGGCATTTTTGTGTTTCAGCAGTTTTTTTACCCAATTGCGGTTTAATTCGTTGCCGGTATATTCGGCCAAGAAATCTTCGCGTTTGATTTTGTTTGCCATCGCCAGGCGTAACAGTTTGCCTTCCAGTCCCATCAACAATTGATCGCGTTTGGTTAATTGTTCCAAAATTTCCGCGATGCGGTCGTCGTTCAGGCGGATTTTGCTGACATGTTCAAACAATTCCAGACGCAGTTTGGCGTATTTCTTTTCCAAGGCTTCGTCCGTTTTCGACGACGTCATCAGATTTTCCAGACGCTGGGCCTGTAATTTTTGCATGCTGTTAAAGATGCGTTTGATTTTCGTGAACAAATCGGTGATGGTGGGCATCAAAGCCTCTTCCATCACGGGAATAGATACGCCGGACGCGCCACGGGACTTGTCATCTTTCTTGATTTCGTCGTCACCGTCTTCGTCGGTTTCATCCTCGTCCTCTTCGTCTTCGGCCCAGGATTCTTCCAAATCGTCCAAATCTTCGTCGTCCAGGTCATCGACATGGTCAACGCCCTTGGATTTCAGGGCATCTGCCAACGCGGCCAAAGACTTCTGTTCGGATTCGGATGAATACATGACTTCCAAATTCACGATATAGCGCAGACGGATGTCATCGTTTAGCAATTGTTGATACCAATCCAACATGGCCTGGATGGTCATGGGACTTTCGCACAGGCCGTACACCATCAGACGTAATGCTGCCTCGATGCGTTGGGCAATGGCGACCTCGCCCGAGGCGGTCAACAACTGGACCGTGCCAATTTGCTTTAAATATGATTGAACAGAATCCTGGACCCCCAGGACCAGACTGCCTGTCTGGCTGCGTTCCAATTGTTTGGCAAAATGTTCATAGTCATCGTCGTTGACGTCAACCTGTTCGGCATCGGCGTTTAACAAATTGCGGGTTTTGTCGCGTGATTCTTCGTCGTCATCGTAATAACGGTCCAATTCCTTGGCATATGAATCCGTTTCCAGAATTTCCAGACCCAAATCCTGTTGAAAAAAGTCCAGAACTTCGGGTTGTTCATCGGCGGGAACTTCGTCGGCTTCGACCGCAGCGTCAAAATCCATTTGCGACAGATAGCCCGCATCAACCGCGGACGTCGCCAATTTCGACAAATTTTCCGGCAGTGATTCAATCAGCAACCGTGTCGCATCATCCAGTTTTTTTGCCATCAAAAAACCTTTGCGTTATATGGGATTAGATAATTAATTCTTTTTAGCCTTGGCCACTGCGTCATGTAACGCAGATTCAGACACCAACCCCAGCACAATTGGGCTTTGGATTTGAATCAGCGAATATGAACTGTGCGTTTTATTGCGCACGGACGCGACGGTGGGATTGGTGCTGCGCATCAGGCGCGCGATTTGGCCGTCGGACAATTCCGGGTAATTTTTCACAATCCACAAAATACCCCCCAGTCGATTTTGACGGTGCAGTTTCGGCGTATATCCGACACCGCGTTTGTTCTGGGCCTTTTGTGCGTTGACAATCGATTCCCGAAGTTGCAGGCGCGCCGCCGGGTCCGCTTCGCAGCGTTCAATATCTTCACGGGTTACCTGGCCGTTCAAGATGGGGTTCAGACCCTGAATCTTGTACGTTTCTGCATCGGCAATATTTTTAACCTCTAATTCATGCATGCCGCAGAAATCTGCAATTTGTTCAAATGTCAGGGCTGTATTTTCAATTAACCACAACGCGGTTGACTTTGGCATATAGGGATAGTTCATGAAAGTTCCTCTTATTGATGGGGGCAATATACACCAATATCGCCCCGATTTCAACCCATTTTTATTATTTTTAAAGCTTAGGCCTTTTTTACGATTTTAAAGCCGTCGCGCGTGTCGACCACAGTCCACCCGGCGGTGTCAATTTCGGTGCGCAAGGCGTCCGCCGTGGCAAAATCGCGCGCCGCCTTGGCCGCCGCGCGCCGCGCCGCCAAATCGGTGATTTCGGCCGGAACATCCGCGTTTTCCAACGCACGCAATTTTTGCGCCCGGTCGATAAATTGCAACCCCAGCAACCGGTCGATAAATTCGAACAGTTTGATTTTGGTTGCCGCGTTCACATCCGCGGATTTTAATAATTCTTGGACGGCGACCAATGCCTCGGCCGTTTTCATGTTGTCGGACATCGTGTCCAAAATGCGGTCGTGCCAGACATCGTATCCAGTTGTGTCAACCGTGCCATTGGCGGCGTCATTTAATAAATCCGCGACCCGCCGCACGATGTTCTTGTATCCGTTGGCCGCCGCATCCAATGCGTCCCACGAAAATGCCAATTGCGATTGATAATGCCCCAGCAACAGCATAAATCGATATGCCATCGGGTCATAACCACGTTCTTTTAAAACGGTTAACGTCAAAAATTCCCCGGCGGATTTAGACATTTTGTCGCCGCTTTTGTCCACCAGGAATTCCGAGTGTACCCAATAATTGACCCAGGGCGCGCCAGTAATAGGTTCGGATTGTGCGATTTCATTGGCGTGATGAATGCGCGACAGGTCAATTCCGCCAGTGTGGATATCAAAATGATTCCCTAATAATGCCATGGACATCGCACTGCATTCCGCATGCCATCCCGGAAATCCGACACCCCATGGACTGTCCCATTCCATTTGGCGTTTTTTATCCGTGGTTGAAAATTTCCACAGGGCAAAATCGCTGGGGTTGCGTTTTTCTGTATTAAATTCGACGCGCGCGCCGGCACGATTGCCGGACAACGCCCCGCCCGTCAAGGCGCCATATGCCGCAAATTTTGATGTGTCATAATAAATGCCGTCGCCCGGAATTTCATAGGTATAGCCCAATTCTTCCAATTTTTTCACCAGGTCAATTTGCTGTTGAATATAATCGGTGGCGTGCGGTCGATGGGTGGGCGGCATCAGATTCATATCGTCACTATCGCGCAGGAATTCATCGGTATAGAATTTCGCGATATCCCACACAGATTTATTGTCGCGGGCGGCGCCCTTTTCCATTTTGTCCTCGCCGCTGTCGTCATCGTCACTGGTCAAATGACCGACATCGGTAATATTCATAACATTGGTGACATCATATCCATTTTCAATAAACATGCGTTTTAATAAATCAGCCAACACAAAACTGCGCAAATTGCCAATGTGTGCAAAATGGTACACAGTTGGACCGCAAGAGTAAAACTTTACCTGACCCTGAACCAGGGGACGGAATTCCTCTAGCTTGCGGGACATGGTGTTATAAAGTCTGATGGTCATAACGCTTCCTTCGGATTAATTACGGGCATCATAGACAATCAGGCGCGCGGATGCAAATAAAATTATTGGCAATAATAACTGTTGCCGGCGTATGTAAAGTTACCAGTGGTGTCGCGTCCAGTTGTTCCCGACGCGATATAGCATCCGGTCGCGGCCGTCGTGCCGGCCGGCGATGTTCCGGTCAAACTGCTGATCGTGGGACAGCGCGCACATCCCGATGTCCCATTGGACGACGACCCGTAATACCCCACCGCGCAACGATAAACAGTGCTGGCCACGCAACTGGTGCCTGAACAACTGCGGTTGGTCTTTTTCTGGTACCCGGTGTTGCCCGCCGTCCATGTGGTGTCACTTTTACAGGTGGACGTGTCACAGCCTTTTTCACAACCGGCAATTTCTTTTTCATTACCATCATAAGAAAATATATAATAATCTGAAACCAGCACATATCCAGTGTTACATTTTGTACATGATTTTATTGTACCGCATCCTCGCATAGAAACATTTGTTGTGGTGGCACAATTAGACGGTGAAAAGCCCTCTTCTGGACAATTCATATCAACATCTTCTTCGCAATTTCCGTCTTGGTCTGTGCATTCCCGATCTTCATCAAATGCCCAAACCGTATTGACCACAGGCGTGGTTACCAAAAAAAACGTAAAAAACAGCAATAAATACTTTTTCATTGTTTCCCCCCGGAAAAAAAGCCCGCCAAAGAAATCTTGGCGGTCGGGGAGTTCAAAAAATCATAATTAAGGCATGACCCCGCCAGTCTTTGAAACCAACACGGTTCCTGTGGTATAACTGACGGCTCCCCGACCGGTTAAAAAAGTCGGGGGTGTACAATAAATGGCGCCATTGCGCCGCCATTGTACTGCGGATATGACATGCATGGCATGTCCCTTAATTATGGGCTTTTTGACGACCCCGAACCCAAATCCCTTTGGATTCATGAATTACTATATCTGATTTTTGGCATAAATACAACCCAAAAAAACACGGATGAAAAGTGTCTTGAATTTAATAAATCCCCTTGCATTTTCAAAAAGAATTACGTATAATCAGGCTGATTTTGCGGGTGGGCGCAACATCAATCCGACTAACCCCACAAGTCCTTTGATTGAATTAAAATATCAAACGGCAAACTTTGTGTAACGCTTTTTATGAAAGATTTATCCAAAGATTTATTTAACCCGCTGTCCGGCGAAGATTTCGTCCAGATGTTCGACGCGAACTATGGTTCCCAAGAAACTTTGCAGGGCTATGCGACCAAGGGTACCGTCAAAGACATTCGCGGTGATTTCGCGATGGTTGATGTGGGCCTGAAATCCGAAGGCCGCGTTCCGTTAAAGGAATTCGGCGCGTCCGTCCCGGCGGTCGGCGATATCATTGACGTTTTTGTTGAACGTTATGAATCCCGCGAAGGAACGGCCGTGTTGTCGTACACCAAGGCGCGTGCGGAAAAGGCCTGGAAAGACCTGGAAAAGACCGTCGCCGAAGGGATTGACCCCGAAGGTACAATTATCGACGTCGTCCGTGGCGGTTACACCGTTGATGTAGGCGGTGTGTTCGCGTTTATGCCATCAAGCCAGGTGGACCACAAACCGGTGCGCGATGCGAAATCCTTGATTGGATTGAAAGACAAATTCCGCGTTTTGAAAATGGATGCGCTGCGTACCAACGCCATCGTGTCCCGTCGCGCGATTCAGTCTGATTCCATTGCCGCCGCCCAGAAAGAAGCGATGAAAAACATCACGCTGGGTGCGGTTATCGAAGGAACGGTCAAGAACATCACCGATTACGGTGTGTTCGTGGACTTGGGCGGCATCGACGGCTTGCTGCACGTGACCGATTTGTCGTGGAAACGCGTCAATCATCCGCGTGAACTGGTGCATGTCGGCGAAAAGATTCGCGTCAAAGTTATCCAATTCGACCCGGAATCCCATCGTATTTCGCTGGGGGCCAAACAGTTGGAAGACGATCCGTGGGATACCGCGGCGCGTGCGTTCAACGTCGGCGATACAGTATCGGGCAAGGTATCATCCCTGACCGATTACGGTGCATTCATCGACCTGGGCAATAATATCGAAGGTTTGGTCCACATGTCCGAACTGTCCTGGACAAACAAAAACATCCACCCCAGCAAAGTTTTGCAAAACGGCCAGGATGTTAACGTTGTCGTCTTGGGCATCGACCAGGATAAACGTCGTATTTCCCTGGGCTATAAACAGCTGCAGGAAAACCCGTGGAAGAAATTCGCCGAAACGCACAACGTTGGCGATATCGTTACCGGTCCGATTAAAAACACGACCGAATTTGGTCTGTTCGTGGCCCTGACCCCGGAATTGGATGGTATGGTCCATATCTCTGACCTGTCCTGGAACAAACTGGACGAAGAAGAACTGAAGAAATTCGTTCGCGGCCAGGAAGTCACCGCCAAGATTCTGGACATCAATCCGGAAAAAGAACGTGTGACGCTGGGTATCAAACAACTGACCGAAAGCGCGGATAACAACGCTGTGTCCGTCAAGAAAGGCGCGGTTGTTTCCGGTACGGTTTCCGAAGTGACACCGGACGAACTGATTGTCGCACTGCCGGGCGATGCCCGCGGCGTTATCCGTCGCACCGATTTGTCGCGCGAAAAGAACGAACAGGACACGTCCAAGTTCAAAGTCGGCGACACCGTCGAAGCGTCGGTTGTGTCTGTCGAAGACAACACTGTTAAACTGTCTATCCGCGCGTTGCAAGTGACGCTGGAAAAACAGGCGGTCAAAGAATACGCGAATCAGGCCGACAGTGGCTCGGTCCTGGGCGATATTCTGGGCGCTGCGATTGAAAACAGCAAAAAATAATCACTCTCGTGGTTATGAAAATCCCCGGGCAACCGGGGATTTTATTTTTTTCTACCTTTGAATTGACTGTGATTCAAATTGTATTATTATAAAGGTAAAAGCCAAAGGGAAAAAATATGGGAAGTTCAGTTCAAAAAATTTTTACAGACCTTAATTTCTTGAAATATATTGTTAAAAACATTGAATTTAAGGAAAAGGCCAACAATAATGATGTCAATGTGACAATTTACTTTGAAAATCCGAATGTGATTGATGCGGCGCAAAAATGTTTGTCGGATTATGGTGAAGTTATTAAACCTTTTGAAGGTAATTCAAAAATGGCCACGACCACCGTCACGTGCGGTAAAGAATCCCCGATGCTGTATTTGTTGAAAATGACCCAAGATGGGGTTCGGACAAAAGGGAACCAAGAAAAGATTGCGCAATTGGAAGTCGAATGTAATAGTTTAAAATCCAAATGGAATTCCGTATCTGAACAAATGCGGATGATGATGTTTACAACGTTGCCGTATGTGCGTCATGGTTTGGGCAGCCGCAAGGTCGAAGCATTAAAGCAAGAAATCCACAAAATCAATAATTTTGTGAAACAAAATAATCAAAATTCTAAATAAAAATCCCCCCATCCGGGGGATTTTTTGATTTATGATTTCTGACTTTTGAATTGTTTAGTCGCTCTCGCCACCAAGGTGTCTGCGCGTATCCTTTTTAGACGAGATTGCCAAGTTGCGACCGCCATCACAGGGGGTTGTCAGTTTTTTCTGCACTTATTACGCAGACCGTGGTACATCAGGCTGTTCAGCGCCCGCGCGGCATCCGTGCGACTGATGCGGTTCATGCGGCGCCCATGGCGCATCGCCCCACCAATTAAACGTGTTTCATTCGATATCACTGGCATTTTCATTTCCCCCATGTTTTTAATAAAAAAACACCGCCATTGACGAAAAGGCGGTTGGAGGCTCAAAACTATCAAAAGCAATAGTGTCGTTTATTCAAATATATCACGACCCTCCAACCATATGGTGGAGTTTTACGCTTTTGTAGGGCTTTGAGACCCCGCATTGGGTGTCACCCAATGCAGCTTTATTATATTCTAATCACAATGGAATCGCAAGGATTAATTGTGGCGCTATCGATGCTTTAAACGGGCGATATGCCGCATTAATGCCGGGCTAAGCATGCCGGCGCGGGGCATCATCAGATAATCGATTTCCAATCCGGCGCGCACAAAATCCACCGGGTCGCATGTATTTGTCCGACGCACGTCCAGGTCGCCCGGCATATTCGCGCGTGCGGCCGCGGTTTCAAAATTATTTTGCGGCGCAATGAAAAAGGCAACGCGGAAATTGTACCGGCGGTCCAATCCCCGCGCCCGGAACCAGTCAATCATTTCCCGCACATAACGTGGTTCAATCACGTCATAGACCAAATTTTCCCCCAGATGTTTTTGGACTTCAAATTCAGGGACGCCATACATCCATTTGGGCATGCCGGGCGTCCAGAATTCCCGGTTAACCCATAAATCTGTAACCATCGGTTCGTTTTCAAAATACAGTTCATCGCAGAAAAAGTAATCTTGGCCGTTAATTTCACCGTCACGCATGGGGCGCGTTGTTGCGGACTTTAATTTATAAAACAGTCCGGTCGGCAACGTGTTCTGGATAAAATAAGACTTCCCGCTGCCGGACAATCCGGTGCAGAATAACAGAGTGTTTTTCATTTGAATCCTCGGTATTTCTACTTATTTATATATGTGGGGCGGGCTGTTGTCAAACTTTCCCTTTGAAAATAATTTTTTTAGTTATATAATTGGTTTGCTATGAAAAAAGATATGATTATTTTAATGGGTGGTCAGGGCGTTGGCAAAGGCACGTTTTCCAAAATGCTGCGCGAATGCCGTGACTTGGATTATATTGAAACGGGGGCGATGTTGCGCGCCCTGCCCGCGGATTGCGAAATTGCCAAAATTATCGCCCGTGGTGAACTGGTGCCGGATTCAGAATTACTGAAACTGGTCGAATCAAAAATCACCGGCGACCGGGATTTGTTGATTGACGGATTCCCGCGTACTTTGTCCCAGGCACAATGGCTGGTGGAAAAATTCGCCGACAAATTTAATATGCGCGTCGTTTATTTAAATGTCCCCGAAGAAGTCATGGTTGCCCGTATTCAAAAGCGCATGGCCGAAGGCGGTGGACGTGCCGATGATGCTGACGCGGCTGCGGTACGGCGCCGGTTGGACACGTTTTGGAAAATTACGATGCCGGCAATTGATTGGCTGCGAAACGCGTCGGGTATTCGGTTCTGTGATGTCGATGTAACCAATCCGTCGGCGGATGAAAACTTTAAATTAATCCAGGCCGCATTGGCCGAATAAAAAACCGCCATTTGGCGGTTTTTTTATAATTCATAGGGGCATTTTACATCATATTTATATTGCCCGGTGTTATCCGACAACGTTTGCGATGGGGATATATAGCAATCTGTAATGGCCCCGGAATTAATGTTGGATGTTCCATTTGACGGGCATGCCGCACATGCGGTGTCGCTGCGGTAATATCCTGAATTGCATTTGAATGTAAAATTGTCCCCCACCGCGCACGTGGCGTTGGCGGGGCATGCGGTACAGGAAATATACGCCGCATTGGTAATGTTGTTGATGGGTTCGGCCCCGTAATACCCCGCGCCACAGCGATAACGGGTTTTGCGCGTGCATGTGTTGTCATATTTGCAAATGGCGTAATTTTGTGTTTGCCGGCCATTGCTGGCGCTGGTCCAGGCGCCGCTGGTGCATCCTGAACAGGTTCCTGGCTGGCATCGTTGTCCGCCCAGAATGCTGTTGGATGCGCATTTACCGGTTTCACAGTGGTCGTCCGACCCGCATATTTCCCCCGCCCGCGCCATGGGGACACAAACATTATTATAGCAAAACCCCGTGGCACAGTAATCATTTGTCTTGCACGCAGCGTTTAACGGCAAACTGTGTTTATGCATGCATACAGATTTTCCCAGATTTTCATCAAGAGCGCAAAATCTGCTTTTACATTGCATCGAATTCAGACACTCTTCACCATTTTCCAAATTTGTTATGGCCGCCATCGCCGCACCCAACCCGAGGTTTGGATTAGGCATAAAGTCGGAGGAAAAAAGATGCAGAAATCTGGGATTTTTATACTGGGAATATTGTCGATTCTAAACGTCCCTTTGGATTAGGCATAGTGTCATACCATCCAAACGCACAGATTATACCGCATGCACGCGTTTTTTGCAAGAGCGATTTTTTATTAGGTATAACTTATCCCTTATAACTTATACCTTGTAAAAAATCCCGGTTGCCCGGGATTTCATTTATTGCACTTCGCCAATATAAACGCCCATACTATGTGCCACGGACAACAGCGGGTCGTCCGGGGAAACATATGCATTTGACGTATGCATATGGGGAATGTTCGGGTCGTCGGTTACATCGCCCGCCGCAAAGAATTCCGCCAATGGCACGGTGACACATGTTGACCCCTGTTGCGCGGTCATGACATATGTTTCATTGTTTTCAATTGCGCGAATGGCACAATCGGCCATTGATGCCGCCAAGATGCGGTCGGACGCCGCGGTGTCACCGGCACGCTGGAAATGTTCGGGGTATACCGCACGATTGGCGATGTTTGCGGCGGTTAATTTCCGGGAAATAATATCGGCTGGACGTCCTGAATGCCCGCGCAAGGATACGCCTTCGGATACAATAATAATCCCGTAATCGCGGGGCTGGGATTGAATATGTTTAATCAGTGCGTCCGGGTCAAATTTAATTTCTGGGATTAAAATGGCGTCTGCGCCAAAGGCCACCCCCGAATGCAGCGCCAGGTTGCCGCAATCGCGCCCCATGGTTTGAACCACGAACCAGCGATGATGGCTGCGTGCTGTCAAGATTAATTGGTCACAGAATGACACAATCTGTTGCACGGCGGTGTCAAATCCGATTGTGTTATCGGTCAGTGGTACGTCCATATCAATGGTTTTTGGCATACAGACCAACGACACATCGGCATAAATTTCATGATTATCCCATGCCAAAGACAGACTGCCGTTGCCGCCGATTAATATCAGTGTGTCCAATTTCAATTCGCGCAATGCACTGCGGATTTTTTTATTAAATTCCGGCAAAGTCCCGGTTTTGGCCGCGGTTTCATAATTCTGGGTCCCGGCATGTCCGTTGCACAGAAAACTGCCCGCCAGACGCGCCGTTTCAATCGGCAGTGTGTTGGCGTCGAACGTCATCGCGCGAACCGGATTGGCATACAGGCCGTCGGTTCCGTCCTGGATACCGATGACCGTCCATCCGCGGGTTGTGGCGGCGGTAACAATACGTTGAATCGCCGTATTCAACCCCGAACAATCACCGCCCGTGGTCATAATCCCAATTCTTTTCATAATTGTTTTTCCCTTGGTTTTAATCGTCGAAATTATATCATAATTTTGTTGACAAAGAAATAATTTTTGCAATAATTTGTCCATTAATTAATAAACCAACGTTGGGGGCATATAATCATGGCCAAAAAAAACAGCAAATCCAATCAAATGGGGACAACCAAACGGTCAACAGATTCACTGATTGACGATGCTATTGCGCAACAAAATTCATGGATGGCCCAGCGCCGTGCGTTCGCGCGTCGCTTTCTGCACAGTTTGAATGTGTTTGCCAAGCCTGCCCCGCAAAAGGCGGTCGTTGGGCGTCCGGCGGTACGTGCGGCCGCAGCAACCGAACCCACTGCCCAGGAACGGCCCCGTGTGCTGCGTGCCTATTGGTTTCCGATTGCGTGTGCGTTGATTGTTATCTTTATCGCGGTGTGGGTGGCCTTTGTTCGTGGTGGCGCCCCGACCCAGCATGTATCGATGCCGGTTCCCCCGGTTGCGGAACCCGTGGTCCAGACCGTCCGCCCGATTGCACAAATCCCGACATTTGATTTGGTGCGTATTGAACGGGCCGGTAATATCATTATTGCCGGTCGGTGGATGCCGCATCAAAATATTTCTATTTCAATGAACGGCAAAATTATTGCCACCGAACGCACCGATTCCCGTGGTGAATTCGTCTATGCTCCGTCACGCGCGTTGGCGGCGGGCAATTATACAATTTCTTTAATCGGTGTCGATGGTGACACGGAATCCGCGGACAAGGTTTTTCTGTACGTGTCGCCGCGCGGGTATGAAAACTCGGTATCCCTGTTGATGACCCAGGACGGCAGCACTCTGTTACAGTCCCCGACATTGGTTGATGGCGATTTGGCGGTGACCAAGATTGATTACATGGACAACGGCCGCATGGTTGTCACGGGCGACGCATTGCCGCGGTTGCGGGTGTCGTTGACGCTGAACGGGAAATATATGGGTTTTGCCCGTGTGTCGGATAACAAGCATTTTGGCCTGGGGGCCGACGTGGGTGAATTGACGCCCGGCGAAACATACGAACTGGACGTACGTCTGCATGATGGGGACGGTCGTGCGGTGGCAACGGTGACACATCGCTTTGAAATGCCCCGCCCCACCGGTGATGACAATACTTTTTATACCGTGCGCCGTGGGGACTGCCTGTGGATTATCGCGCGTAATTTTCTGCGTCGCGGTGTATTGTTCAGCATTATTGCCGAACGCAATAACATTGAAAATCCAGATTTGATTTTCCCGAAACAAATCTTGCAGATTCCGGTCGACGGAAAATAGATTTACAAAGAAAAGGAAGTCGCATGCAGCCCAATGATATTAAAAAAGTTATTCTGACCCTGGCGGAGTATGCGGATAGGATAAAGCCCCGTCAGTTAAAAGAGGTTTATCGCATTTTAATTAATTTGGGGCAATATCCGGTGTGTCCTGCATGTGGCAAGCCGATTATTACAATCGAAGATTTTTCATGGGACCATATTTGTCCCAAACATCACAGCGGTAACAGCGAACTGATAAATTTACAGCCCATGCATGCAAAATGCAACAGTAACAAGGGGCATGAGATTCAAGCGCAATATTTCTTTGATATCAGTTATGAAATGACGACATCAATTGACTTTAATATTTCCGTGAAATATAAAAAAACGAAAAAATGCCGCAAGGTCAAACGTATCAAGCCATGGCAGTTACAACAGATGGGTATGACGAATAAAAAGAAAGGCGGTCGATAAAAATAACCCCGGCAAAAACGCCGGGGTTTATTTTGTCTGTCCTCTTGGTCGGGTTCTCTTCCACGCCGCAGACCAAAAATATAACCGACACAAGGTCGGGTAAATTTTTGGTGCGGGCGAAGGGAATCGAACCCTCGTCTTCAGCTTGGGAAGCTGACGTGCTACCATTATACCACGCCCGCGAAATCAAAAGACGTCGTGATTTTATACCCTGGGACAATAAAAGTCCAGCAGAAAAAACAAAACTATTTTTCAATTGCTTTTTTGTCATATCGGATTAGAATTTATTCTATGCGTTAAGCAAAATGGAGAAAAAATATGAGTAACGAAAATTTAAATCCCCTGTTGGGTGCGCAGCAACGTGTAAAGAGTGCTTGTGACAAGTTGGGCCTGCCGGCAGAGGTATATGAAATTCTGAAAAACCCGATGCGCACGCTAGAGGTGCAAATCCCGGTTAAAATGGACGATGGGACCATTCGCACATTTACCGGTTATCGCGCACAGCATAACACCGCCATCGGTCCGTCCAAGGGTGGCGTGCGTTTCCATCCGGCCGTGTCCAAGGACGAAGTGTCGGCCCTGTCGATTTGGATGACATTTAAATGCGCCGTGACCGGGATTCCGTACGGCGGCGGCAAAGGCGGCATTATTGTTGATCCAAAAGAACTGTCGACCGGCGAATTGGAACGTCTGTGCCGCGGGTACGTTGACGCGATTTATCCGATTTTGGGCGAAAAGAAAGACGTCCCTGCCCCCGACGTTAACACCAACGGCCAGATTATGTCGTGGATGATTGATGAATACATCAAATTGTCGGGCGAAGAATCCTTTGGCACGTTCACGGGCAAACCGGTTGAATTGAACGGGTCACTGGGCCGTACCAAGGCGACAGGTCTGGGGATTTCCATCGTGATTGCCCAGGCGTTGGCGAAAATGGGCAAATCCATGAATGGCGCCAAAATTGCAATTCAGGGTTTTGGTAACGTTGGGTCGTTCACGGCGAAATGTTCGTTTGACATGGGTGCCAAAATTATCGCGATTGCCGAATGGAACACCATCTTGTTCAATGAAAACGGGTTGGATGTCAATGCGTTAATGGCGTATAAAAATGACAACAAGGGCAGCATCAAGGACTTCCCGGGTGCGACCGAAATTTCGGCGGAACAATTCTGGGGTCTGGATGTGGACGTGTTGGCGCCCTGCGCGATGGAAAACACCATCAACAAAGACACCGCCCCGTTAATCAAGACGAAATTGGTTGTCGAAGGCGCGAACGGCCCGACCACAATCGAAGGTGAAAAAATCCTGTTGGATGCGGGTGTGACCGTTGTTCCGGATATTTTGGCCAATGCCGGCGGTGTGACAGTGTCCTATTTTGAATGGGTCCAAAACCGCTATGGCTATTACTGGTCCGAAGCGGAAGTGGAACAGAAAGAAGACCAGGCCATGAAAAGCGCCTTTGATGCGATTTGGAAAATCAAAGAAGAATATAATGTTTCCATGCGCGAAGCGGCGTATATGCACTCGATTAAGCGGGTTGCGGCGGCCATGAAATTGCGTGGTTGGTATTAATCCGCCCTGCACTTAAAAAAATCCCCCGATTGGGGGATTTTTTTTGGATATATTTAATAAAAATTTGACTTTTGATAAAAAATTGTTCATAATAGGCCCGCAAATCCCAACAGATTGCCATTTATGTCCCCCCAGTATGCGGTATGCATATGGAACATCAACCGGCGAGTTTTCGCCTTTGATGACGGTTTTGGCGTATTATTGTTGGGCAACAGAACAGGATTTAACATAGATGAAAAATACAATTGAACAAGACTTTTTATTGCAATCAGATAATGCCTTGCGTTCGGATGTTCGGTGCGCGGACAATGCGCCCCGTCATGGATTAAATCCCGATTTTCTGGGGATGTCCGTTGAACATCAGATTCAGCCGTCGTCGGCATTGCGTGATGTGCAATCGCAACAGAATGCTGAAAAATCTTTGTTGGAACGTAAACGCTTATTTTTCAGCCATGTGATACCCTTGGGTGTTCATATGCGGTAATTAAATTCAAACACAAAACAAAAAACTTACAAAGGAGCAAAAGATGGCAACAGTTATCAGATTGGCGCGTTTCGGTGCGAAAAAGCGGCCCTATTATCACATTGTTGTGACCGATTCCCGCAATGCGCGTAATTCGGGCAACGTGTTGGAAACGGTCGGTAAATATGACCCGATGCAGCCCAAAGACAGCGATAAGCGCGTCGTTTTGAAAATTGATGAAGTCAAGGCCTGGATGGCCAAGGGTGCGAAACCGTCCGACCGCGTGTACAAATTCTTGGCCAATGCGGGCTTGGTTGAAAAGAAAGCCGTTCCGGTCCAGACCAAAAAACATCTGCAGTCGGAAAAGACCCAGATGAAGATTAAGGACAAGGCAGACAAACTGGCCAAGATGGCCGAAGAAAAAGCAGCGGCCGAAGCCGCCGCCCAAGAAGCCGAAGCAGCCAGCGAAGCCCCGGCTGAACCGGCCGCCGAAGCAGCGACGGAAACTGTTGCTGAATAATCTGAATTGCCCGGGTTATTCCCGGGCAATATAAAATGGTATAATCATGTGTAACAATTCCCAAGACTTTAACGCACCCGTGTACAAGGTAATTGCCCAGGGGAAAAATTGTGTTGTTACCGCAAACAATATCCATGTCGCCAACCGGGTGCTGTTTAAATTATTCAGCGAAGTAATATTCCCAACGTCCCAACAGCGTCACATTTTATTCCACAGTTACAAGGCAAATATTGTTGATTTGATTTTATACGCCAAGGAAAACGGCCTGTCGCCATATCAATATATCAAAAGCATCAAGCAAGAATTGCTAAGGATTCCCCATGTCCGCGCCCGATAATAAAATTTTAATTGGCAAAATTGTCGCCCCCCAGGGAATTCGCGGTGATGTCCGCGTTCATACCTATACCGCGTCGCCCATGGATTTAAAAAGCATGACGGTTATTTGCGACCGCTTTGCCCCGGCCGATTTTAAATTTATTCGGCGTCTGAATCCGACGTCTGACGTGATTGTCGCCCATATTAATGGTTTTGACGACCGCACGGCGGTGGAATCGCTACGCGGGACAGAGCTGTATGTCATGCGCGACGCCCTGCCCAACCCCGCAATTGACGAGTATTACCAGGCCGACTTAATCGGATTTACAGTCATACGCGGTGGTCGTGAAATCGGTCAGGTTGACGGGTTTCAAAACTTTGGTGCCGGCGATATCATGGAACTGGACAACGGGGACATGGTGTCCTTTGTCGGCGCCAATGTCGATATGGACGGGAAAAAAATTATGGTGGATTAAATCAACCTTTGGCAGAGAAAATGCACTTTCATATTCTGACCATTTTTCCTGAAATGTTTCCCGGGACCCTTGGTGGTGGGGTGGTCGGCCGTGCATTGTCCGCCGGAAAATGGACGTATGACGTGACAAATATTCGTGACTTTGCCATTAATAATTACGGCAGTGTCGACGATGAACAGTTCGGTGGCGGTGTCGGCATGGTTATGCGCCCGGACGTTTTGGGTGCGGCAATCGATTCCATTGAAAACCCGGGAAAAATCATTTATTTTTCGCCGCGCGGTCCGACATTGAACCAAAAAATGGTGCGTGGGTTTGCCGCCGCGGCCGATGAAACGGACGGGGGGACGTACACCCTGCTCTGTGGTCGGTACGAAGGTATTGACCAACGGGTCATTGATGAGTATAATATAACGGAATTATCCATCGGGGATTATATCCTGTCGGGGGGCGAAATTGCCGCGCAAGTTTTTATTGACAGTTGCGTTCGCGTAATGGATAATGTCCTGGGCGGTGGCAGTGATGCAACCGCAAACGAAAGTTTTGAAATCGGGGGGTTGGAATGGCCGTTATATACCCGCCCGTCAGTATGGCGTGGACACAATGTCCCAGAAGTCCTGCTGTCCGGTCACCACGGCAATATCGAACGGTGGCGGAAACAACAATCGGATGACATAACAATGGAACGTCGTCCGGATTTGATAAACAAGGAAAAGTAAAATGAACGTTATCAAAAAAATCGAAGCCGCCCAGGTTGAAAAATTAAAGGGCAACAAAACCATCCCGAACTTCAAGGCGGGTGATACACTGAAAGTGTACGTCAAAATCAAAGATGGCGACAAATTCCGTATCCAGATGTTCGAAGGCGTTGTTATCGCCCGCGACGGTGGCAATGGCAATAACGCATCGTTCACGGTTCGTCGTGAATCCTATGGCGTGGGCGTGGAACGTAAATTCCCGCTGTACAGCCCGGCGATTGAAAAAATCGAAAAGGTTCGTATCGGTCGCGTTCGTCGTGCAAAACTGTTCTTCCTGCGTGGTCTGTCTGGTAAAAAGGCCCGTATCGTCGAAGACTTGGCGGCGACATCTGCTGAAAAGAACGCCAACAAATAATTTGTTGTATCGTTATATAAATCCCCCGGACGGGGGATTTTTTTTATTTCCGCTTGCGATTCCATTGTGATTAGAATATAATAAGAACGCATCGGGTGATACCCGATGTGGGGCCTCAAACCTCTTAAAGGAAATCTCCAACCGTGGTTGGAGGGCTGTGACATACATAAATAAACAGCGCTATTACCTTTAATAGTTTTGAGCCTCCAACCGCCCTTCATCACGGCGGATTTTTTATGGGGGGAAATGAAAATGCCAGTGATATCGAATGAGACACGTTTAATCGGCGGTGCAATGCGCCATGGCCGCCGCATGAACCGTATCAGCCGCACGGACGCCGCCCGGGCCTTGCGGGTTAGTTTAGAAGAACTCGGCCTGATTGAGGGCGGCCGCATGGTCATCCCGCGCCGGGTGCTAAACAGCCTGATTTGCCGCGGCCTGCGTAATAAGTGCAGAAAGGATGAAAACGGTTCTTAAGTTTCCTAGGTACTTAAACATCTTTGTCATTCCGCGGCTTGACCACGGAATCCAGGTAAATATGCATATATCCTTATTATTTACTGGATTGCCACGGGCGCCGGCCCCGCGTTGCTCTACCGGCACCCCTCGCAATGACAATGATGATTAAGAGCCTGGAAACAAATCATAAATCAAAAAAAATCCCCCGTTCGGGGGAGTTTTTATCGCGCAACATCGCCGCGCAGTTTTTCGTGACAGATATAGTCTTTTAATTTAAATCCGCCGTTCGCCGACCAATTCAACATGCCGTTCCAATTTTCGTCCGGGATTTCAACCGTCGGTAACGGGTGCGGCGTACGCGTCAATTGTTCGCGCACTTGGTCCATATGATTTTGATAAATGTGGGCGTCGTGCAATTCACCCTTTAGGATGCCGGGTTTTAATCCTGCCTCTTTGGCATAGAGCAACAGCAGCAGCGCGTAACTGGCGATGTTATACGGCACACCCAAGAACATGTCGCATGACCGCTGGGTCCAAATCAGAGACAGGCGCCCATTGCGCACAATCAATTGGTGCATCATGTGGCATGGTGGCAGGGCCATTTTTGAAAAATCAACCGGATTCCATGCCGACACCAAAATACGCCGGTCATTGGGGTTGTTCTTTAATTTATCAATGGCGGTGGCAACTTGGTCAACGCCCGGCTTTTCCGGGTTGACATTGTCCATCGGGTTGGCGTTGATACGCGCCGCATCCCATTGGTATTCGCCCCCAAAGTGACGCCATTGAAACCCATAAATCGGCCCCAAATCGCGCATGTGGTCCGCAATTTTGTTGTGCAATTGTTTGGATTTTTCGGGGCTTAAATTTTTCCCGCGGGCGGCAATGTTGTAGACCTGTTCGACCCGCACCGGATTGGCCCATTCGTTCCAGATATTGCATTTGCGGTCGGTCAGCCATTTTTTATCCGTAATCCCGCGCAAAAAGAATTCCAATTCCGTCGCGATGTTTTTCAATCCCATTTTCTTGGTCGTAACCAAGGGAAAGCCCAAACTCATATCATGTTCAAACGTTGCACCATGCCCCAGGCCAATATCAGGAATTCCCGTACGATTTTCACGCCAATCGTGACAGGTGTTGATAATTTCCGACAAAATATCCAGATATGCTTTCATGTTTCCCCCTTTCCCGTTGCTTGAAACAAAGACGGGGGACACGGTCGATTGACCTATCCCCCTCTCACTTTTATACGTTTATACGCCTTGCGACCTTATTTCTGTTTAAACAGTTCGTCGGCCGAAACGGTTTTTTCCTTGGTCTTGACGTGCGTCAACATCGCATCCAAGGCCTTGCGTTCGAACAGCATCCCGCGCAACATCGCCAAGGCATTTTGATTCTGGTTATAGAATTCAAAGACCTGTTTCGGGTCCGGATAGCGCGCCGCTTCGGCCCAGATGGCATGCTGCAGGTCATCGCGGGTGACTTCGACCTTGTTCGCGGTCCCCCATTCGGCCAGGATTAAGCCCAATTTAACACGACGTTCGGCTTCCTTGCGTTCTTTTTTTTCATCCCATTTGTGGTCTTCGCATTTGTCGCCGCAATGCGCATGATGACGGTCATGTTCCGATTTGGCCATGTCCAATTCCTGTTGAACCAGGGTATCGGGCAAATCCAATTTAACTTTGTCCGCCAAAATATCCAACAGTTCGGTGCGCATGTCGCGTTTGGCCGCTTCGTCATATTGTTCGGTCAAAATCTTGCGGATGTGGTCACGCAGCGCGTCCAGCGATTCCTGGCCCACGGTTTTGGCCAATTCGTCATTCAATTCCGGCAGGATGTGTTTACGCACTTCGTGCAACACAACTTCGAACCGGGCATCTTTACCCGCCAGGTTTTCGGCATGATATTCCGCCGGGAATTTCACGTTAACGTCAAATTTGTCACCGGATTTATGACCGATAATCTGGTCTTCGAATCCCGGGATAAACGCGCCCGAACCCAAAATCAGATGGTGCTTTTTCGCTTCGCCCCCTTCAAAGGCGTCATCGCCCACAAAGCCCTTGAAGTCAATGACGGCAACGTCGCCATCGGCCGCGGCATATTTTTCATCCTGTTTTTCCGCAGTGCTGCGGTTTTTGCGAATGTTTTCCAGGGATTTTTCCACTTCGGATTCATCCAATTTTGCAACTTTTTTGGTCACTGTGAATTTTTCCAGGTCAATTTCCGGCAACGTCGGCAAAATATCAAATTCCAGTGTGTATTCGGCGTCTTTGCCAATTTCCCACCCCGCCAGGTCCGCCTTGGGCGCGGCAGCCAGGCGAATTTTTTTCGCGGCGGCAAATTCGGTCAAATCGCGGTTCATTAATTTATCAATCGCTTCGCCATAGGCGGACGCATTAAATTTCTGGCGCAGAACAGACAGCGGAATGTGACCCGGACGGAATCCCGGCATTTTTGCCTTTTTCCCATATTCTGTCAGAATTTCATCGGCCGCGGCCTGTAATTCATCGGCGGTGATTAACCCCGTCACAGAATAATGCAAATCTTTGATTTTTTCTTTTTTAAACATGATTTTCCCCTGTAATAATGAATTGCGGTGTGATTATACACGCTTTTTTAATAAACGCAATACTTAAAATTGCCCGCATGCCGTGAAAAAATCCCCCGAACATGTCGTCGGGGGAATATGGGATTACAGCATGCTGTCGTCATAAACGGAATAAGTCACCCCATCCGACGTTACTCGTAGCGCGCCCGGTCCATCGGTCGACATATTGCCATAGAACACGTCGCCGTTAATACCAACCGCCATGGATTTGTCGGTTTTCTTGGCACTGCGCAGATATATTTTGTTATCCCCGATGTTCAGCACGCGGCCACAGTCACCAGCTTCGTCGGCACCGGCCCCGTATCCAATTGTGGTCAGCCCCGCCGGACATTGGGTTCGCACGCCGACTTCACCCTGGGAAATGGTGGATGCCGCCGTCCAGTATCCGATACCAACATTGGTGCATGTTGAATCATTTTCCGTGGCCAGGTATGTTCCGCCGGCACAATTAATTTTGCAATCCGATGCCGCATCATGGTCAGACACCGTGTCCCCGGTAATTGTATACCCGGCCAAACATGCCGTACATTCGGCCGCCCCACCCAGGGCATAGGCGTCCCCCAAACATGTATCACACGAAGATACAGAACCGTATTTGACACTGTGCGCCACTTTGAACGTACCGGCCGGACAAGCTTGAGATGTTGATGATTGTCCCACGGCCATATAGTGGCCGGCCGGGATGTTCCCACTGCATTCAGATTGGGATGTGGCGCCGGCACCATCCTGGTACCCGTCCGGACATAATGGGCATGTAATGCCACTGGTATAATGACCGTCGGTTGCCGTTACCGTGGCAACGGTCTGCTGGCACGCGGCATTGTTGGCGGTACAGCCACTTTTGAGGGCGCCATCGCCATTGCCCGCGGTATTGGAATACGCAACATATGTACATGCGGCACCCGAACATGGATTACATGTCTTTGTTGCACAGTTTTCAGGCAGCGCACACGCCGTTTGTGTACCCGTCCATGGACGCGACAGGTTGTTACTGTAACACTCGGTTATTGCCTTGGCCACTGCGGTGGAATTCGGATACCCCGACGGACAGGATTCCAAACCAAAGTTCGTTGTATGAACCGTTGCCTCGTTTGATGAATTACATAAAACTTCGGCTTTGCCGGGACAATACGAACCCGCGGGACATTCTTTGACTTCGCTATAATACGCATATTCACCACAGTTCATTTTGTTGGTCAGATAATATCCAGGTTTGACCGACATATATCGCCACCATGTGGTATCAGTATATTGTTTAGTGGTCGCGTTATAATTTGTATATTCAACCAATCCCACACGTTCACCGGCTGAAAACCACGTCAAAGCACGACAACCTGTAATTGACGTCATACCTGTTTGGCTTAATGCTTCGGCAGTGGAAAATACAGGATTATAATAATTTGCCGGGAATGTTGTACGCTTATTTGTTGTCGGGTCCGGACAATTGAATTTTACCCCGCCCGAACAATATGTCGTGCCAGTACATTGCGATTGGCCCGTGCGCGTGGTTTCGCCGCCGCCCGTCGAATAATATCCGGCCGACACATTGTTGCGGATACCCCCGCTGCAATAATAAGCGTTCCCACCGCATGCCGTTTGACCGGTACAGTTGTTATTGCTGGTGTTGCAACCGGTGGTGTAATACCCCGACGACACCGTCGAACATGCAGATGCACCGGCCGCACTGTACTTGGTACGACCCGTACAGGCCGTACATGATGTCGCGCCCGCACCGGCATACGTTCCCGCCGCGCATTTGGTGGATACCCCACCACTGCAATAATTTCCGGCGGCACATTGCGATTGACCTGTTCTGGTGGTTGAATCCCCACCCGTGGAATAGTACCCCGCCGACACGCTGTTACGCACACCGCCGCTGCAGTAATAGGCATTGCCGCCGCACTTGGCCTGGCCGGTACGGGTATTGGCATCGCCACCGGTTGAATAATAACCACTGCTGACGCTATTGCGGCCATAGCCCGACGACGGGTTGGAAACATTCGAAAATCCGGGGCAGTAATAGGCATTGCCGCCACAGTTGGCGCAGGCACTGCCGTTCCAGTATTTACCGGCGGCGCATGTTTTGGTCGCCGCAACTTTGTTCGCCGTACCGCCGGCACAGGTATAACCACTGGGGCATGCGGTACATGCGTTTCCAGCCACAGGGGTTCCGTTATATGTTCCGCCCTTGGTCATATAATAACCCGACGAACACGATGTATATTTCTTGGAACTGGGGCATGTATAGCCCGCAGCATAAGCGCCAGTTGAAATTGAAACAAATGCAAATAACGTAAAAAACCGCAGTAAACGTGACATTCTGCGAACCCCTTTCTCTTGTTTGCCTATATCATAGTTAAAAATAGGTTTATGTTGCAAGCACAAAAAAATAAATAATGCAAAAAAATAAAAAAACGATTGAATTTTCAACCAAATCTGATATACTTTTTCCCGGCAAGATAGGCAGAGCGTAGCCGTCAGAAATGACGGAGGAAAGTCCGGACTGTGTGGGACAGCATACCGGTTAACGACCGGGCGGGGTGACCCGACGATTAGAGCAACAGTGACGAAACGATTTAATTCGAGTGAAACGGGCAATCTCTATGCGCAGCAACTTCAAATAGGTTCCCAATAACGGGTCCCAGGGTGGGAACGGGTAGAAGGCTTGACACCTTGCGGTAACGCATTGTGCAGATTAATTACGCTCGCTACCCTTACGTGGTGATGTTAATCACTGGGTTTGGGCAGAACAGAATCCGGCTTATCGCTTATCTTGCTAAACACCCGCATCTGCGGGATTTCTTTTTATTTATGATTTCTTAGGCGTGGTGCTTAAGTTTCTAGAATATTAAACACTTTTGTCATCCCGTGGTTTAACCACGGGATCCAGGTTATATACTTTCATCCTTTCTACACTTATTACGCAGGCCGTGGTACATCAGGCTGTTTAGCACCCGGCGGGGGATGACCATGCGGCCACCCTCGATACGACCCAGTTCTTCTAGGCTAAGCCGCAGCGCCCGCGCGGCGTCCGTGCGACTAATCCGGTTCAGGCGGCGGCCATGGCGCATGGCGCCACCGATTAAACGTGTCTCATTCGAAATTACTGGCATTTCCATTTACCCCCAAAATTAAAAAAATCCGCCATTGACGAAAAGGCGGTTGGAGGTTGATTACTATCAAAAGCAATAGTGTCGTTTATTCAAATATATCACGACCCTCCAACCCGTGTTGGAGTTTAAAATGCTTTTGCTGGGTAATCACACCCCGCACTGGGTGTCACCCAATGCGTCATCATTATATTCTAATTATCGTGGAATCGCAAGGGAAAATAAAAACCCCGGCACGGTGCCGGGGATTGTTGTTCGTGATGTGCGTTGAATTAACGCTTGCTGAACTGGGTCGAACGACGTGCCTTGCGCACACCATAGTGCTTGCGTTCGACAACACGGCTGTCGCGTGTCAGGAAGCCCGCAGCCTTTAACGCCGCGCGTAATTCCGGTTCCGCTTTTTCCAAGGCCTTGGAAATACCGTGTTTCACGGCGCCCGCCTGGCCCGACAGACCACCGCCGGCAACCATCGCCACGACGTCATAGGCACCCGCGCGATTGGTGATACCAAACGGCTGGGCAATAATCATCTGCAACACCGGACGACGGAAATAATCGTTAATAGGCGTATCGTTGATGACAATGTTGCCCTTGCCCGGCACCAGATAAACACGGGCGACGGAATCTTTACGTTTGCCGGTGGCGTATGTGGCGCCCGACAATTTCACCGACACAGCCGACGTCTTTTTCGCGGCGGCGTTGCGCGGGGCGGCTTTCTTTGCTGTTTTTGCCGCAGTTGCGGTCTTTTTGGCTTCTGTCATTATTCGCCCCTTTTGTTTTTACGGTTCAAACCACCGAAATCAATAACGGTCGGATTTTGGGCCGCGTGTTTGTGTTCCGCGCCCGCATACACGTGCAGTTTGTTCAGGCGTTTGTTCGCCAACGCAACCGCCGTGCGACGACCCATCATACGTTTGACCGCATTGGTCACCAGTTTTTCGGGTTTTTCGCTGCGCATCTGGCCCAGGGTGCGTTCTTTCAAGCTGCCGGTCCACAGGGAATGCCAAAAGAATTTGGTCTTGTCCGCCTTGGTCCCGGACAGTGCAACCTTGTCCGCGTTGATGATGATGACATGGTCGCCACAGTCCATGTTCGGCGTCCAGGTCGGCTTATGCTTGCCACGCAGGATGTTCGCGGTATACGCCGCCAAACGCCCCAGCGTGCAATCGGTCGCGTCAATCAGAAACCATTTGGATTCCAATTCGCATTTTTTTAACGATTTTGTCGCTGCCATTGTTTTATGTCCTATTGTTTTAATTAAAACGTCGCCATTATGATGTAACACCCCGGAAAAGTCAAGAAAAATCGATACGGTATTATCGTACCGTATAAAAAATCCCGCGCGGGGCGGGATGGTTACATTTCGTTCGGCACGCGCAGCCCCATCAGGTCAACCGCCGCACCCAATGTGCGGGCCGCCATCTGGACAATTGCCAAGCGCCGCGCCCGGTCATCCGCCGACACATCGTCACGTAAAATCGGGCAATTGTGATAAAACGTGTTCACCAATTGACACAAATCAAAGGCGTAATTCGCAATCAAATCCGTCGCCCGGTTATCAAATGCAGACTGAACCGTGCGGTCGAAATCGGTAATTTCCATCAACAGGTTACGTTCATCCGCCGCCAA
Source organism: uncultured Alphaproteobacteria bacterium (assembly GCA_964017835.1). GTDB lineage: Bacteria > Pseudomonadota > Alphaproteobacteria > Rs-D84 > Rs-D84 > Enterousia. The sequence goes on from CAXHMP010000005.1 coordinate 26,157, forward strand.
TTGGGTGGTGGCATCGATTGTGGTGGGGGCAATGTCCCCTGCCCGTTTTAAAACACTGTTCAGACGGACGGCAGTGTACAGAATGTACGGACCGGTGCGACCTTCGAAACTGGTAATCTGGGCGGGGTCGAATACATAGTCGGCCCGCACGTCATGCAGCAAGTCGTTAAACTTGACCGCAGCCAACGCAATGGCATCAATTGTTTCATCATCCAGATTTTTGCCGGCGTCCATAATCCGTGTATGCACGGCGTCGCGTGCCGTGTCCAAAATGTCCAGCAATTCGGCCACGCCGCCATCACGGGTCTTGAACGGTTTGCCATCCGGTCCAGTCAATGCGCCAAATCCTGTATGAACCAAATCGGCGGTTGTGATTTTGGCCAATTTTGCCGCACGAAATACCTGATTAAAATGCAAATTTTGGCGCGAATCTGTAAAGTAGCCAATCATGTCCGGGTTATCTGTTTTGGTGCGATAATAAATCGCTGACAAATCCGCCGCGGCGTATGTTTGGGTATCACTGCTGGTGCGGAACATCAATGGCGGCATCGGCGCGGTATCGTCATCGGTACGCACATTGACAATCATTGCGCCATCGGATTCGACCAACAACCCGTGCGATTCTAAAATCTCTTGGGTGGCGGCGACATATTCGGCAACCCCGCGTTCCCCCATCGTCGCGTCAAAGGGCAACACGTTCAAACGCCGCAGGACATCATCCATCTGGGCCAGCGAAATTTTCATAAACGCGTCATAGATTTTGCGATATTCCGTATTCCCAGATTGCAATTCGGCGGTGACTTCCTTGGCCCGCTGTAACCAAGCGTCATCAGATTTGGCGCGCGCAGTCGACGCCGGATAGATTTTGTTTAATTCATCCGCGGATGTGGGCATGCCATTTTCCAAAATCCACGCGATAATCAGCCCCATCGGCCGGCCCCAATCGCCGATATGGTTATAACTTTTGGTATCATGCCCCAGGAATTTTGCAATACGATTAAATGTATCGCCAACAATTGTCGTCCGCAGGTGGCCGATATGCAGTGCCTTGCCCACGTTATAACCGCCGTAATCCAAATCAATCTTGCGCGGGGTGGCGTTTTTCGGGGATATCGAATCCGCGGCTGCATCCCAAATAAAATTGTCGCGCAGCCGGATGTTGATAAAGCCCGGTCCTGCGACCGATGTTTCGGTCACAAAGGGCAGCTCTGCAATTCGGACCGCAATGTCACCCGCCAATTCCCGCGGGTTTTTACCCGCAGATTTCGCCATCACCATGGCCGCATTGGTTGCAAAGTCCCCAAAATCGCGATTACGGGGTGTTTCCAGATTAACCGTCATCCCCAGTTTTTCGTTTATCGCATCGGACACATATTTATACAAATTCATCTTTTAATACCCCAAATTATATCGGCAATACAATGCGCACACGCAAGCCGCCCAAATCGCTGTTTTCCAAAAAGATTTGACCGCCGTGGTTTTCAATGGCCGTCTGGGCAATGGACAACCCCAATCCTGTACCGCCGGTTTTGGAACCGCGTGCCTGGTCCAGGCGCACAAACGGGCGCATCGCATCAGCCTTGCGGTCGTCGGGAATCCCGGGGCCGTCATCTTCAATAATAACTGTCACATCGTCCAGGCTGTCGATTTCTGTGATTTTAATTTTCTTTTTCGCATGACGGGCGGCATTTTCAATAATATTGCCGAACGCACGCGCCAATGCCATCGGACGGGCATAGAACTGGGTGGGGTTTTCAGGAAAATCGGTTTCAATTTTCTTTTTCCCGGCCGCGTCACGCGCAATCCGTGTCAGCATGGCAGGCAATTCTGTTGCCTGTTCAATTTCGGGCATTTCGCCACGGGCAAACGCCAGGTATCCATTGACCATTTCGGTCATGCGGTCAATGTCGCGCAACAATGCCGGGGCATCAACCGTGCCGGTTTCCACCCCCAGGCGCATGCGGGTCAGCGGTGCCTTTAAATCATGACTGACGGCGTTCAACATATCCGTACGTGTGCGGTTGTACCGATTCAGACGTTCCTTCATCGTAATCATGGCAGTGGCGGCTTCGCGAATTTCTTTGGACCCAGACGGGGCAAATCCCGGCGCATCCAGACCACGGCCGAATTTCCCGGCGGCATGCGCAATGCGACGTATGCTGCGGGTGTGCATGATAATAAACGGCGCAACCAAAATAGACACAATCAAGATTGATCCCAACAGCCAGATTAAAAAGACTTCGGTACTGGTGGAATAAATACGATACAGCGATGTTCCAAATGTGGCAATTTGCCCATCCAGCGTCGGCACATCAACAAAGACCAGACGCTTGCCCCGGTCAATATATATTTCGGCCGGCCGCTTTAGCCGACGGGACAATTCCGATGCCAACAATCCAGCCTCGCCAGAATCGTTGTCGTTATTCTTTGGCCGATTCAGACGATTGTTGATTGACACGTTAATGCCGATGTCGCGCGCCATCATTGTGGCGGCCCGGTCTTCGTCCGCGTCCATCAAATTCATCATCGTGGCAATTTCCCCCGCCAGCGTGCGCGCCATTGTCGCATGGACGCGTGTCCAATGGTTGCCAAAGAACGCATTCGCAACAATTATCTGGGCGATAATCAGCGGAATCAAAATCATTAAAATTGTGCGCCATAAAAAACTGCGCGGTATCAGTCTCATATCGTGCTACCCCCGTTGTCATCTGTTGTGCCTGTGTACCGGTCGATTAATTTATAACCCTGGCCACGGACGGTGATGATATCTGTATGTGATAATACACCATTTAATTTCGCACGCAAGCGTTTTGCAGTCATCGCCGCGGCCGGAACGATATTGCCCACCGGTGTAACCAGATTTAACATCAATCTTTTTTCTTCGCCGGATAAGCCCAACAACTGGGGCGTGCCATCGGAACCGGTGACAAAAAATTCATTTTCAATCAGCATTAATCCCGCAGGCATTTGCGCGGTTGGGGTCGATGTACGAATAACGCGCCGCAGTCGTAAAATCAATTCGCGCAGTTGGAACGGTTTGGCCAAATAATCATCCGCACCCGCGGTCAGCCCGGCAATTGCATTTTCCGCCCCCGACATCGCGGTCAGCATGACAACCGGTGTTGCATTGCCGCCATCGCGCAATTCCTGTAAAAAGCGCAGGCCGTCCATTCCCCCCATCATGCGGTCCAAAACAATGGCATCAACTGTGATTTTTTTCAAGATATCGCGCCCTGTTTCCGCGGATTCGGCCGTCAAGACATCAAAGCCGTCGGCCCGCAGCCCGCGCCCCAATGCATCGCGCAGCATATCGTCATCATCAATAATTAAAATCGTTTTGTTCATACAGATATCCGATTTATGATTTCTGATTCCAAAATCATAAATCAGAATTCAGAAATCAAACAAGAATTTATTTCTTTAACGGTTCCACCGCATATTCACCCGGCCCGATTGTCCGCAAATCGGATTTAAATTCGGTGTCGGTTTTGGTTGCCGCGCGGAATTTCATGCCGCCCGTCGTAAATTCAGTTTTAAACAGCGCATATCCTGTGCCGCCGCCAGCCGTCGGCCCCTGTAACCCCAGCGAATAATATCCCCCCAAAATGCCATAATCCAAATCAATGTAATCAATACTGACCAACAAAGACACGTTTGTCATACCATCACTGGTCATGTTGCATGTAAATTCACGGTTTGACAATGTCGCCTGGGAATTACCGGGTACAGATATGTCCATAATCGTTGGTTCACATTGGCGATCCAACCCGTTAACCAAGAAATCATATGTCATACCCACCGTCGCCTTGGACAGGCCGGTCGACACGTTGACCTGGGAAATCGTTGCCTTGGGGATTTTGACCAATGCGTTGGCAATGCCGGCACGCACCGGGAACGAGATGCCCGATTGCAGACAGTCGCGCGAAAACGGGTCCGCTTCGCAGATATACAATCGCGAATGCGCATTCATCATGAACATATTTGCCAGACTGTTGAACAAAAACGTACGTGTAATGCGGTCGTTCAAATGCGTGCATCCAAAATTGCGGCAAATGACCATCGGACGGGACGCAAAGGATACCCCCGGAAACATCATTGATTCCATGGCACGGGCATTTTCAATGTTTTGGTCGTAATTAATGCTGTCGGCGCGCTGCATAAATTCGGTTTCGGGAATAAAGTTTGGGTCATCGGGATACGCATAATATGATTGAACCGGTGTTTCCGTATAGATGGTCTGGAAATCAGCCATGGACGCGTAATTATTCGCGTGCGCCGTGCCAATAAACACTAATGCAAAGACCGCCGTTACAGTAAATCTAGTCATGAGTTTGACCCTTTTCTCCTGAATACTTATGGCACGATGATAGAACATTCGTGCAATGCGTGTCAAATCAAAAAGATTTTTATTGAAAACAGCCGGATGAATGTTCTATAAGTAAGAATGAGAAATAACGAAGGAAAGGTGATTGCGATATGGTGGACATTATTATATCCGGCGAATCCGGAAAGTTGCACGCAGTGTATCATAAATCAGATGTGCCGTCGGCCCCGCTGGCGGTGGTGCTATCGGGCAATCCCCGGCAAAAGCATCATATGAATGACCGTGTATCCTATGCCATGTTCCGCGCGTTTATGGATATCGGGTTTTCAGTTGTGCGCTTTAATTACCGCGGGGTTAATGATTCCGAAGGCGCCGTCGGCACCACCGCGGACAACATGCTGGACATCGCGACGGTTATCGATTGGATTCAAAATAAAAACGAAGACAGTGATAAAATCTGGCTGGCGGGACACGGATTGGGCGCATGGTACGTGTTGCAGGCGATGATGCGTCGCCCCGAAGTGTCGGGCTTTGCCCTGGTGTCACCGGACCCGTCTTTGTCTGACTTTGCGTTTTTATCCCCCCGGCCAAATCGCGGATTGTTGCTACAGGGGGCGGCGGAAAGCGATGATGCGCGCGCCTTTGCGTCACAGTTGACCCAGGTCCTGAAAAAGCAGGCACAAATTAATCTGGAAACAATCCGGGTTAAAAATGCCGACGCCACATACGGTCAACCGGCCGACCTGCGCCAGATGTACAACGATTTAAAGGCCTATGTGGGTCGCGAAAACGCCGAAGATAAATTATTATAAAATGAATACAAACGACCGTTTTTTGGATGCAAATATTCCCGACGACATGGCGGCAACTATTCGCCCCAAGACGTTAAACGACTTTATTGGTCATGATGCCTTGAAACAGAATTTGTCTGTCTTTGTATCCGGGGCCAAGGCACGGGCCGAGGCAATGGACCACGTCCTGTTGTACGGGCCGCCGGGGCTGGGAAAGACAACGCTGGCGCATATTGTGGCGAACGAATTGGGGACAAATTTCCGCGCGACGGCGGCGCCCATGCTGACCAAGCAAGGAGATTTGGCCGCGATTCTGACGTCGCTGGAACCGATGGATGTGTTGTTTATTGATGAAATCCATCGTCTGCCGACGGCCATCGAAGAAGTGCTATACTCGGCAATGGAAGATTTCAAATTGGACATCATGCTGGGCGAAGGGCCGTCGGCCAAAAGTGTGCGCATTGACCTGCCCCCGTTCACGCTGGTGGGGGCGACAACACGAACGGGATTGTTGTCAAACCCGCTGCGCGACCGGTTTGGGATTGATTTGCGCCTGACATTTTATGATGCGAACGATTTGGCCCAGATTATTATGCGCAGTGCGTCCATCCTGGGGGCGCAAATTGATGCGGATGCGGCGCTGAACCTGGCGGGGGCGGCGCGTGGGACGCCACGTATTGCAAACCGTTTATTAAAACGCGCCCGTGATTTTGCGGCGGCAACGCATGCGCCCCGCATCACGGCGGATACGATTAAAACCACATTGTTCCAATTGCATGTAGATGCGGCCGGGTTAGACGAAATTGACCGCGAATACATGACCGCAATTATCCGCCACTATGCGGGCGGGCCGGTCGGGATTGACAACCTGGCGGCGGCATTGTCGGAACCCGCCGACACAATTGAAGACGTGATTGAACCGTACCTGATGCAATTGGGATTTGTTCAGCGCACCCCCCGCGGTCGCATTGTTACCGACGCCGGATATAAGCATTTGGGGTTGGAAAAATGACAACGCATGAATTTCCGTTTATGGTGGCCTATGCCGATACGGATGCCGGTGGGATTGTCTATCATGGACGCTATGTCGAAATTGCGGAACGCGCGCGGATGAATTGGCTGCGCGGGGCGCGTCCCCTGCCGGGCGATTTGGGTTTTGTTGTGCGACGGTTGGGGGTGGATTACCGGCGGCCATTGCGTTTGGGGGATGAATTCGTCGTTCAATCGCGCATCGCCAGCCTGGGCGCGGCATCAATGGATATCGAACAGACATTTATCAAAGACGGCGATGTGTACGTCGTCGTCACATTGACCGTGGCATATCTGGGGGGCGACATGCGCCCGAAACGGATACCCGACCAATTGTTACAGTTCTTGGAAAATTAAAAAAAAGTAAAAGGAAGGAAAGAAAATGCAAAACAACTTTTCATTAATATCGTTGTTCACGGGCGGTGATATGATGACGCTGTTCATATCGTTGCTGTTGGTTGGGGCCAGTGTGGCATCCTGGGCGATTATTATCGAAAAAATTCGTTTGTGGCGGGCCACGCGGCGCAATCCAATCAAAATCAAGCCCGGCGATAATCCGGACCTGGTGGTGGACCGCTTAATCCGCCCGTTTGACAAGAATCTGTGGTTTTTATCCATGTTGTCATACGTGGGACCGTTTGTCGGGCTGTTCGGCACGATTTGGGGGGTGATGGACGCCTTTGCATCCATTGGCGTGAACCAGTCGGTGTCGATTGGGGTTATTGCGCCGGGGCTGGCGACAGCATTGGGGACAACGGCGCTGGGGCTGATTGCGGCGGTGCCGGCGGCGGTCGCGTACCAGTACTTTACCAAAAAGGCCGATGATTTGTATGACGCCCTGGACGATGCACGCAAAGAAATGAAAAGCAAGAAATAAGCGGAGTATATAAATGTCCAGAATCAGACGCAGAAATTCGGACGCCAGCATATCGTTAACCCCAATGATTGATATCATGACGGTACTGTTGGCGGTGTTTATGGTGACAACGCCCATCTTGACGGCCGGCATCGATTTGGATTTGCCGCGTGCGGGGCATTCGGCCCTGACGGGGAACGACCACGCCATCCAGGTTGGCGTTGATTCCCGCGGGAACTATTACGTCGGCGATATGCGCATGTCGGCGGACGATGTCGTGCGTCGTGCAGCCGCCATGCGTACGGAAAATCCCCAACTGACCATTGTCATCAGTGGCGACCGTCGTGCCGATTACGGCGCTGTTATGGCCATGATGGGCAAATTAAAAGACGCCGGATTTCAACGTGTCGGGCTGCGCACCCAATTGGAAAAATAAATCATGAAAGGATGGAACGCATTTTCATCGGAAAACGTTTTTATATCGGTGGCGGGCCACTTGACACTGGCGGCAATTATATTGACGTCGTTTTCTGTGGTTGTCGACCGGGCGCGAACGGTGGCACCGGACCGCGTGGAAATTACAGAAATTGATTTGTCGGCGGTTCGCGTCAGCGGGGATGAAACCCGTTTGGTAAATACAACAACGCCGCCGACACCGCCCGAACCGGTGACACCAACCGAATTTCCGCCCGCGCCCGCCCCGGACGTCATGCCTGATGACGCTGCGGAACACGACACCCCGACCGATACGGCCGTGGTGGATGACGCGCCGCCGTCGCCCGATGTTACCCCGGCGCCCGTGGTTGTGCCGGATGCACCGGCCCCCGATGACACACCCCGGCCAAAAAAGAAAACCGTTGTCCGTGTTAACCGCGAGGTTCGGTCCCTGGACCGCACGATGACGGTATCGGTAACCGATGCGTTGCGTGTGGCACTGACACGTTGCTGGGTTATTGACACAACACGCCCGGACATTGCAGATATTCGTGCAGTGGCGCGTTTGACAATGAACAAAAACGGCATGGTGCGAAATATTTGGTTTGAATCCGCGCGCCGTGCCGAAAACGATCCGGCCTTTGCGTACGTATTGGATACCATTCGCGATGCCTTGGCCGCGTGCCAGCCATTCCGGATGTTACCGGTGGGCGAATTTGAAACCTGGGAAAAGATTGAATTAACATTTTACCCGACCCAGGGAAAAATCATGTAAAGAAAAATCCCCAAATTGGGGATTTTTTATTCGCCATTGCTGGGCAAATTATTCAGTGACCGCAACATTTTCATGACCATTTTGCGTTGGTCATCCGGCAATTTCCAATACAATTTAATCAATACTAACGATTCATTCTTGGCCAACGGGTCATTTTCCTGCTGTTCCGAAACGCGGGCAGAACGGGTGGCACGTGTTTCTTCGGGCATATTTCCCGGCAAACCGGAAAAAAAGAATGATACCGGCGTCTGCAACGCGGCGCTGAGTTCGAACAGGCGTGATGCAGAAATACGGTTCCCGGCGGATTCGTATTTTTGAATTTGCTGGAACGTAACGCCGCAGATTTTCGCCAAATCTTTCTGGGATAATCCCATCATGGTACGCCGCAATTGCATGCGTTGGCCGATATGCTGATCCACTGGTGTCGTTGCAAAACTTTTACCGCTCATCTCTTTTTCTCCACTAATCGAAGGTATGAAATACTTCCTAATAACTATTTATACAATTTTTCTTTTTCTTTTGCAATCAAAAAAGGGCTGTGGTATTGTCCCAGACAAAACAAACCCGAAATGCGAAGGATTTATTATGAAAAAACCGCTTGTTTTATGTATCTTGGATGGTGTCGGCATCAGTTTGGATGTCAATCATAATGCTGTGGCAATGGCCAAAACTCCGTTTTTGGACGGGTTATTGGAAAAATATCCGCATTCCAAATTGGATGCCAGTGGACCGGCGGTCGGATTGCCCCCCGAAACCATGGGTAATTCCGAAGTGGGCCATATCACCATTGGGTCGGGCCGCGTCGTGAATCAGTTTCTGCGTCGGTTCCAGATTGAAAATTGGGACGAAAACCCGGCATTGCGTGATTTTATTAATGCCGTGCGGACCGATGACGGCATTGTGCATTTTGCAGGTTTGATGTCCGACGGTCGTGTCCACGCCGATGTTAACGACATGCTGGTCATCATGAAACGCGTGTTGGACGCGGGCTTGCGCCTGTGCATCCACTTTATTGCCGATGGACGCGATACCCTGCCCCAGTCGGCGCCGACATATATCGCCATGATTCAACAGGCATTGGCGCCGTATCTGGCCGATGGGCGCGCGTTTTTTGGAACGCTGTCGGGGCGGTATTACGCCATGGACCGCAATCAAAATATGGACCGTACGGAATTGGCCGTGTCAGCAATTGCCGATGCCACGGCCGAATTTCATGCACCGACCATTGATGCGGCATTGGCGGCGGCATATGACCGTGGCGAAACCGATGAATTTATCAAGCCGACCGTTATCGACGGCGATGTGGCAATGACCACACGCGACGGATTTTTGTTCGGCAATTACCGCAGTGACCGCGCCCGCCAGATTGTCCGCGCGATTGCGGGCCGCAGGGTGCATATGTTGTGCTTTTCCCAATACGGCGAAGGATTAAATGAAATCTGCCCGGCGCTGTTGCCGGATGTTGCCGTGGAAAATACCCTGGGGGATGTGCTGTCGGCGGCCGGATTGAAACAATTACGTATCGCCGAAACGGAAAAGTACAATCATGTCACCTATTTCTTTGACGCCGAAAGAAACATTGATTTTGACGGCGGCGACAAAGTTCTGATTCCCTCCCCTGCGGTCGCCACGTTTGACTTGCAACCAGAGATGTCCGCCCGGGAAATTACGGATGCGCTGTTGCCGCGCCTGGGGGAATTTGACGTTGTGATTTTAAACTATGCCAACGGGGACATGGTGGGTCATACCGGAAACCAGGACGCCACCGTGCGTGCGATGGAAACATTGGATGGCGAACTGGCGCGGTTGGTGCCGGCGGTGTTGGAATTGGGTGGGGCGGTGCTGATTACCGCCGACCACGGAAATGCGGAAAAGCTGTGGGATAATCAAAACAACCTGCCCTGGACCGCGCATACAACAAACCCGGTTAACTTTATCGTTGTTTCAAATGATAATGTGACGGTTCGTGACGGCGGATTGGCGGATATCGCGCCAACAATGCTGCATATGCTGGGCATCCCCCAGCCGGCCGACATGACGGGTCACAGCCTGATTTAATCCCCCTCCCCGCAAAAGCGGGGATTTTTTTAATTGCAAAAAAAGGCGCAAAGCGGTATAATCTGCTGGGTCCAGGGGTGTGGCACTATGCCTAATCCAAAGGACCGTTTAGATTGTACGTAAATATAAGGGGAAAGAGATGCGGAAATCCGGGATTTTTAAATCAGGAAAAAGTGCTTGGGAAAACGGTGGTTTGTGTGCGGTGTTTCTTTATCTGGGGCTGGTTACCGCCGGAATGGCGGACAATATATCCATATCGG
>CAXHMP010000006.1:0-31511 GCA_964017835.1 uncultured Alphaproteobacteria bacterium
GTGGACTGGTTTGTCACCGTTTCAAAAAAGGCATCGTCAGACAAACTGCCGGTTATGCTTTTGCATGTTTTGATAACGGCGCCACAGGCCTTTTTTGCGACATTTTGCGACGACGCACTGGACCCGTAATTGTTCTGGGCCAAACAGGTTGCAACGTCCGTAATACATTCCTGGGCATATTCGGACAAGACGGCATCCTGGGCAGCCTTGATTTGAACCATCGTGCGTTGCAGATATTCTTTGACAACGTTGTTGCGCGGATTGTATTCCTTTTTCGTGCCATTGGTGTTATAGGTATATTCCTGGCACTTGTTCAAGACAGAGATGCACATCCCAAAATTCTTGTCATTGGTGTTGTCATAATACCCAATCTTATACTGCAAGAATTTGGACATATCTGCCGAAGAAGTGGTGGGGTTTTCCTGGACCGTGTCTTCGATATATTTGGCCAGGCCATCATTGCTGGCCCAGATGGATGTGCCATTATTTTTCCACACCGCGGTGTAAAACGCGTTGCTTTCATTGCCGGCCTCGCCCGGTTCACTGCCGACAACGACCTTCCCGTTGACAATGAATTTCCCGGTTGAATCCAGACAGTTTTCATAATTGGTGCCACAGACAAATTCGTCCTGCATACATTTGTCCAATTCATTGACGCACCCGCGCAGGTCATAAGCGTTCTTTTGCTGGGACACCAACAAGCGCGCCCGCAGCAAGACGCTTTTGGCGTTGCGCACCGTCTGGGTCATCTGGGCGTTGCTTTCGGACAGTTTGTATTCGTACGCCATACACGCCTTGTCAATTTCCAGGTCATAGGCATTTGTGACAATATTGACGTCGACACCCTGGGCGCTGCAATTATTCAGGACAGACGCCTTGCACCGGGCGGCGGCGGTTTTAAACAAATCGGCCCCGCGCTGATTGGTGATGGTCGTGTTGTTGTTCGTCCCCAAGAACGAGCTAAGGTCAAAGCCCATGCTGTCAAAATTAAAGTCCAGCAATCCCGACAAATCCAATCCGACGCCGGTATTGGAACTGTTGGACGAAGAGGTCCCTCCCTTGACATCGACAATCAGGTTTTTAATCCGGTCCAGATCGTTTTTCAATTGCGAACTGTCGGTCGTGGTCTGCATTTTCAATTCGGCCTCGGTCTGGGTGAACAGGGTTTCCACCTCGTCCTTGCTTAGCCCGATATATTGAATTTTTTGCGCGACATCCTGTAATTCTTCGCTGACCTGGCGCAGGGCGGCCTCGGTCTGTTCATAATTTTTCAAATTTGCACTGCATGAACAGCGTCCCTGGTTTTCATCCAGAACATTACAGTAATTATCCATACAGGTGCTGTACTGTGCCTTGCAATATTCGGTCAGTTCCGCCAGTTGGTCCATGTCGGTTGCCGACGTGGCCGATGCCGTGGTTGTGGTTGAACTGCGCACGCCTGTTGACATACGAATTCCCTGGGATGCGGCGTTACTGTTGCCGCGGACACTGACCCGGCCGGTGTACAGCGGTGTTGAAACCGTGTCTGTTTGAATCAAGCCCGTGGTCGATGCCGCACGCGCCGTATTTGTGCCGACCGATGTGTTGCGGCGACTGGACACGTTGGCGGTGTTTTTTGCCGATGCGGCGGTATTACGACTGGCGCTGGCGCGGGACGCGGCGGCGCGTGATGCAACCGTACCGCTGGACGCGGCCACCCGGGTGGGTGTTGAAACCGCCGTGCGCGCCGTTACCGCACGCGATGTGGTTCCCGTACCGGCCCGGCCCGATGTGGTGCCGGTTGCCACGGCCCGCGATGCGCGTGACGTGTTTGCCGCCGCACGCGGGGACACCGACGCGGGTTTCACCGGCACAACGGGCGCGGGCGCCGCGGGTGCAGGCGTATCGGCTTCGGCGTCGACACTGAATTCAGGGTCGATTATTTCATCGTCGCTGTATTCAATTATGTCGTCGTAAAAAACGGGCATAACCTCTGCATATGCGGGTAAAACCAGCAATCCAGCCAAAACAGCAATCAATCGTTTCATGCGAAAATCTTTCTTCCTATTGCTTTTAATTTTATCATAACGCACAATTTCAATCAAACGAAAAAAGCACCTTTTTGCCACAAAAATACAACACTGCCCGTATTTAGGGCTTGTAAAAAATGATTAAAAGATATTATAATTCATAATTATAATGATTTTTTTAGGTTGGAATTAAAAAAATGTTGAAAACAGCATCGATGATACTTTTTGCGCTGCCGCTGGTGGGATGTACGACGGTCCCGACATCCACCCATGACGAGCGTTTGAATAACTATACCCCAAAGATTACGGCGGCGGATTTTAATTACGACCCTATGACAACCCCCATTGCCGACGTGTACCGCACCGAATTGTCCCAGCCTGAAATCAGCGGCGCGACGTTAATCGAAGACGGCCTGTCGGCGTTTGTTATCCGCGCGGCCTTTGCCCGCATGGCGACCAAGACAATTGATTTGCAGACCTATATCTACAGTAACGATTTTTCGTCCAAGGTTTTGGTTGGCGAACTGCGCCGCGCGGCCGACCGCGGGGTCAAGGTACGCATCCTGTTGGACGATTACGGAACAAATTCCGACATTGCGGACGTCATGCTGTTGAACCAGCATCCCAATATCGAGGTCAAGGTTTTCAACACCGTGCGCAACCGCGCAAAACTGTTGTATTACCCCCAGTTTTTGTTGGACTTTAACCGTTTAAATTCCCGCATGCACAACAAATTGTTCATCGTGGACAACATGGCGCTGATAACCGGCGGCCGCAATGTCGGCAGCAATTATTTCTACCCCGAAACGGCATCGAACTTTTCCGACACAGACGTCTTGTTCCTGGGGGATATGACGAAATACGCGACGGACAGTTTTAACGAATATTGGAATTACCACCTGGCGATTCCGGCGTCTGTGTTTCCCAAGGGCAAGACCAAAAAAGCGATGAAAAAACTGGATGAAAGTTTTGCCGAAATACGCCGACGGGCCGCCGCAGACATCACGGCGTACGACACCATCATCACCATGGCCCAGCGCGAATACCAGGCCAAAAACTTTGATTTCAGTTGGGGCCGGGGCCAGTTCTTGGCCGACACGCCGGACAAAATTGACATGTCCATGCGGCAAAAAGAACAATACCGCGGGCATATTATCGCCGCGCTGCAGCGGCTGTGGGATGCGACCCAGGAATCGGTGTATATTTCTGCGGCGTACTTTGTGCCGGGCCGCGGGGGTCTGGAACACATGATGCGCGAAGAAAACAACGGCGTCCACCTGACGATTGTGACCAATTCGCTGGCGTCGACAAACGCGCCAACGGTTTATGCCAAATGGGAAAAATACCGCAAGAAATTAATTGAATCGGGCGCGGACGTGTATGAATTTATGCTGTCGGCGGAAAACCTGCGGGGACAACAACACGACCGTGAACGCAAGCAGTCCAGTTTTTCTGTCCTGCACAGCAAAACGATGGTCTTTGACGACGACATTTCATGGATTGGCAGTTTTAATCTGGACCCGCGCAGCGCGTATTACAACACCGAAAACGTGGCCATTTTCGAAAGCCGCGATTTCGCAACCAAACTGCGCGATATGATTATCAAGGACACCCAGACGTCATGGCATGTCACCATGGAAAATGGCCAGCCACGCTGGACCGGATGCCGGCCGGGTGACGCCGAACCCCGCGTTTATCGCCGGTCCCCCGATACCAGCATTTTCCGCCGCTTGATAAAGGTCATCACGCGCGCGGTGCCGGAAAAATTTGTGTAATGACTGGGGTTCAATCCGCGGGGGGCATGTCCCCCCTTTTTTTACCCATCGATTTCAACAAAATCGCGGGCGATTTTTTTTATCCCGCGGTCACGGAACGCAACCGTTAAAATATCGCCCCCGTCTTCGATAACAACGCCGCGGCCCATGTCTGTGTGACGCACCAATTTCCCGACCATGGTCGTACGGGACGGGGCGCGCGGACGCGGCGCATTGCCGTATGCACGCCCCACCCCGCGCGATGCGGCCGTGCGCAGGGACGCGCCCCCAATCCCCACACCCTGGAACGATAAAAAGGCCGAATCCATTTCGGAAATAAACCGGCTGGGGGCGTTGTATTTGCGTTCGCCGAATACCATGCGCGACATGGCGTTGCTGATAATCGCACGGCGGCGCGCGCGTGTTATCGCGACATAGGCCAGGCGTCGTTCCTCTTCCAATCCGCCGCCCGATATCGCCATGTCGTTCGGGAAAATGCCGTCTTCCCACGCGGGCAGAAAGACCGTGTCAAATTCCAAACCCTTGGCCGCGTGGATGGTCATAATGCTGACCGCGTTGGCGGATGCGTCGCGTTCCGCATCGTCGTCCGTCATCATCAGCGCCGCGTGTTCCAAAAATTCGGGCAAGGTATCATATTTCGCAATCACGTTTTCAATCAATTCGCGCAGGTTTTCCATCCGTTCGGGGGCCTCCGGCTCTTTGGATTCGCGCCACATGGCCATATACCCTGAATCCTGCAACAGGCGGGTTGCCGCCTCTTTGGGCGACAGTGCGCCCCAGTCAAAATCAAACGCCGCCAAAAAGGCATCGGCCGCCGCGCGCAGTTTCGGGGACAATGCGGCCCCGCGCAGCGCATCCATCAGCGTCCCGCCGCCCGCGCGCAATTTTCCAATGGCGCCCGGCCCAAAGCCGCGCCGGGGCTTGGCAATCACGCGCAGAAACGACAAATCGTCAAAGGGATGCACCATCAGCCGCAGATACGCCACCGCGTCGCGGATTTCCATGCGGTCATAGAACTTGGTCGCCCCGACCAGGCGATAGGGAATGCCGCGGGTGGTAAATTCTTCTTCGAACAGGCGCGACAGCGACCCGGCCCGAATCAACACCGCAAAGTTGCGCCACGCCCCGTCCGCGTTTCGGGTGATGGTGTCGGCGACGGCGCGCGCCTCGTCCCAGTCGGTCGGCACCGTCATGACATAGACCGCATCGCCCACATCGGACGCGTCGGCGGGGCGTAAATCTTTGCCCAGCCGCCCCGAATTATGCCGTATCAGCGAATTGGCCGCGTTTAAAATGGTCGCCGTGCTGCGGTAATTTGTCTCTAACCGGATGATTTGCGCATCCGGGTACGTCTTGTCGAAATCCAGAATATTTTTAATCTCGGCCCCGCGCCAGGAATAAATCGATTGGTCGTCATCACCGACGCAGCAAATATTTTGCGCGCCGCCATTTGGGGTCAGCATTTCAATAAACTGCATCTGGGCGGTGTTGGTATCCTGGAACTCGTCCACCAAAATATAACAAAACTGGCGCTGATAGCGTTCCAGAATATCGGGATTTGCGGCGAACAAATCCAATGTCTTTAAGATAATGTCCCCAAAATCAATCGCGTTTGACGCGGCCAGGCGCGCGTTATAAACGTCCAAGATTTCACCCGCGCGGTCGCCTGGCGCCGGGGCGCCCTGGCCCCGGTCCTTGACCGCGGAAATCTTTTCCACCCAATCGCCCGGGCTGTATTCCTTGGCATCCAGGCCCAATTCAGCAAAGATGGATTTTAACACCGCCTTTTGGTCGTCTTCGCCATAAATTAAAAAGTCGCGATGTAATCCGGCCGCGGCATAATTTGACCGCAAAATCCGCAGACACACCGAATGAAACGTCCCCGCCCACACGTCCGCCGCGCCGGGGGCGTCCCCCATCATCTGGGCCAGGCGCATTTTCATCTCGCCCGCGGCGCGGTTGGTAAACGTCAGGGCCAAAATCTGCCACGGGGCGCACAGGTTTTGGGATAAAATATACGCAATACGTGTCGTTAAAACCCGCGTCTTGCCCGTACCCGCCCCCGACAGAACCAACAGCGGCCCGTCTGTCGCAGTCACGGCCGCCAATTGTTCGGTATTAAGATTTTCTAGCATTAAATTCACGAACCGATTATAATACGCGGCGACGAATATAGCAAAAGTTTATTTGGGGGCATTATGGGACGCGTTATCTGCTTTGACATTGAAACAACCGGATTTGAATACACGCGCGGCGACCGTGTGATTGAAATCGGCGCAGTCGAAGTTATTGACGGCAAAATCACCGACCGCACGTTCCACGAATACATCAATCCCGACGGCAAAATCATCCCGCCCGAAAGTTATATGGTCCATAAAATTTCCAACGCGTTCTTAGAGGATAAGCCCAAATTCGCCGCCGTCGCACCGCGTTTCTTGGAATTTATCGGCGACAGTCCCGTTGTCGCGCACAACGGCATTGATTTTGACTTTCCGTTTATGAATTACGAATTGGCGAATTTGCGCCTGCCCCAGATTCCGCGCACCCAGCAACAGGACACCCTGGTCATTGCGCGCAACCGCCTGTTTGGACCCAAAAGTTATACGTTGGACGCACTGGCCAAATGGTATGGAATATCGCTGACGGCGCGTGCCGATGCGCACGGGGCGTTGATTGACTCGGAAATTCTGGCCAAGGTGTATTTGGAACTGGAAAACACAGCGCCCGCACCCGACATTCACGAAATTATCGCCCAGCAACACGCGGCGTTTATGGCCCATCCCAAAATCGGGGCGGATTTCCCGCACCGCACCTTTGCCGCCACGCCCGATGAACTGAGTGCGCACCAGGCATTTATGGAAAAAATCGCCCAATAAAAAACCCCGCCAGCCGGACCCCACGGAAATGTAAATTTCCGTGGGTGGACATTTGCGGGGGATTTTTTTATTTGGTCGGTTTGTCGGTACACTGGGTCGCCGTGGTCGTTGCGTACCATTTCTTTTCCGGACACGCCGGCAAACACCCGCCGTTTTGTACCACATATCCCGAAACACATTCACAATGATCGTTTACAACGGCCAGCGTAATCTGTTTATATTCATGAGTGCTTTTATCAAAAGATGTGTCACCTACATAATTACCGATTTTTGTCTGGGCGGTTGGCTTGTATGTTGAATTGGCCGGACACAGCATCGATTGATAGAACATTTCGGAAATATTTTGGATGCACGCGCTTTTACCCTCTTCCGTTTTGGGACAAAACGTTTCGTTTTCGTGGAACACCGCATACGCGCACGTCAGCGCGACGTTATAGCACGCGCCACTCATCACGCGATAAATGCTGTCGACACTGGCGGACGACGACCATGAATTAACCTGGCTGACCTGTTGGCTGTAACAGGTGGCGATATCGGTCATACACGTTGACGCGTAATCGGATATAATCTGGGTCTGGGCCGCGCGGATGTTCACCATTGCCCGCTGGATATAATTAACAACAATATCGTTATAGGGATTATATTTTGAATTGCTGGCGGTGCTGTATGTAAAGCGCTGACACTTGTCCAGGACGGGCCGACACAGGCCACCGTCCGTCACCTTGTCCCCGGTGCCGATTTTCTGCATCAGGTAACGCACAATCCCCTTGCCGTCCGACACATCAAACTGGGAATTCATGGACTGTTCAACAAAGTCGGTATTAATTTTGGAATTGTCATAAGTTTCCATAAAATCCAAAATTTTGCCAATGTTCTGTCCCAGAACGACATTACCGTTTTCGTCGATATAACGCTTGGTCGGGTCCAGACATTTTGTATAGCTTTCACCACAGACCATATCGTCAATCATACATGTGTTCAGGGCCGACACGCACCCCTTGGCATCATACTGATTTTTATTTTGCAACACGGCCAGTCTCGCCTTTTGCAGCATCAGGTTCGCACTGCGGACGTTTGTTTTCAAACTGTCGTTCATTTTGTTCAGACCCTGTTCATAGGCAATGCAATCCTTGTCAATGGCCAATTCGTAATTGGCCGTGATTTGGTCGGCACTGGCGCCGACATTGCGGCATTGGGTCAATATGGTGTTACAGCGCTTTTTCGCGGCATTGAACAATTCCGTCCCGCGCAGGTTCGTCATCGAATTCGTTGACGTATCCGCCAAGAAATCCAGATTGAACATGTTCGCATCATCGCCCGAGAAAGACAAATCCAAATCCATCAGCGATGACGAATTGTTTGTTGTGGTCGATGCCACCGAATTGGGGTTGACAATCATGGCCTCAATCTCGTCCAGCATGCTGCGGGATTCGGTGGTATCGCGCGCGCCCGTCAGGGCGTCTTCGGCCTCGGTCGCGGACATGATGGCACGGATTTCATCCGCCGACAGGCCGACATAGCGAATGCGTTGGGCCACGTCGTTCAATTGGGTGTTGGCGTCCTTGACCGCGGATTCCACACGGGTGTAACGCGATAAATTGGCGCTGCAACTGCACCGCTTTTGATTGGCGTCGATAACCGCACAGAATTGGTCCATACAGTCGTTGTACTGGTCCTGGCACGATTTGTTTAAATCCGCCGTCTGTTCCAGGCGTTCCTTGGCCTCGGCCGCGGTTTCGCGGGGCGTGACCGATGTGGCGGTTGTGGCGGCGGCGCGGGCGCCGACGGACCGAACCTCGCCCTTGATATTGGACCCGGTCTGGATGCCGGACGTGCCAATCGTGGCGCGGCCCCCCACCTCGGCCGTGGATGGCCGCAACGACACCCCGGCGCGCCGAACGGCGGCGGTGTTGTTAATGCTGGCGGACGTCACGCGGGCATTGCGCCCGACGGTATGTACCGCCGCGTCCAGGTTATCGCGTGTGGTTTGGACCCCGGCGCTGCGCGACGCGGTTGTCCGTGACGGCGTTTTCGCCCGCGCGCCCGCGGCATTGTCGGTCGAAACAACGCGCGACGCGGCGGTCGTGCGTGATGGCGCAGCGGTGGCCGTACGCGCCGTGGCGGCGGACGCCGCGGTTGAATCATTCGCAGATGTGGCCCGCGCATCCGATTGGGATGCAATAGTCCGCGATGGCGTTGCGGCATCGGTCGACGGCACGGCACGCGAGGGCGCCACGCCCCAGGCGCCTGCGGCGGACATCACCATTAAAAGCAAAGAAGATGCGACCTTTCTCATTTTCTAAAAATTATATCATATTTCAGGTCCCGGCGCCAAGGTAAAAATGACCCAGTTCCCCGCCCTCAGGTCAACGCAGCGGTAATCTGGTCCTGCATGCTGAACGTGCCGAACACGACCCACGCAATGATAGCCGACACCACCAGGATGCCCATGCTGTTCATCGCGCTGGAAATTTTATCCATGCGGCGGATGGATTCGGCCAGATAATCGTTTGCAACGCGGGACAGGTTCTTGTCAAAATCACTCATTTCCGAATAAATGGCCAAATCGCCGATGATTTCTTCGTCCGGGAAATCGCGCCCGATATTAACCAATGCCTGGCCCAGGTTTTCACCGCCCACAATCCGCCCCAGGGCCGCGTTTAAAATACTGCGCAGATATCGGTTTGAATTATCGGCCAACATGCGCATGGCGTCCGTCATCGACACACCCGACGCCACCATCGCCGACAATGACATCAGCCACCCGACCGATACCTTAATCTTGTACATACGCCATGGCGGGAACCGGTCGAACCACGCGCGCAGACGCCCTGCCCAGTTCGGCAGGCTGAACCATATCAGCGCGACCGCACCCACAAACCCCATCACAATCGCCAGCCAATATTTCTGGGAAAAATCGGCCAGGGATATCAGTGACGCCGCACTGCCCCGCCAGACAATGCCGGGACCGGCCGCATCGGCCAGGGGCGGCACCAGATACAATCCCACCATAATGATAATGCCGAACGTCAACGCCAACAAAAACAACGGGTACGTCAATGCCGACGCCATCGCGCGGCGAATGCGCGACGCCCCGTCGACAACGCGCCCGACGTTTTCCAGCGCAACGACCAAATTTGCCATATTTCCCGACGTCACCAACAGCGTTTCATCCATGGGAACCCAACCGCGGGTCGCCTCGGAAAAACTCATCCCGCGTTCCAGATTCAGTTGCCATTGACGCATGACGATGGCAAAGGGTTCGTTCGGTTTGGCGCCGCCCTTGGATTCAATCATTTCCAACCGCCCCAGCGCATCCATCAACGTGAAATCATTGCGCAACAGCGATGCCAATTTGCGGCACGTCGCCATGCGCTTTTCCGTGTTCAACCGAAAGACCAGTTTGGCGTACAGCCGTTCCAATTTGTTCATGTTAATACACCCCCGGCTGGTCCAACAGACCCACCCAGCGTTCCAATTCGTCGATGCCGATAATCCCCTGCAGCATTAATTCCATGGCGGCTTCTTTCAACGTGCGGCCGCCCAGGTTTTCCAACCAATACCGCACGGCAGCGTCCGTTTCCCCCGCCAGCGCCAAGCGTAAAAATTCACTGTTGGGGATGATAATTTCGCCCGCCTTGATACGTCCCAGGGTCCCCGTGCCGCGACATTCTTCGCATCCGGCGCCGCGGATATACACCTGGCGCAGACCCAGTTCCCCGAACGCATCCATCACCCGGCGATAGGCCGGATGGTTCGGATGGTCAATCAGGCGTTCGCGGCAATAGGGACACAATTTTTTAAACAGACGCATCGACACCAAACCGCGCATCATTGTTTCTTCTTTTAACTTGAACCCTTCGATTCCCATATCCAGCAAACGCGTCAGCGCCGCAAAGGCCGAATTGGCGTGCAGCGTCGTCCACACGTTGTGGCCCGACAACGCGCCCTTGACCGTTAATTGCGCCGCGGCCAGTGTCCGGATTTCCCCCACCATCAACGTGTCGGGGTCGCTTCTAAGCGCGGCGGCCAGGGCCTCGGTAAATTTCTCCTCGCGCTGGTCTTCGTTCATGGCGTTGGTGACGGGCATCTGGTGGGCGCCGAATATCTTTTGTTCGGCCGGGTCTTCGACCGTAATCATGTTGATTTCGTAATGGCGTTCCTTTAACATCAGCGACATATTGCGCACCAGTGTCGTTGATTTCCCCGAACTGGTGGGGCCGGCCACCACGACCAACCCGGTTGGGAACGACCGCAGACGCATCAGCAACTTTTGTTCATATTCGCCAAATTCCTGTTCGGTTTTTATCCCTTCGGACGGGTTGTCGTACAGCAGACGCATGACGACATAGCGACTGCCGAATGCGATGGGATTAAACTGCATACGAATGCCCAAAATCCCCACCGGCAGGTACAAGTCCCGTGTCCCGCGCAGGGGCGTGCGTCCATCCTTTTGCGCGGATTGGTATTCATTCTGGGCATAGTTGGAATTGGAAATATCCGCCGACGCAAACGCCGCCCGGACAAAGGATTCACCCCATTGTGAATTGTATTCCAGGACGGGCTGCATACTGCCATCGATACGGAAATAAATGGTGGTTTGGTCGGCAACCTCGATATGAATATCCGACACCTTTTGCGCGGCGGCCTTGGCGATGATGTCGACAAAGTCCTTTTGCATTTGGTTGTCATAATCGGCACGCCCACGCGATGCCCCGGCCCGTTCGGCATTTATTTTGTAAATCGCCGCCACCAGCCCCAGGTCTGCGTAAAACGGGGCGCGGATGGGACGACCCTCTTTGCGCAGCAAATCCAAAAACGCCAACACCCGCCCGTCATAGCGGTGCGTGCGTGAAATAATAACCTGGCCGCCGGAAAAATACGCAATCAGTCCCTGGGCATCGGCCGGCAACGCCATGGGCGCCCCGGTCGTCGTCATCAACCGATTCCCATCGGACAACAGGTAATCCACAATATCCTTGTTCTGGGCGTTTTCCAGGGCGACCGGCACCGACGGGGTTGCCGACAAATCAGCGGTTAAAATTTCTTTATCATTTTGGCCTGGCATGGGCGTTTTCCTGAATATTGATTAATTGGCACCGCCAATGTTCAAATGCTGGACCACGCCGTCGCGCACAAAGGCAACCCCGTCGTCCAATGAAATCGATTGAATGGTGTATCCGTCGATGGTTTTACCAACCGAAACACGTTTATTCTGGCCGTTGGACAAATCTTCGATTGTCGCCTGTAACTGGGTGCCGGCGCCGATAACATTCACCAAACGATACCGGTCGCTGATGGGGTCATCATCAATCTGGGCCGGGGCGTCCGCCGCGCGCGGGGTCGCGGCCACAACAGGTTCGGCGGCACGACGTTCCAGCGCCTCTTTCTGGGCGGCAAGGGACGCGGCCTCGGCCTCTAGCCGGGCGCGTTCGGTTTCAATTTCCTGCTGCTGTTGGGCGGCGCGTCCCGACAGCGTGTCGATTTCCATATGCAGTTTAATCTTTTCCGCCGCCAATCGGTCCAGTTCCAAGTCCAGTTGCGCGCGTTCCTTTTCCAACTGCATCAAAACCTTTTGCTGTTCCAAATCGGTAATTTGTTGGAACAATGTGTCGTTGACATCATAATTGGCAATGGCGGCCGCGGCCACATCATCCATGTCGGGCGTGATATCCACGTCAACGACATCGGCCACCATCGCATCGGCCATGTCGACATCCGCCCGTACAGGCATTACCCACATCGCCGCCAGCACCGGCAGACCCGCCAACAAAATTTTTACGTTATTTCGCATAGATAATCACCTCATAGTTCCATGTTTTTGTTGTCGCGTTCCATGCGGCCCGCGCCATATAGACCCCGCCAAAGGAATCGAAAATCCGCATAAACTGGGGGGGCGTCAGTTTCGATGACGCCGCAATTTCCAACACCGGCAAATTCACTGTATCAACGCCGTTGGTTATCGTGTCGACGACAATATCGACATCGACCGGCGCGTCAATGGATTGAAACAGACTGATAACATCACGCTGGACCGTGTCGGGATCGCGTTCGTCCAGTGATGCGGATGTTTCCAAGGCCGGCAACTGGGCGCGTAATTGAATTTCGGATTCTGATTTTTCCGTCACAAAAACACCGGGCATAATACCCTCGGCCGCCAGATAAAATCCATCCAGCGTTCCCACCCCGCGGCGCAGTGTGGCGGTCGCATGCGTTTCATCGCACGCGGCACCTGTGGCCGTCCATCCCGGCACCGGCTGCATCAAAAATCCAATCGCGCGATAGCATAAATCTGCGCGCGCCGCGGCATCGGGCAAATAATCATACGGCATCCGCAACGGTTCGGGCGGCGGCGGCGGGGTGGTGTCGAATATTTCGTCCAGTTCTTTGTTTTTTTCCTCGATTTGACGCTTGTACTCGGCCGCCAATTCGGGATTAATTGTTGCAATCTGGGGCCGCGGGGCCAACATCTGGGCAATGGGGGCCTGGAAAAAATAAACCAGCCCAATTCCAAACAATGCCAATACCCCCAGTGACATCAGGTTGCGGACCATCAAACTGATGGGGTGTAACACGGCGCGCGCCCGGCCCGTGATAATTTCATCCAATCGCCGTTCAACCGCACGCGGCATCCCCCAGGCATCCGGGGCAAAAAACGCGCCCCAATCCGGAATTTCGGCCAGGCGCACGTATTCGTTGCGCGCGGCGGCCATATCGTCAAACAGACGGTCCTCGAGGATAATTCCATTGCGCACCGCCACCAGGTAATAAGATTCCCCCGCCGCAAATACCGCCAAAAATGATGAAAATTCGGTAAAGGCGTTTATAACCTCGGCTGCGGCGGCCGGCATCCCGGCCCGCAGTCCATTGCGCCGCGCCCCCAGGGCCACCATCGCTCGATATTGGGCAAACAGGTTTAATTTCTTGTCCACGCGGCGCGCCAAATTGCGGGCATACGCCCGGGGCGTCGCATCAACGGCCAACGGCTGCCAAAACAGGCCGACGGCGTATTTTTTCCGGTCAACTGTAATATATTGATGTGTCAAGGGGCCGCTTCTCTCTGCTATGCTGATGTTAATTATATCACAATTTCGTGCAACAGTGCAAACACAGAAATACACCCCGTCAATAAAAAAACAGGGGCAGTGCCCCCGGGATTAATAGCAATTAACTGCATCCGCGCCGTATAAATGCGCCGTACTGCACGGCACCGGATAGGCGGGCGCCGACGGGGCGGTCGGGGTCGCGGCCACCGGCATGGGAACCGCCATCACTTGCGCCGGGGCGTATTGACGATATTCATAGGGATTGACCGGCGTGGCGCCATCACCCACCGTTTGAATCCGGCGGGGGTTCGGGCAACTGTACACGTTTGCCGCCAAGATGAACGCCCGTTCGGGACCAAAGACGACCCATTCGTTGGGACGTGTCCGCTGGCTGGTAATCAAATAGGCGTTGCCGGGCCGCGCCTGGTCCATGATGCGGTTTTCCAGATACCGACGCGCGTCGTCCGCGTCATAGACGCTAACCTCGGCCTCTAGTTTATACAAAAACGTGCATCCGACCGGTTCGGCATCCAATTTGACCAAATATTCGCTGCCGTTCTGGTTGTGAATATATCCGCCGCATCCGGCCAAAGCCAGCATCAGCGCCCCAAAAGCAAATGTCTTTTTCATCGATTGCCTTCTTTAAATCTGTCTATTCATCTTCAACTATATCATAATTTTGCGTATCGCTAAACAATTTTTTCAACACCAGATTGTTCAACGCATGACTGCCCTTGTACGATGTCAATTCGCCGCAGACAATGCCGCCGGCCGTGTACATGTCGCCAATGGCATCGATGATTTTATGTCGGACAAATTCGTCCGGCCAATACAGGGCGTTCAGCGTTCCGTCCCCCGTCCCGTTTAACGCAATCACGTTCGTCGCATCCGCGCCGCGCGCCATGCCGTGCGATTTCAGGTATTCCCATTCGGAATATTTCCCAAACGTCCGGGCGCGCGCAATATCACGCACAAACGTGTCCACCGATTGGCCATCCGTGGAAAAGGTGTATGCATACGTTTGGGACCCGATGATTTTTTCGGGATACACCAATGTGGCGCAAACCCTTAACGCGTCCGTTTCCCCGGGCGCCAGGCGCACATACCCGTCGCTTTTGCGACCGCCCATCCAATTAAACAATGCCAACTTTATCCGCGCCACGCGGGGCAATTGCCGAATGATTTCCGATTGGCGCGCCACAACGGGGCGCCGCACAATAATGCGGCGACGCGCCCCATCGGTGACACCCGCGCGACGCATCGCGCGGTAAAACGCATCCGCCGACCCGTCACAGATGGGGGTTTCGGGCCCGTCGATTTCAATCGTTGCCGCATCCACCCCCGCCAGGGCCAGCGCCGCCATCACATGTTCAATTGTCTGGACGTGCGCGCCCGATTTATCGCCCACCGTTGTATTGCGCAGCGACGTATCGCCAACGTTGTCATATGTCGCGGCGATGGACGCGGCACCCGACATATCGGTACGGACAAAGAAAATCCCACGTTCCCCCCGCGGCCGCAGCGTCATGGTCGCGGGCATGCCCGAATGAATGCCGCGGCCCGAAATCTTAACCGCGCGTTTTAGTGTCGGCATTTAATCTCTCCTTTAACCAGTCGAAAAAGTTGTCGTCGATTTTTGTCACCATGGGGGCAAAGGGAATTTCATCGCGGACATCGGGCGGCAAACGCACCCAATCCTTGTGCGTGGTCAACAGTTTCGCCCCCCGCCGTGCGGCCCACGCGCGCAATTTTTCAATATCGGCGTCGGTATATTGATAATGGTCGGCAAAGCCCTTGGTGTATTTGGCATCAACCGCCTGGAAAAACTTTTTAGGATATCCAATCCCGGCAAAGGCCGCAATGGGCGTGCCGGCGGGATACGGATTTTCCGTATGATTTGTCGCATAAAATACCGGGATACCATCGGACAGTTTGAATTTCGGATTGGGTTTTGACCGGCGCACGACAATCACCGCATCGGCCCGGCGCAGGGCGCGGCGTGGTTCGCGCAGGGGACCCGCCGGCAACAAAAACCCGTTTCCAAATCCCATCTGTTCATCAAACACCAGGATGGAAATGTCCTTTTTAATGCGCGGATTTTGAAATCCGTCGTCCATAATGATGGGGGTGGCGGATTTCTGGCGATTAAGCAGGATGATATTCGCCCGGCGATTGCCGGTATGCACCAACAGCCCCGATTGGGCCAACATGGTGGCTTCGTCCCCGGCATTGCCGGTGTGTGCGCTTTTTTTATATCCACGCATGACAACCGGCGCATCCAGATATTTGGCAATTTCACGGACAATCGGTGTTTTGCCCACCCCGCCCGCAAAGATATTGCCAACGCATATCACGGGGCGCCGCGACCGCATTTGCCGCAACCGCCGCAGCCCATAAACTGCGCGTGACGCGCCATAATAAATCCACGACACCGGCAACAGTATAAATGCCAGCGGCGTTTTATGTAAAAACCACCACGGGGTCTTCATGGCTTATTTTCCCCCTTTGCGTGCGGCACGCCGCGCGGCCTTGCGTTCACGCTTGGCCTGTTTAAAATCGTGCGCGTTTAAATCCTGTTCCACCGGATACAGGCCGAATTCCGCATCCATTTCACGCACCTGGCGCACCATTAAATCTTCTATCTTTTTCCGGGCGGCCTCGAACTCAGCGGGGGTCGCCTTGGGGTCGATAAAGATCGGCTTTTCAATATTACATGTAATTTTTGAAAAAGGTAAGGCGACCAAATACCTGTCCCAGCGGTCCTGGAACCAGGCATGACTGCATGAATAGCACACGGGGATAATCGGCGCGCCGGTCATTTTTGCAAAATACAGGGCGCCGTCCTGGATTCTCAGGGACGGTCCACCCGGCCCGTCGGGTGACAGACACAGGTTATATCGCCCATCGCGCAGGATACGCACCCCTTCGCGCAGGACGGAAATGCCGCCTTCGGACGTGCTGCCATAAATGGAGCGCAGGCCGAACAAACGCTGTAACTTGGCCATCATGCGGCCGTCTTTGTGGCGGCTGGCGATGGCGTAGCCGCGCATACCCCCCACACAGATAATCGGCGACAACATCATGCTGCGCCCGTGCCAAAAGATAAAGACAGCCGGGCGGCGGCGATATTCTTTGAAAATTTCATATCCTTTGATTTTCTTGATGCATGTAAAGTAAACGAACCAGATGGCACCGGCCATTAAAATGGCAACCACCCACTGGATAATGGGCAGACCCAAGATGGGCTGCCAGAATTTTTTCCACAATTTTCTAAACGTCATTTTTGTTTCTTTTCCTGTTGTCCGGGGGATAATAGCAACAAAAAAAAGATATTTCAAGACGCTTGGGAAAAAGTTCCGGTAACAACCGTAAAATTGGGCAAAACCCACCCGTTCCAAGCCGGATAATTTTTTAAGGTTGACACGATGGAAAATTGATATATAATGCAATCACTTTATCGCGGAGTAGAGCAGCCCGGTAGCTCGTCAGGCTCATAACCTGAAGGTCTGTGGTTCAAATCCACACTCCGCAACCAAGATTCAAACGCCCCCTGTGGGCGTTTTAATTTTGGTTTTGGTGTTACAGATTGAATCATGCGACTCGGCGCATTGGTTCACAACGAGTAGCAGAGACAAGTGTCAACGCAGTCGATGCGTTAGGAGTGCCGCGCAGGGCTTTGCCCAAGCGAAATCCACACTCCGCAACCAAGATTCAAACGCCCCCTGTGGGCGTTTTAATTTTGGTTTTGGTGTTACAGATTGAATCATGCGACTCGGCGCATTGGTTCACAACGAGTAGCAGAGACAAGTGTCAACGCAGTCGATGCGTTAGGAGTGCCGCGCAGGGCTTTGCCCAAGCGAAATCCACACTCCGCAACCAAGATTCAAAAAATTCCAATCCTTGCGATTGGGATTTTTTAATTACAATTTATCAAATTATTGATATTCCCCTGTTTTGCTGATCCCCTGGCGTGGGGGGATTTGTGTTTGACATTAAAAATTTTGTGGTGTCTAATACGGCCTAATGATTGTGTGGGGGAAAAACACATGCCTTTATCAAAAAATACCAAAATGTTTATTTCTTATGTCTTTCCGTCGATGATTGGCATGCTGGTTATCGGGTCGTACAGTATTGTTGATACCATCTTTATTGGACGGGCCGCCGGCGAAGTGGGACTGGCGGCGGTGGCAATTACATGGCCGATTATTTTTCTGTTCGGCGCCGTGGCCGATATGCTGGGGACCGGGGCGTCTATCATCATTTCCCATGCCCGTGGCGCCGGGGATATTCAACGCGCCCGCAAAGCCTTGGGTACCATGATTGCGTTACAGGTTATCATGGGCGTGGGCCTGATGGCATTGGTCTATCTGTTTTTGGGCGATATTCTGCGTATACTGGGGGCAACAGATGACTTTATCGGTCTGTCGATGCAGTACGGAAAAATCATGACGCTGTTTTGTTTGCCGGGCATGATGGCCATGGCGCTGACGTCTGTTATTCGAAACGACGGCCGGCCGGTCCTTGCCATGTGGGCAACGATTTTAGGACTGGGGATGAATATCATCCTGGATTATATCTTTATCTTTCCGTTGGGTTGCGGGGTTGTCGGGGCCGCGTATGCAACCATCCTGGCCCAGGTTATTGGCGCCGCAGCGGTGGTTGGATATTTTCTAACGCGGCATACAAAATTGCGGCTGGGCGCGGATATGTTCCAGGTGCAGCGCACGGATGCACGCGACATTATTGTCCTGGGCGTACCGGCATTGGGCAACCAATTGTCGATTATTGCGATGCTGTTGCTGCATAATTATCAATCCATGAAATATGGCCAAGTGCCTGGATTGGCCGCATACACCTTTGTCGGTGCGGTGGAATCGGTGGGTGCATTGCTGATGACAGGATTGTCACTGGGGGTGATGCCGCTGGCGGCATACCTGCATGGGGCGCGGCGGCATGTGCGCCAAAATATCGTCGGCAATATGGGATATATGACGGCATTGGTGTTGGGTATTGTCATGATGTTGGTGTCATTTGCCGGACATAATATTTTTCCCGCATGGTTCAATTTACAGGGTGCCGGCGCGGCATTAGCCGGACATGCGCTGGTCATCAGTTCATTGGCGTTCCCGCTGTTGGGGGTGATACGCGTTGCCGGTTATTATTACCAGGCCACCGGCAAAGTCCGCGCGGCGTCCATGCTTATCTATGGGGATGCGTTTTTTGCATTGCCGCTGTGTTTGTTTATCTTGCCATCGATATTCGGATTGAATGGGGTATGGATGGCGATGCCGGTATCACGCATTGTTTTGTTGGGGATAACGCTGTGGCTGTGGTTTGGACGGGGAAAACGCGGAAAACAGATAAGTACTCTGCGCCGGCGCGCCCGCACCCTGGGGGCCAAATAAAATCCCGGGAAATCCCGGGATTTTTTATTTATTCATCCCCGTCCCAAAAATCAATGCGGCCCGCGGGCAATGTCAAGACACGCGTCACGCCAATCTGGTTGATGAAATCGGTGTTATGACTGACCAATATAATGGTGCCGGCAAAATCCCGAAAGTTGTCCGCAATAATCCCAACCGTATCAGGGTCCAGATGATTTGTCGGTTCGTCCAACACCAGCATGTTGGCCCGCCGCAGTAATAATTTGCACAGCGCCACGCGCGCCCGTTCCCCCGGTGACAGGGTTTTAATCTGTTTAAACACGTCCATACCGAAAAACAAAAAGTTCCCCAGCACCGCGCGCAACTGGGTATCGGTATAATCGTCATCGGCCACCGATTCCAAAACGGTCGCATCCGGGTCAAGATTTTCCAATTCCTGGGCGTAATAAGCGATGTCTGTTTTCGGATTAATTTTGACGTCGCCCTGTTCGGGCGTCAATTGCCCCAGCATCAGTTTCAACAGCGTTGATTTGCCCGCCCCGTTGCCGCCCGATATCAAAAACCGTTCGCCACCATCGATATAAAACGACAAATTGCGGTACATTAACTTTTGCCCAGGATATCTAAACCACAGATTATCCACCGTTATCGGCACGCGCGCCCCGTCCCGCCGTGGTGTCAGGTTCATGTTTAATTTCTTATACTCAACCTCGCGCATGGTGCGCGCCGCCATGATTTTTTCCAATTGCGCAGCGCGGATTTTCCCCACGCGTTTCATCGCGTGGCGGGTGGGACTGGCGTCCTTGGCACGCGCCACCACATCCGCCAGGCGGTCAATCTGGCGCGATTCATTGGCGATTTTGACATCGCGTGCATGCCGGATTTCGGCCATTTTTAATTTATATGCGTCATAGTTTCCATCGAACGACATGATTTTGTGCGTTACTTTGTCCACGTGCAGAATCCGGGTCGCCACCGCGTTCAAGAATGCGGTATCATGACTGATGATTAAAATCATGCCCCGATATTTCTTTAGATAATCAATGACAAAATCGCGCGTTTGATTATCCAAATGATTTGTCGGTTCATCCAACAGCATCACGTCCGGCATGGCATAGAGCAACCGCGCAAACGCCACGCGGGATTTTTGTCCCCCCGATAAATCACGCAGCCGCATGTCCAACCACGCCGCATCAATCCCCATGCTGTCCATCAGGGCCAGCAACGTGTCTTCGGCATGATAGACATCATAATGATCCAGCCGTTCGGTAATCCGCGATATGTCATCCATCGCGTCTGCGTCATCGGGATTTTGCGCAATACGGTCATAGGCGTCGGCCAAATCCGCCTGGTATGCGGCAATGGGCCGGCCCGAAAGTAAAAAATCCCACACGGTCATGTCCGGGTCCGGCAATTCAATCACCTGGGGCAGGAAACCCAGGTCCGCCCCGCCGGTATCAATTTGACCGGCGTCCGGGTCAACCCGACCCATCAACACACGAAACAGTGTCGATTTGCCCGCCCCGTTGACACCGACAATGCCGCATTTGTCGCGCGCCGATATGTGAAAAGAGGCATCTTCAAACACAACCGTTGTTCCGAACGACAAAGTTAATCCATTTACCTGCATTTCTTTATATCCCGCCCTGTTCCAGGGCCAATAACTTTTCCTTGCGCATGATGCCGCCGGCATAGCCGACCAATTTTCCACGCGCCCCAACCACCCGGTGGCACGGGATAATTATCGAAATCGGATTACGCCCAGTGGCGGCCCCAACGGGTCGACTGGCACTGTGAACACGCGCGGCCAATTGACCATATGTCATGCACGTGCCATAGGGTATTTGCCGCAATTGGTCCCAAACACGGCGTTGAAACGGGGTACCGCTGGGGTTGACTGGGATATCCGTCGCGTCGGGGGCGTGGCCTGCAAAATACGCATCCAGCCAATCGGCCGTCAATCGGAACACCGCCGCATCCGCATTTAAAATCGCGTCCGCCGACAATGTGGCACAATCATATTTTTGGCCGCAAAACCACAACCCCACCAGGCTGTTCCCATCACTGGCCAGGCGTATCCGCCCCAGGGGCGATTCATAATAACAATAATATTGCATCATTTAACAATCATAACGCGCGCGCGAAAAAAATCCACCCAAAATCCGCCATCGGGGCAATTGCACCTTATTCAAAACAGCGACGGAACCGCGACCCATCGTCCTGGGCGTCAACAGACTTATTGCGTATTTCCTGGGCGGCGCGCAGGCGATTGTGAATTAATATCAAATCCGGGTGCGATTGCAGCGCCTCGTGCAGCGCATCCATCGCCGCATCAATTTGGCCTTCGTTTTGAATAAACACCGGGGTGACGGCCGCCGCCGCGGTTGCGACCGCCGCATGGATGTCATCATGCATATCGTCGGTCACGGATAAATAGGCGCGAATATGTTCATCTTCGTGTGCCAATATGGCGTTGTATGCGCATGTTCCCGGCGCATGGCGTGAATCGATATGAACCATAAATTCTTCGTATCCGATGGCGGCGTCAACCGATTTTAACGCAACACAATACCCATCTTCGATGGGGGTAAGGTCAACGCCGATATTGAAATTGTCCGCCATGGTGGCAACAACATTTCCATGCCACAAATCCATGGGAACAATGGGTTGGATAACCTGTTTTGACCATTGGGGGGCGGTGATTTCAACCGATGGCGTCAATTGATAACCCAGGCAATCATCCGCCGCGCGCGCGCCGCCGGCCGCAACCATTGCCCCGATAAAAATCAGAAACCATTTGACCATAATGTTTTATTATAACCCGGCCCGCCGATTAAAAATCGCCGCCACCACTGCGTTTGAGATATTCGGCCACAAAGGCGGTGCCGTATTGCTGGTATAATTCTTCGGCCAACAGGACGGACGACCGGCCGGATTCAAACAACCGTAACAGATTCCCCAGCCCCCCCAGTTCTGTATTTAAAATCACCGATTCCCCGGTCACAGGCCGCGACAGCAACACCGCACGCTTTAAATTCGGATAGGCTTTGCCCTGGATAAAGGCCATTTCCAACGGGTTCAAATTCCAATGTTCATAATCGCGGGCGTCCGCCGCCGGATTGCGGAAAAACAGCACCGTCTGCGCCTGGCCCCGGACGACGTCGCCAATGCCAAGTTTATCCAAAACGTTTGCCCGCTGGAACGCGGCCATATAAACCTGGCGGTTTTTGCGCCCCTCTTGCAGGCCGGCGATAAAATTATCGCGGAACATTTTGTTTTCCAGCATGGGCGCCGTTTCATCAATCATAATCAGCGACGGATTACCGTTGGACACCGTCGTGTTGTTAATCCGGTGCAGAATGTATGAAATCACCGCTGGCGATAAAACCGGGTCCTGTAATATATCGGTAAAATCAAACGTCGTCAGGCGCGCACCCAAATCCAGCGTATCGGATTCTTCGTTAAAGATGTCGCCATACTGCAACGGGTCCACCCATTTTTTCAACGCTGCCCGCATGGGATTGGATGCGGAAAAACAACTTTCCCACAGGTTTTTCAGCAACCGGTCACGCGGCGCCAGATAATCAAAATTCACCGCCACCGCGCGCGCGATTTCGTCAGCGGACGCGGCATCGTCCACGCCCGTGATAATTGAAAACCACCGCCGCAAAAACGCCCGGTTCGCCGCCGTGTCGGACATCTTCAGCGGGTTCAAATGCGTCTGGAAATTGATGCCGTCGGTTTTTTCGCGACCCTGCATCGTGACGTATTTGCCCCCCACCGACAGGGTAAAAATTTCGGCCCCTTTGTTGCGGTCAAAGAAAAACGCCTTTAATTTCGGGTGCCGCATGGACTGGGCAATCAAGAATGAAAACAGCGTTGTTTTCCCGCCGCCCGTTGGCCCAATGGTCAGTGTATGACCCACCGCCGCCGGCGCGGATGACACGTGAAATTGAAACTGGTACGGGGTTCCCTGGGCGGTGGGGAACACAACCAGGGGACCCGGACCCCAGTCAGAATTTTCCACACCCGTTGGCGTGGACGACATCGGAATACTGACCGCCGCCGTACGCGACAGCATTTTAAAACTGCGCGGGAAAACGTCAAAGCCCGGTATTTGCGAAAACCAGGATACCTTGGCCGCAAAATCTTCGACCACCGGGGACACGCCAAATCCGGCGCAAATCTTTTTAAATTCATCAACATACTTTTGCAATTCGTCCGGGGTTGCGCCAAACAGGGCAAACATCGGATAATAATTGACCAGGTTCTGGTTCCCGGAAATATTTTCGTCCATAGCACTTTGGGCCTGGGAAATCTGGGTCTGGGCCGAATCCATGTTTTCATCGGCGGTGGCGCGCCGTTGGCGGATAACAGTGTCGACATCGGACGCCCCCATCACGCGGAACCCATTCATGCAAATCATTTCGGTTTGAATGGTCAATATCGAATTGTAAAAATCTTCGTCCAGGAAATCCGGCGACACCTTGAACGACATCAGCGCCGAATAAGACTGCATCGCGCCGCTGGTGTAACGCACGGTGCCGTCCGACATAAATTCAACATCATCAACGGTTGTCACCGCCGCGATATCGGGGCCGGCCGCGGCGGGCTTGGGCTTGGTCACCGGGGATAAAATCCGGCCAAAAAATGTTGCCATATTATCCGACGCATCGTTGGCCAGAACCCGAACCCCGTACGGTGCCAATACGGATTCGATGTAATTACCATATTGATTTAATTTATCGCGGTTGTTCGCCCCCCCCACCGTCAGGACAATGTAATAGTGATTTAAAAAGATGCGCAATCCCTGGGACCGCCATTTATTGTATATTTTCTGCAGAACCGGCTGGTCAAATTCATAGTCGGTTTTTTCATCGGCCGCATCACGCGTCACAAAAAAACGCAAGGTGACGTTCGGGTCCCGGATTTGATTAAACAGCGCCGCTCGCAAATCCAAAAACTTTTCACGTGTATCGGCATCTTGCATGCTGGTCTGGACACCGGAAACGTGATAGACACGCACCTGCGCGCCATCCGACAACAAAATTGAATTATCATCCAACACCCGCTTAAAGGGGATGTATTGGGCATAACTTTTGTATCCGAATTTTGGGAATATCCACCGCGTGATTGTCGGGATGTAAAATGACAGCAACACAAAAACAAACACCGCCGCAATGGCCAAAACGACCAAAGTTATCGGAAAACCCCCACCCGCGAAATAATTTAAAAATCCATTCATTGTTATGCCGCCAACCGTTTTGGAACCCGCATTTTAAATAGCCGTATCTTTGCTGCAATAATCTGGCCCAACTGGGGTTCACGTTTGGAAAACACAGCCAAAATTGCATGCACACCAATCACAGAGGCCAGAAATATCAGGGGATCAATACTGATTTTGCCGGAACTGGCAATCAATCCAACGGTAAAAATCGCCACAAAGATAACAAATTGAATGGCAAAATTCATCACGGCCAGGGTGTACGGCACATAAAATATGCGCGACGGGTTCGCCAAAGCCTTTAAAACCTGCTGTTTCAATTGGGGTCCTCTCCTGTTAACAAATTATAACAATTTCAACATTTTTCAACAAGCATAAAAAGCATATCGGTTTTTGTGTTGAAATCGGTTAAGAATAGGGACTTTTTCAACAGTTAATTATTGACGCCATTTTTCAACAATTTTAAAAAATATCCCGGAAAACTCCTATTTTTTTGTTGAAAACCGGTTGATAAAAAATCAAAAACCGTTTTCAACAAAACTAACACCCCCAACAAAAACAACAATAAATATTAATATTCATTTGATTTTTTAGAAAATGCGTTTATAATGGCCACGCAATAAAGGATTATGATATGAAATTTTTAAGTTCTTTAAAGGCTTGGAAAAAGCGCGGGAACGTTAAACAGATTCGCCGTGGTAAACAGGTTATCTTGATTGACCCTGATAATCCCAAGTTCAAGGCAAAACAAGGCTTTCGCAAGAAATAAATTCAATTTTTCTTGCAATTTTCGAACAGTCTTTTGCAATCGACGCCCGTTTTTGGGCGTTTTTTATCATTCATGTTTTTGGGAATATTGAAAACGGGCGTCGAAATCGTTGGCAAAGGCGTCACGCAGGGCGTCATTAACCTCGGCCCCGGACAGGCCGGCCGACCGCAGAAATTGAATCTGGGGGGTGCTGGGGTGATATAACGCCGCCGAATGGTCCGCATGTGTCGGAATGGAATGAATCCGCTGGGATGGGATAAATTCAATTTTGGCATCCCTTGCGGTCAATGCCGAAAACGCGATATCGGATTCGGTGCCGGGACAGTCGGGTTGAATGTCAGCCACCGCCCCCAGTTTTGATTTGGATGCAGTGCCGGCGATTAATTTTGTCTGGATTAAAATTTTTGTTTCCGGTGCCAAATGTGTCGCCAAAATACGGGCCGAAAAATCAGAATTATTTTCAATCAATACCCCGCCACGAATGCTGGAATTTTTCCCGGCATTTTTGACAAAAATATTTAAAAAAGCCGGCTTTTCATTTTTTATTTTTGCCGTCAAATATACCCTTTGGTTCGGGCCATGAACGTTGATGTCCAACCGGTTTTCCCCGGCCACGTTTCCCACATAAATAATATGGATGGGTCGTGTCATATCGGGCGCAATAATCCCATCGGCAATTGTTGATAAATCACGACAAAACGCCCCGTCGCGATACACAATCGTTTCGGCGGGAAATGTTTTTATATTGAATTCATTCCACAGGTATGACATATTATCCGCATTATAAAGGATTTAGTTATGGGATTCAATTGCGGAATTGTGGGATTGCCCAATGTCGGAAAATCAACTTTGTTTAATGCCTTGACGCAAAGCGCGGCGGCCGATGCGCAAAATTATCCGTTTTGCACCATCGAACCCAACACCGGGCGCGTTGTGGTGCCGGATGCGACGCTGCATGCGCTGGCGGGGGTGTCGGGCGCGGCGCGGATTATTCCAACCCAGCTGGAAATCGTTGATATCGCGGGACTGGTCCGGGGGGCGTCGGCGGGCGAAGGGCTGGGGAACAAATTCCTGGGCAATATTTTATCGACCGATGCGATTATTCATGTGGTTCGTTGCTTTGAAAACGATGACATCGTGCATGTCAATGGTCGGATTGACCCGTTGGCTGATATTGATACGATTGAAACGGAATTAATGCTGGCGGATATTGAAAGCCTGGACAAACAGATTAAAAACCTGGAAAAAAAGGCGCGCAGCCTGGACAAGGCGGCGGCGAAATTATTGGCGGATGCCACGGCCATTCGCGCCGGGTTGGAATCGGGGACGCCCGCGCGATTACAGGACGCGGATGCGGCGCCGTTTAATTTGTTGACGGCAAAACCGGTGATTTATGTCTGTAACGTGGACGAGGCATCGGCCGCGTCCGGTAATCACTATTCAAATTTGGTGCGGGAAAAATTCGGGGACATTGCGCCGGTCTTGGTTATTTCATCAAAAATTGAAATGGAAATTTCCCAAATTGTGGATGCGGACGAACGCAAAATGTTCCTGGATGAATTGGGATTGACCGAATCCGGCCTGGACCAAGTGATTCGCACCGGGTACGCAACGCTGGGGCTGCAGACGTTTTACACCATTGGCCCCAAAGAGGCGCATGCCTGGACCATTACCGCGGGCATGACCGCGCCCCAGGCCGCCGGCAAGATTCACACCGATTTTGAAAAGGGATTTATCCGTGCGGAAATTATAACACCTGAGGATTACATTACCCTCGGCGGCGAAGTTGCGGTTAAAGAGGCGGGCAAGATGCGCCTGGTCGGGCGTGATTACGTGATGACCCCGGGCGACATTTGTCACTTTTTGTTTAATAATTAAAATACGAACACAAAAACTATGCTCTGTAAAAAATCCCGGTTTTTTCCGGGATTTTTTTACTTTTTCCATTTGTTCAAATACCATTCGACCGTTTTAATAATGCCGGTGTCGAATGTTTCATCTGCATGCCAACCCAACTCTGTTTCCAATTTTGTCGCATCAATGGCATAGCGGAAATCATGCCCTGCCCGGTCGGCGACAAATTCAATCTGGGATTCATAGGACGCGCCGTCGGCACGCGGACATTTTTCATCCAGTATTTTACAAATCGTTTTGACAATCGTGATGTTGTTGCGTTCGTTGCAGCCGCCGATATTGTACGTTTCGCCCGGGCGCCCCGCATGAAAAATTAAATCGATGGCTTTACAGTGATCCAGGACGTACAACCAGTCGCGCACATTTTCACCCCGTCCGTAAATCGGCAACGGTTTACCGTTCAGCGCCATGTCAATCACATGCGGGATTAATTTTTCATGATGCTGTTTGGGGCCGTAATTGTTCGAACAATTCGACGTTGTGACATTCATCCCATACGTGTGGTGATATGCCCGGACCAGGAAATCGGACGATGCCTTGGACGCGCTGTACGGGCTGTTGGGGGCATACGGCGTTTTTTCGGTAAACAACCCCGTGGCGCCCAGTGTTCCATAAACTTCGTCGGTTGAAATATGGTGGAACCGACATTTTTCGTATCCCGGTTTGACGACGCCCGGCGCATCCATCCAATGACGCCGCGCCGCATCCAGCAAATTAAACGTTCCCATGATATTGGTGTTGATAAAGGCGCGCGGACCCTTGATCGAATTGTCGACGTGTGATTCGGCGGCAAAGTGAATAACGCCGCAGATGTCGTTTTCGGCGAATAATTTTTCAATCAAATCCGTGTCGCAAATATCGCCCTGGATAAATCGGTAATTGGGCATATCCCGGCATTCAGATAAATTGTCCAAATTCCCCGCATAGGTTAGTTTGTCCAGATTGATAACATTGTATTC
This sequence comes from uncultured Alphaproteobacteria bacterium, assembly GCA_964017835.1. GTDB lineage: Bacteria > Pseudomonadota > Alphaproteobacteria > Rs-D84 > Rs-D84 > Enterousia. The sequence goes on from CAXHMP010000006.1 coordinate 27,957, forward strand.
GGGGTGCGCCGCACAAAAATACGGTACAAAATTCGACCCGATAAATCCGGCGCCGCCGGTAACTAGAATTGTGTCAGGCATTGCTTTAAACTCCTTTGCCAGTGGGGAACATCCACCCCGAATGTTTTCATGATTTTTGATTTGTCCAAAACGCTGTATGCGGGGCGGATGGCGGGTGTCGGGTATTCGGCCGTCGTGATGGGACGGACCACGCATTTTAAATTCGACATGTCCATCACCGCCACCGCCAAATCGTACCAAGAACAGACCCCGGCATCGGTATAGTGGTAAACGCCGCGGTTCGATTCATTCATCTGGGGCAAAATTTTCACAATTGCCGCCGCCAAATCCGCCGTCCAGGTCGGGGTTCCCACCTGGTCCGCGACAACGCCGATGGATTCTTTGTCCGCCCCCAGGCGCCGCATCGTTTTAACGAAATTGTTTCCATGCGCGGAATACAGCCACGCTGTCCGGATGACAACCGCGCATTCGGCATTGTCCAGAACCGCGCATTCTCCGGCCAACTTGGTCCGGCCATAAACCGATACCGGGCATGGCGCATCGTCGGGGGCATAGGGTCTATGCGCCGTGCCGTCAAAGACATAGTCGGTCGAAATATGAATAATTTTTTTCACCGCCGCGGCCAAATTGAGCGGCCCATCGACGTTGATTTTTTGGGCTAATTCTGCGTCGTCTTCGGCCCGATCGACGGCCGTGTATGCCGCGCAATTGATGATGGTGTCGATGTCATACGCCCGTACAAAGGCATTGACCGCATCCGCGTCTGTGATGTCCAATTCATCGCGGTCGGTGAAAATCGCATTCGGAATCAGTTTTTTTAGTTCCGTTCCCAATTGGCCGTTACATCCCGTAACCAGGTACATCTTTTAATCCTTTGGCAATTCTGTCTTTGTCTGATGTGATAATTTTATCTGCCGGCACGCGCCAATCGATGCCGATGTCCGGGTCGTCATATCGAATACCGAATTCGGCGTCCGGCGCGTACAGGTTGTCGCATTTATACGCAAAAACGGCAGTCGCCGACAACACCGAAAACCCGTGCAGGAATCCGCGCGGGATAAACAGTTGCCGTTTGTTTCCTGCCGACAATTCAACCGCCACGTGTTTGCCAAATGTCTTAGATTCCGGACGCACGTCCACCGCCACGTCCAGGACCGTTCCATCCAATACGCGGACCAATTTCGCTTGGGCATGCGCGCCCGTCTGGCAATGCAGGCCGCGGACCACGCCGTATGACGATTGGGATTGGTTATCCTGGACAAAGACGTTCGGAATACCATTTGCCGCAAATTCGGCCGCGTTGTAACTTTCAAAGAAATAACCACGCGCATCCGCAAAGACGCGCGGTTCGACAATAATGACGCCGTCGATTTCGGTTTTAATAAAGTTCATGTTTTTCCCCATAGACTTTTTCCAGATATTGCCGGTATTTACCGGGTTTTAATTTGCTGATTAACGTCTGCATCTGGGTGTCATCAATAAACCCGCGGGTGTATGCAATTTCTTCGATACAGCCGATTTTCAGGCCTTGGCGTGCTTCGATAATCTGGATAAATTGGCCCGATTCCATTAAACTGTCGGGGGTGCCGGCGTCCAGCCAAGCGTTGCCGCGTCGCATTGGTACCACCGACATGCGGTTTTGGGCCAGGTACATGTTGTTTAAATCCGTGATTTCCAATTCGCCGCGGGCCGACGGCGTCAATGATTTGGCGATTTGTACGACGTCCGCCGGATAAAAATACAATCCCACCGACGCATAATTTGATTTGGGCTGTGCGGGTTTTTCTTCGATGGAAATCGCGTGGTGGTTTTCGTCAAATTCAACCACACCGAATCGTTCCGGGTCCGACACGTGATAGGCAAATATGGTTGCGTTTTTCCCGGCATTTTTGGCAACTTCATCGCGAAAGGCCGGCAATTGGCCCCCCATGTAAAAGATATTGTCCCCCAATATCAGGCACACGTCGTCGTTGCCCACAAAATCCGCCCCGATTTGAAATGCCTGGGCGATGCCCTTGGGTTCGGGCTGGACCGCGTATTGAATCCGCAGGCCGATTTTCGACCCGTCCCCCAGCAATTTTTCAATGTTCGGGGTATCGGTCGGTGTTGATATGATTAAAATGTCCCGGATATCAAACTGCATCAATGTGGACAGGGGGTAATAAATCATCGGCTTGTCATAAACCGGCAACAATTGCTTGGACGTGATTTTTGTCAGGGGATAAAGCCGCGATCCGCTGCCGCCCGCCAATAAGATGCCCTTCATAAAAATATCCTTTGGTTATGTGATATAATTATAATTAATGTTTTTATTAAAGTACAGTTAAATTTGGGCTGGGGCCAATGGGTTATTTTGACGATGCGCGGTAATGATCGTCATGGCGCGGGCGTGTATGGTGACGGTAATACCATTATGGGTGATGTAATAATTTTTTCCGCGTCGCACCGCGGCCCCGTTTCGCACCGCGTCCATGCACGCGCGCATCGCGTCCTTTTCATTTATTCCCAAATTTTTGGCAATCCGCACCCGTCCCATGGGGGTCGTGTGAATCCGGTCAATGGCCAAGGGGCAGTTCAGGGTCATAATTGAATTAATTTTTCCAACTTTTCGGTGGCCGCGGCAATTTCGGCGTCCGTCTGTGCAATTTGGTCACGCACGTCGTCCCCCGCCAGCAATTGCGCCGTATACGCCCGCTTTTGCGCGCCCAAGTTTTCAATATATTTTTTTAATTTCAGCGACACGATATATTTTTCCGCATCCGTCGCCCCCAGGGTGCATCGGTCGGTTGGTGCGTCCAGTGTCACCCCCAATGTTGCCAGAAAATCGCCATAGCGTTCGGCCAATTCGGGATAGGCATTGACAATTGATGCAATCGTACGGGTGGTAATATTGTCGGGCGCCGGGGCATCGGCCGCCGGTGTGGCTGGACGGGCCCGCCGCCACGCGTGAAAGATGCGGTTTTTATATTCCGCATCGTATTCGCGCCTCAGGTCCGGGTCGCCGATTTTTTCAATTTCTTTTTTCAAAAACTTTTCCGCCGCGGCGCGGCCCCCCGGGGTGGACGTCAAAAACGATTTGTTCGCCACATCCCACAGGAAATCAACCAAGGGCGCGGCATTGTCGATAATTTGCCGCATGGCGTCCACCCCGGCGGTCTTTAAAACCTCGTCCGGGTCCTTGGCCCCGGTGACAAAGGCAAAGCGTACGTCGGACGTGTCGCGCAAAAACGGCATCACCAGACCCGCGGCGCGCGCGGCCGCCTTTTGCCCGGCATTGTCCCCGTCAAAGCAAAACGTGATATTGCGGTTTGATTTACATAATATGGCGATGTGGTCTTCGGTCAGCGCCGTTCCCAATGGTGCCACCGTTTCGGGAAAGCCGTTGGTCTGCATGCGGATGGCGTCAATTTGGCCTTCGACCACGATGCTGCGACCCATGCGGTATATGGCGTCGCGCGCAAAATTAAATCCGAAAATCGTTTGCCGCTTGTGAAACATTTGGGTGTCGGTGGTGTTGATGTATTTGGGTTCCGA